>NZ_LVLC01000012.1:300000-486729 GCF_002092855.1 Campylobacter concisus
GCCGTCATAAAGAGCTTTCTCGCTAGCCCAGCTCTCTATAAATATCCCAACATCTGCTAAATCTTTTTTGATGATCTCAAGCACGATATCCTTGCCAAACTCGGCAAGCTCGAGGTTTCTACTCTCATCATAAAAAATTTCCTTGCCAAATTTCTCATTTGCAAGCTTAGCAATATCTAAAATATAATCCCCGCGGTAGTATTTCTCTGGATAGACGACACTTTCGTTAAAAAGCTGCTCTTTTGCCGCAAGCGATATCGAAGTACCAAGCAGATCTATTTGATTACCAGCGTCGTTTATATAGTATTCTGTTGAGATAGCATAGCCAAGTCTTTTACCAAGCCTAGCCAAAGTATCGCCGTAAACTGCGCCTCTAACATGTCCGATGTGAAGTGGTCCAGTTGGATTTGCACTGATGTATTCTATTAAATAGCTATCTTTTTTCGTATCTTCTTTTGCAAAATTTTCGCTATCTAGCAAAATTTGCTTTGAAATTTCATCTAAAAATTCGCTTTTTAGCTTGAAATTTAAATATCCATTTACCGCACTGACTTCGACTATCTTACTGCCACTAAATTTATCGGCAAACTCGCTAGCTATCATAGCTGGCGACTTTTTTAGCTCCTTTGCTAGGCTAAAAAGTGGCGTAGCATAGTGGGCTAAATTTTTATCCTTTGGCTTTTCAAGCACAAATTCACGCTCTAAAACCTTTGAAATTTCAGCTTTTATTTTATTTTTCAACTCTAAAACCTATGCGTTTTTAGTTGTTTCTTCTATCTTTTGACTAGCGGCACTCTCTTCTTTATGCTCGACTTTCTCACTTTTTTCAGGGGTTGTATCCTCCATCTCAGCTTTAAAAGTCTTTATGCCTTTGCCTAGTCCTTTTGCAAGTTCTGGGATCTTCTTTGCTCCAAAAAGTAAAACAATAATCGCTAAAACAACTAGCCAATGACCAATACTAAAAGAACCCATTTTTTCTCCTCAATAAATTTTTCAAAATGTTATCATAAATTCCTGAATTTCTAGCAATCTATCCACTCATCAATAACGCGTCTTAAGTCTATTTTCGCGCTTTTTAGCCTCATCGCTCTAAGAATTGATTTTAGGCCCTTATAACTCTTTTCAATGTCATCATTTACCAAAAAATAATCATATTCTAAGATGTGCTCCATCTCGCCAACTGCGTTCATTAGGCGATTTTCTATCGTTTCGTCGCTATCAGTTCCACGGTTTTTCAAGCGTTTTTTAAGCTCTTTTTTATTTGCAGTTGTGATAAAAACTGAAGTGATGTAGCTTTTAAATTTTTCAAGTGCGATGTGAAAGCCTTGTACGTCGATATCAAATATAACTATCTTCCCAGCCTCAAGTGCTGCTAAAACAGGCTTTAGACTCGTTCCATAATAGTTTTTATGCACCTGCGCCCATTCTAAAAATTCGCCCTTTTCTATGCCGCTTTTAAACTCATCTTCTTTTATAAAATAGTAATCCACTCCATCGACTTCACCTTCTCTTTTTGCCCTTGTTGTGCTTGAAATAGAAAAATAAAGATCCTTCTCTTCCTTTAAAAGACGGCCCAAAAGCGTACTTTTCCCACTTCCACTAGGTCCAGAAACTACTAAAATTTGTCCTTGCAACTACTTTTCCTCAAAACTTATATTTATCTTTATGTTCATATCTTTTAGCACATCTCTTAGCGAGCTTTCATTTAACGACTCATGGACGTGTTTTGTGATCTTTTTGGTTAGCTCTTCTTTATAGTCAGCATCGATTTTTGTTTCATCGCATGAGCTAGTTTGTGGCGCATTATTTAATCCAAATGCTGCTTGCATCGTATTTTCATCTATTTCCTCAATAGACGCTACATCAAAATTTAGGCTACCCAACGTCTCTTCTTTAAAATTTTCTTCCTCAAACACCTCATCTACCATGCCTAGATCTTCTTGAGCAAGGACTTCTTCAGAAATTTCTTCATGATCTTCTTTAGCTGGCTCTTTTTCAAGGTCTATATCTTCACCCAAAGAAATGTCCTCTGCTTCTTTGGTAGATTCTTCATCTATATCTTCCTCTAAATTTTGACTAGCTTCATCTATCAAATTTGCCTTGCCGCTTTCAGGCTCAAAATTTTCATCACTGCCAAAATCAGTCTCTAGCTCATCAAAATTTTCGCTATCTTCGTTAGCTTCTTCGTTTAGCTCTTTATCCAAAGACTCGATCTCGCTGAGCTCTTTTTTACTTTGGCTTATATCATCTACAAAATCTTCATTAAGCTCGGCAGTTTCTAAATTTTGAGAATTTTGCTCGACCATTTTATCAAGCTCGTTTTTAGCCTCTTCATCTGCCAAGTCACTCTCGCCCATATCATCTATCTCATCTACAAGCGAACTAAGCTCATTAAAGTTATCACTATGCTCTTCTTTTATCACAGGCGGCTCATTGTTTTGCTCTAATGATTTATCTATATCTTCTGAATCAGCCATATATTTGCTAGCTATGTCATTTATCATATCATCATCTATGAGTTCAGTGTCTGTTTCATCAAAACTGATATCTTTATCCTTTAAATCCTCGGTCTCCAGTTCACTTAGCTGCTCTTTTAAAAACTCATCGTCTAAAGCCTCGTTATCAAATTTATCTGCCTTATCATCTTCTTTTGCTAAATTTTCAAGGCCCATGTCAATTTCTGGAAGCTCAAAATTTTCTAAATCATCAAAGTTTTTATTACTTTCGTCAAAGTCATTAAAATTTGTAGGCTCATCTAATCCAAGCTCAAGTTCTTTATCATTATCAGTATCTTTGTTTTGTTCAAACAAACTAATAAATTCTGTTGGTAAAAAGGGCTTTTCAAGCATAACATCAGCAAAATCAGGCTTTTCGCCGCCTCTAGGTGCTAGATACATTATCTTTTGATTTAAATTAACATCACTGCTATCCATATCGCTATCGATGATAATATAATCAAATTGATCGCCAACACTATTAACATCGTTAAATTCGCTATATTCTATGCCTAGCTTATTTAAACTTAACGTTATAAGACGAGAAACTGCTGGGTTTTTGTTTACAAGTGCAACTTTCATGATCCCTCCTTGAAGAGCTTGAGGCTGTATTCTATGATAAATTTCATTGCTATTTACTTAAAAAAATAGTGCTGGCATATCGTTTAAAATCTGCACCATCATATCAGTTATGATTTTTATAATGCCAGCTAAAATAGCTATCAAAACCGAAAAGCCGATACTTACCTTAATAGGATAGCCAACGACTAATAGGTTAAATTGTGGCATGGTTTTCATAAGCATGCCAAAAATAGCATCTGAAAGTATAGAAAGCGCGATAATAGGGAAAGCCAGAACAAATCCAAACATAAAAAGATTGCCAAAAAGCTTTAGGGCATAGCTCATCACACCACTTCTTGGATAAAAATCTCCAAGCGGTATAGCAGAAAGTGAAGCAGAATAAAACTGCAATATTAAATGGTGTCCATCAAGCATCAAAAATGCAAGAAGCGCGATAAAATTTAGAATATTTGCAATTACTGGCGAATTTGTACCAGTTTGTGGATCAAGCACTGAAGCCATCGAAAAACCCATGATCATTGAGATCTGCTCGCCAGCCATTTGAAGTATGGCAAAAACGATATTTAGCAAAAGTCCAGCACAAAGTCCGAGCATGGCCTCACTTAAAATTTCCATAATCAAAAAATTTATAGCATGCTCATGGGCGTGTGAGAGCGGAAAAAGCACAACACAAAGGGCAAAAACTAGTAAAGTTTTTACACTAAGTGGGATTTGATTGTGAGAAAAAAATGGAAAAAATACGATAAGCCCACTAAGACGTGCAAAAAGGAGCATAAAGGTTATGACTTTATCCGCTCCAAAAAACTCGACTAGCTCCATTTTTTATATTAACGCCTCGTCCATCTCAGTTGGAATTTCAAGTCCCATAATCTTTAAAACACTAGGAGCGATATTGTTTAGACCGCCATTTTTTACCTTTTTTACGCCATCAGCCATCACAAAACAAAAGACATCATAAGTCGTGTGATTTGTCAGTAGCTCACCGCTGCTATCACGCATTTCTTCGCAGTTTCCGTGATCGCTCGTGATGATCATCGCATAGTTTTTCTCTTTTGCCTTAGTATAAATTTCTCCAATAGCCCTATCTACTGCCTCTACCGCTTTGATCGCGGCCTCATAGTTGCCAGTGTGCCCTACCATATCGCCATTTGCGAAATTTACCACGATGAAGTCTTGCTCGTCATCCATACCTTTTAGCACGGCTTTGCAAACCTCTGCTGCACTCATCTCTGGCCTTTCGTCATAGGTCTTTACCTTTGGGCTAGGGATGAGCACCCTTGTTTCGTTGCTGGCTAGCTCCTCGACGCCACCATTAAAGAAAAATGTTACGTGGGCATATTTTTCAGTTTCAGCCGTGTGAAGCTGCCTTAGTCCAGCCGCTGCTATGACCTCGCTTAGGGTGTTTTTTATCTTTTCATTTTTAAATAGCACTTCAAATTTAAAATTTGCGTCGTATTCGGTCATGGTGATTAGATTTTTGATAGCAAAAGGTCGCTCAAACTCGCTAAATTTCTCCTCACCTAGAGCCTGGCAAATTTCTCTTGCTCTATCATTTCTAAAATTTATTACGATCACGCCGTCATCTTCGCCCATGCCCTTAAAGCCATTAAAGCTTGCTGGCTTTACAAACTCATCTGTCACGCCCTCATCGTAGCTTTTTTGTAGATACTCGCTTGGCGATAAGCTGCTTAAATTTGCTCCATTTACCAAGCTATCATAAGCCTCTTTTACGCGCTCCCAGCGTTTATCTCTATCCATCGCGTAAAATCTTCCACAAACGGTAGCTACTTTAAATTTAGCTTCCAAGCTTTTTATAAAATTTATACCGCTATTTGGGCTAACGTCGCGTCCGTCGGTGATAGCGTGGGCAAAAACTTCGCAGCCATTTTTGCTAGCAAGCTCGCACATACCATCAAAATGCTCCATATGAGAGTGCACGCCGCCGTCGCTATAAAGCCCTATGACGTGGATCTTCTTGCACTTTTTAAAAAGAGCTTTTAGGGCTTCATTTTCTGATATCGAGCCGTCAGCGAAGCTGCGTGAAATTTTGACCAAATTTTGATACAAAACTCGTCCGCTTCCTATGCACATATGCCCTACTTCGCTGTTTCCCATCTGCCCTTCAGGTAGTCCCACAGCGTTTCCAGAAGTTTTTATAAGTGAGTTTGGAATTTCTTTAAAAAATTTCTCGTAATTTGGCTTTTTAGCCGCCTCAAATGCGTTAAATTTACCGCTTTTATTAAATCCAATACCATCAGTTATTATTAAAATAGTTTTTTGACTCATTTTGAAAATTTATCCTTAATTTTAGATAATTTTTAAGGCCATTATACTAAAATTGCTTTTTTTAAAAATAAAGGCTCTCATGTTTTACTATATCTATGAAATTTTAAATTTTAATATCTTTCAATACATCACCGTCCGTGCTGGTATCGCTTTTTTCATCGCTTTTGCACTCACAACTTATTTGATGCCCAAGTTTATCACTTGGGCAAAGGCAAAAAACGCCGCCCAGCCTATCTATGAGCTTGCCCCACAAACTCACCAAAAAAAGGCCAAAACGCCGACTATGGGCGGACTTGTCTTTGTCTTCACAGCCGTACTTTCCACGGTAATTTGCGCAAGGCTTGATAACGCATTTGTCTTAACATCTCTCTTTTGCCTAGTTTGCTTTACGCTGCTTGGCTACAAGGACGATTACAGTAAAATTTTAGGAGCAAAAAATCACGCCGGCCTAAGCCCAAAAGCAAAGCTATTTTTTCAGTTTTTAATAGCCTTTGTAATTTCTGTTTTTTTATATGCAAGTCACGAGCTTAGCACCGAGTTTTATCTACCTTTTTTTAAGCAACCTATTTTAGATTTAAAAATTTTTGCCATTTTCTTTTGGACACTGGTCATAGTCGCTGCTTCAAATTCAGTAAATTTAACAGACGGGCTTGACGGGCTAGCTACTGTGCCATCTATATTTTCGCTTCTGACACTTGGCGTTTTTGCTTATATCTGCGGACACGCTGTCTTTAGCTCATATTTACTCTTGCCAAAGATCATAGGCGTTGGTGAAAGCGTTGTTGTCTCTTCAGCCCTAATTGGCTCATTGATGGGCTTTTTATGGTTTAACTGCCATCCAGCTGAAGTCTTTATGGGCGATAGCGGTAGCTTAAGCGTTGGAGCATATATCGGTTTTATGGGTGTTGCGACCAAAAATGAAATCTTACTCATCATCATTGGCCTCATCTTTGTCGTTGAAACCCTAAGCGTCATTCTGCAGGTAGGCAGCTTTAAAATTTTTAAACGCAGAATTTTTCTTATGGCGCCTATACATCACCATTTTGAGATAAAAGGCTGGGCGGAAAATAAGATCATCGTGCGCTTTTGGATCATCGCACTTTTAGCAAACCTAATCGCACTAACTGCGCTAAAGATCAGATAAGGAAAGTCATGAGAAAATCGCTATTTGGCTACGGTGGCACGATAAAGGCTATCGCTAAAAATTTCACAAAAGACGGTCTTTGGGATATCTATGATGATAAATTTAGTGAAATTTCAAAAGATGAGTTTGGCAATACTCTTTTGCCAGTTAGCGAATTTGATCCAGCAAAAAGCGGCCTAGAGATACCAAGCCCAGGCATTCCGCCTCGTCACGAGCTTATTAAAAAAGCTAAGAATTTAGTTAGCGAGTATGACTATTTTTATGAAATTTATAAAGAAAATCTGCCATTTAATATCTGGATAAGTGGCACAAACGGCAAGACTACGACCACAAAGATGACACAGCACCTACTGGAGAGCAAGGGCTCGGTAATGGGCGGTAATGTTGGTATCGCACTAGCAAATTTAGATCCGCACGCTAAAATTTGGATACTTGAGACTAGCTCATTTACACTTCACTACACAAATCACGCTACACCTGGCATCTACGTGCTTTTACCGATCACTCCAGATCATCTAAGCTGGCATGGAAACATGAGCGAGTACGAAAAGGCTAAGCTAAAGCCGCTTGCTAGCATGAGCGAAAGCAGCGTGGCGATCGTGCCTGAAATTTACGCCAATACGCCAACAAAGGCAAAAGTGATCGCTTACAAAGACGAGAGCGATCTGGCTAAATTTTGCGGTGTAAGCGTAGATGATATAAATTTCAAAACGCCATTTTTACTTGATGCACTGCTTGCATTAGCGGTGGAGAAAATTTTATTTGACCGCTGCGATGTCGCGCTTTTAAATACCTTCGTCATCGAGGCAAACAAGCTTGAAGAATTTAGTGACAAAAATGGCAGAATCTGGGTCAATGACACAAAAGCGACTAACATAGATGCGAGCATACAGGCCGTAAAGCGCTACAAAGATCATTTCATACATCTAATACTTGGTGGCGATGATAAGGGTGTTGATATGACGCCACTTTTTGAAGGCTTAAAGAGTTTAAGAGTAAAAATTTACGCCATTGGCTCAAATAGTGACAAACTCATGAAATTAGCGACTAAATTTGGCATACCAGCTTTGAAATGCGGCTTTTTGCAAAATGCTGTCAATGAGATAAATAAAGAGCTAAAGACTAGCGAGATAGCACTTCTTAGCCCGGCAGCTGCAAGTCTTGATCAGTTTAAGAGCTATGCCGAGCGAGGCGATAAATTTAAAGAGTTTATAAAGGCGCTTTAAATTTACAAGCTCTTTTAAATAGCCTTCTCAAAAATAAAAACATACAAATTTATATTTTTGATATAAATTTTTACTATAAAGTTTTATTGTTGAATACTTTTTAAGTTTGTGCTAATATTTAGCAAAAATTTCCAAGGAAGTTTAATGCCTCTAACGCCCAGAAATGATGTAAATTTTAAAAGAAATTTAATAGATATTATAAAATTTTCATATGACAATGACATAAGCAGACCATTTATATCTAACAACAAACTACTTATTGGATATGGCTTTAGCCTAAAAGATGATATAGAACTTATTTGTGCTCAAATTTATAAAAATAACAAAGACAAAGTCATAAAAGATATCAAGCGAGCTATCACTAACACCACGAGTACGACTACCATAGAAAAGATAAATACAGATGAACTTTTAAAAAAGATAAATGATGCCGCAAAAGAGGCTTATGCAAAGTCTGGAAATGCTGATACTTTGCCTGAGTTTGAATTTAGCTCGGAAGATCAGTTAAATGCCATCTTAGAGCGAAAGCTTACGCCGCTAATCCAAGAGATAAATCAAAAATTAAACAACTCGCCACTTGAAAATTTACAAGCCGTTTCACTTACTTCAGATACGCAAAACAGCCAAATTTCAAGAGAGCATGTCGCGCTTTTAGCACTTCTTTATATCAGTAAAAAAAGCAATATTGATCCGTCCCTAGCAAGCTATATCAAAAGCAAAAATCGTTTTAAGGCCTGGTTTTGGCTAGTATATGATAGCTTTAGTGATGAAGCAAGCAATAAAATATCTCTTTTACGAGAAAAAATTTCAACTCAGTTTGGGCTTTATGAAAGTGATGAACAAAATGTTAATTTTGCCGAGTGCATAGATGTTTTTAGTCATTTAAATATATCCAAAGCAAAATATAAATCAAAAAAACAAAACAATAAAGAGATCATCCAAAACGTCACCCATTTAGAATTTATGAAACTTCAAGAAAATGGATCGAATTTAAACGCATCAGATGCATCAAAGCGTGAGGCTTTATTTCAGCCATTTGTTACAAAGATAAATTCTTTATTAAGCACCCAAAGTACAAAGACCTTTAACCTTGAAAATATATACTGCGTAAATTTAATCAGCTCAAATGCTTCAAACACTTCAAGAATAAATAAGCTCTTAAGACAAAGAGAGGAGGAATTTTATAAACAAGAAAATATACTCTTGCTATGCCCAAGAAAGATGACAACTCCTATTAGAGTCTTTCAACCTAAAAAGAGCGAATTTACCGTCGTGCTAGCTAGTCAGACTCCATTTGATTGCAGTGAGCTAAACCCAAAGGAGCTAAATTCTAGTAGGTCAAACTATGGCAAGGTAAATTTATGTGAGCTAATACTTGCTGACTTTAAATTTGACTCTTATGAAGATAGTAAAAATAAAGAGATAAAATTTAAAAATGCAAAGAGCAAAGATACAGTAATACTCTATCAAGAAAACAAAAATGAAGAAGATAAGATAAATGGTGCTACCTTTACTAGTATAAAGCAAAGTAGTGATGATATAGAGTATAAGCTAGAAGATGGCGCTATAAGTATGAAGTACTTTGAAGACCAAACGTCCAAAAACAAACATCTAAATTTTTCTTTATTAAATTTCGCCAAAGAGAATAACTTTACCCTAAGAGATGATAAAGACTCAGCTATGTTTGATATAAAGCTTCGTCTAGCTCATGGCAACAATGTAGTGCCTACATCAGCATCAAGTTCAGGTCTTACTCTTACAATAAATAATCTCATAATTGAAAACGAAGATGGTAAGGCAAGTGAAGATATAGATAAGATATATCTTCATCACTGCTTTGATAAAAGTATATATGAGAGTATATCTTTAGTAAAAAATGAAGACTCAGATATTAAAAACTCATATACAGCTACATTTAATATCCCAATAGATAAAGAGAATAAAGGAGATACTAAATTTATACTTTATTCAAGTGATCTAAGTAAAGTTTATAGCACTAAAGATATTCATGCTCACACTGATACAGCTGTAATATCTTTAGGATATCAAGATAAGAGTAGCTCTAACTTTTGCTATAGCAATAAGGTCTCGTTAAGAGATATAACAGATCATATAACAAATGTAATCTCTGATAGTGAGTATCCATTTAAGACAAATGAGCCAATATGTTTAAAGGCTATATATAAACAAGAAAAAGGTAGTAAGAGATATAAAGAGATACTTTGGGGATATAAGGTCATAAAGAGCATAGAGTATAACAAAGCGTCTAAATCAAATCCAAAAGATGTAGTAGCCCTAAAAGAACAAAAAGGTAAAGAGATAACATTTAAAATTTCAGATGTTATACAAAAAGATGATCTAGATAAGCTAAAGCAAGGTGGTCATACTATAGTATTTTTTGCATATCTTGAAGGTGATAAGGATAAATTTAAGTTTTATACAAGATATGGCAAAAATCATATAAGAATAGATATAAAGATACCTCTATATATTAAATTTAAAGATGATAAGCTTGGTATATATGAGTTTGAGCATGCTATAAAAGAGAAGGCATTTGATGCTAAATTAAAGCTTAGTGATAATAAAGACAATACTTTAATAAAAAATGATAATTACTTATATATAAATAAAAATATCTCATCAAATGAGATAAATATATATGAAGACGACAAACTAAGCAAAAAGTTAAAAAGTGATGAAAAGATAAATAAGAGCTATCAAATTTATACAAAAGAAGAGAGCTATAGTAATAATCAGTCTAATGCAGATAAAGATGATAAGCTTGGTATAAATTTATTAAATAAAGAGAATATGGATAAATTTATTAACTCTTTTAATGAATCAAAGAGTTTAACTAGAGTAGATAAAGGTATGTGGGAAGATGGAGATGAGGGGGTTGGGATTGATGTCAATAATAAGATATACAACATATTAATCGAAGGAACAATGGAAAATAGTAAAATGGGAAATGGACTTTTATATTTAAAAGAAAATGATGACATTATACTGTCCATTACAATGGTAGCTGGTGGATTTGGAAGCGGTGCTCCACAAAATGGAGAATATACAGTTGATACATATAGAAACAGAAGAAAAGACAAAGATTATAATCCTGGTATGAATATTCATGGAGTAGGTTTTAGTTTTAACCTAAATCCACAATTTAAAACTGAAAGATCACTTCTAAGAATTCATCCAGATGGTAACAACAAAGGAACACTTGGTTGTATTGGAGTTACTGGCACCCAAAAAGAGCTTTTGGAGTTTGAAGAAATTATGAAAAATTTATTAAAACACAAAAAGAGTATTCATGCTACTATTAATATAAAAAATAATCCAAATAACTCTAAGCCTCCAAAAAAAATTACAGTAAAGGAATAACATGATACGACATTTTTTAATACTATCTCTAATTTTAGGTTTTCTAAATTTAACAGCCAGTGAAAATTTGCCGCGCACAACAAGCATAGACAAAATCAAAGTAGGTAAAATTTTACCTACAAGTAATTTATCATCTAAAAAAATTAAATATTTCTTAGATGGCGAAAAGGCAAGCTTCATAAATTTATCAAGAACACAGATAATGACGCTCGATTTTTGTTGTGGTGGTAGCGGTGAGGTCCAAAGGATAAATGTCAAATTTTTTGATAAAAATTTGACTAAAGATTATATAAATTCCAGCAAAATAAAAGATTTTACTACAAATTCTGGCATCAAACTTGGTGACAAACAAGACCAAATTTTAAAGAAGCTAGGCAAGCCAAACGATCTACAAGAAGAAAATGCCACCTCTATTGTCACCTACATCACTGAGCAAAATGAAAGCAAACTCTTACAAGAATTTGATATGCCACTCTACTACGAGAAATTCATCTTTTCTAATGGAGTTTTAAAAGAGTATGAATTTGGATTTGAGTACCCGTGATATTCCGCGGATCAGGATATTAATTCCATAGAGTAGCAAAGGACATTTTACGACCTAAAAGTATAGAATTTCTACTCTTCGTCTAAATTTATCTCAGGAAGCTTTTCTTCTAAAAAACTCTTCTCTTTTTTGCTAGCTGGAGTGATCTCATTTGCTTTTTTCAAAAGCCCATCAAGCCCTTGTTTAGCTAAACGCTCATTTAGCTGCGCTGGCGTATCTTTTACACCATCAAGATCACTAAAATCATCAAATTCCTCGTAATTCTCACTCTCTTTTTGAACCTTTATCTCATAGTCTAACTTGCCAGAAATTCTAGCTAGCTCGTCGCTTATCGCAGTGCAAAAGATCTCAGTGTATCCTCTGTGAGCGCAGTTTTTGGCTAGAAATTCACTCATCACGTTTAGGTGATTTATATAGTCATCTTGCAAGATATTTGCCTGTAAAAGCTCAAATTTTAAAAAGAGCCAGTAGGTATTAAGCACGTCACTTTCGCAGTATTCGTTGATCTTATCAAGCTCACCAGCATAGTAAAGCTCAAGCACCTGATCGCCGTGCACATCGTACTTGCCAGGTAAATTTAAGCTAGCGCAAAGTGTATCAAGCTTTAGTCCTCTCACACTTCCAAAATCGCTTATAAAATCAAGCAAATCAAGGTGAAATTTAGGCGAATACCTTGCTCTATAATTTTCCCATTTATTTTTATTTAGCTCTTTGTTTTCGCTCTCGTAATACGCCGCCGCGTTTAGGTTGTAGCGCATCGCACGTACCATTAGCATCGGTAGGTCAAAGCCACGGCCGTTAAAGCTAACAAGCCTTGGGTTATAATCATTTATAAATTTTAAAAATTTAGCGATGATCTCGCGCTCATCCTTGCCCTCCATCGTGCTAACTTTTAAAAATTTACCGTACTCATCAGCCATTACCGCAGAGATCGCGACCACTCTATGAAACATCACAGGTAAAAAATCACTCCCACTGGCCTCTTTTTGCAGCGCCATCGCTTGCATGCTCACATCTTCATCGCTCCCGTCAATGCCATAAATTTTTCTTATCAAATTTGCATCAGGTATCGTTTCGCAGTCAAAGACACAGATGTAACTTTTCGCCATTTTAGCCCTTTTTTAAGCATTTTTTTTTAAAATCATACCAAAAATTTATATCTAAAGTGATCAATGCAAAACAAAAATCAACTAAAAATAGCCATCGTCAAACTCTCAGCTCTTGGGGATATCGTGCACGCAGCTATTGTACTTCAGTTTATCAAAAAGCACTACCAAAATGCTCATATCACGTGGCTAGTTGATGCTCGTTTTGCAAGCCTTTTAAAAGATCATCCGCTTATCGACGAGCTAGTCGTTTTGCCGCTTAAACAAAGCTTTAAAAAGAGCTACAAGATACTAAAAACGCTTGGTAAATTTGACAAAGTGATCGATCTGCAAGGACTTTTTAAATCAGCCGTCGTCGCAAAAATAATAGGCAAGCAAACTTATGGCTTTAGCAGAGAGAGTGTCAAAGAAAAGATCGCAGCTAGGCTTTATAGACATAAATTTAAAATTGATTACAACGAAAATATAATCATTAGAAATTTATCGCTTGTAGCTTTTGCTCTAAATTTTAGCTTTGAAGCAAGTGAAATTTTAGAAAAAGTACCTTGCTTTGAAGCAAGTGAAATTTATAAAAACGAAAGTGGTAAAAAACGCGTTTTGATCGCTGCCTTTGCAAGCGAAGAGAGCAAAATTTATAACAAATTTAAAGATGTGATCAGGCTACTTGATGGATGCGAAATTTGCCTTTGCTACGGAAGTGAGAGCGAGAAAGTAAGGGCTGAGGCGATCATCTCAGGTACCTCGGCAAAGCTACTTGAAAAACTTAGCATAAAAGAGATGATAAGCTTCATTACAAGCTGTGATTTAGTAATTGGCAACGATAGTGGCCTAACACACCTTGCTTGGGCGATGAATAGGCCTTCTATCACACTTTTTGGCAACCGTCCCAGCCACAGAAATGCTTACATCACGGATAAAAATTTAGTTATAGATATGGGCAAGCAAATAGATGCGAGAAGTATCGATAAAAACGACTTTTGCATAAGAGAAATTTTCCCAGAAACGGTTGCAAATTTTGCAAAAAGGCTACTAAATGGATAGGCTCTATCTGGCTGGCTTTTATACTTTAAAATTTTTTATATTTTTACTGCCTAGTTCACTTAGAGATTTGCTTGCCAAATTTTTAGCGTTTGCGTTTATGAAACTTAAAAAAAAGAGATTTCATATCGTGATGATAAATTTAAATCTTGCATTTGGTGAGTCAAAAACCAAGGAAGAGAAGCTTGAGATCGCTAAAAAATGCTACTACAACTTTGCAAAATATCTTGGTATAAATTTCATCCTAAATCAAAATACAACAAAGCAAAAAGTGCTTGAAAAAGTTAGCTTTAAAAATGAACATAATCTGCTTGAAGCGCTTAAGCTTGATCGTCCGATTATCGTGACTACCGCTCATTTTGGGCAGTGGGAGCTTTTTAGCTTAGCAATGTCCGCTCGTTTTGGCGCAGTCTCAGTGCTTGGCAGAAAGCTTGATAGTAGCGTCATGGATAAAATTTTAAGAGCCAACAGATCGCAGTTTGACGTGGAGCTAATAGACAAAGATGGTGGTGCAAAAGATATCTTAAAAGCACTAAAAGCTAGGCGAATAGTGGGGATTTTAGTCGATCAAAATACATCTCCAAAAGATGGCATAAAGGTGAAATTCTTTGACAAAGATGTGCTTCACACACCAGCTGCAAGCGTACTAGCCCAAAAAACAAACGCACTAATAATTAATGCATTTATCTATCAAAAAGATGAAAATATAAGCGAAATTTGCTTTTCACTAGCCATTGATATAAATAAATTTGACAAAGAAGAGGCGGTACAAAAAGTAACTCAAATGCAGTGTAGCGCGTGCGAAGAGATGGTTAGAGCAAGGCCTGAAGAATACTTTTGGTTTCACCAAAGATTTAAGAGATTTTACGAAAATGAGTATAAATGCTAAGTGTCGTTATCTTAACTTTTAACAGCCAAAAATATCTGCAAGAAGTGTTAGAAAGTACAAATTTTGCAGATGAGGTCATCGTGGTTGATAGCGGCTCAAAAGATAGCACAAGGCAAATTTGTGATAGCTTTAGCAACGTGAGATTTCACGAGCAAGCATGGCTTGGATTTGGCGCACAAAAGCAAAAGGGCGTGGATCTAGCCAAAAACGAGTGGATCTTTGTGCTTGATAGTGATGAGGTGATCACGGATGAACTTAAAAACGAGATCATAGATACGCTAAAAGAGCCAAAATTTATGGCCTACAACGTAGCTAGGCTAAATTTTTTCTTTGGCAAAGCGATCAAAAATATGGGGCTCTATCCAGACTACACAGTGAGGCTTTTTAACAAAAATTTTGCCAAATTTGATGGCAGAGCTGTGCATGAAAAGGTCGTTTTAAATGACGGCTCACAAAGGCTTGGCGCGCTTAAAAATCACTTCTTACACTATGCATATGAGAGCATCGAGCAGTTTATAGCTAAGCAAAATCGCTACTCAAGCATGGGCGCAAAAAGAAATTTACTAAAGGCGCTTACAAGTCCAGCGTGGACATTTTTTAAGCTTTATGTGCTAAAAGGTGGCTTTAAAGAGGGCTTTGCCGGCTACATCATAGCTAGACTTTACGCTCAGTACACATTTTGGAAATATATAAAATGAAAATACTTGTGATTAAATTTAGAAACATCGGCGATGTGCTTTTAACAACACCGCTCATTGAAAATTTGCACCACTACTACCCAGATGCGACCATCGACTTTGCCCTAAACAAAGGCACAGAAGCGATGATCGAGGGAAATCCTCACATAAATAAAATCCACATTTACGATAGACAAAGTGCAAATTCTGGCTTTTTTAAAAAACTAATTACCGAGATAAAATTTATAAAAGCCATCAAAAAAGAAAAATACGATATGGCCATACAAACAACCACGGGGGATCGTGGTATCATCATCTCAAAATACGCAAAGATCAAAAAAATAGTAGGCTTTCTTGGCAAAAATCACTCAATAAATAAACTTCTAAACGTCAAGGCAAAATACTATGAAAATTTTTCACATACGATCGATCATAATCTAAACGCTTTAAGAGCTTTGGGGTTTGAACCGGTTAGCAAAAAGGTGAGCGTATTTTCAGACGAGAGCGTGGAGCATCTAAATCTACCAAAATGCTTTGTACATATGCATCTAACAAGCCGCTGGATGTTTAAATGCGCAAATGATGAGAGCATGGCAGAGCTCATTGACTACTGCGAAAATGAGCTTGGTGTAAAGGTCGTGCTAACAAGCGATAATAAAGAAAATGAACTTGAAAAGCTAGCAAGCGTACTAAAAATTTGCAAGAGTAAGCCTATAAATTTAGGCGGCAAGCTAAATTTGAAACAAACGATCGCCCTATCAAAGTATTCAAGCCTTTTTATCGGAGTGGATACAGCTATAATGCACATTGCCGCTGCAAATGATGTACCAGTCATAGCCTTTTTTGGTCCAAGTAATGCTTTTGAGTGGGGGCCTTGGGATAACTCACTTATGGAAAATGGCTACACAGCGCAAAATGGCATCCAAAGTATGGGCAAACACATCGTCTATCAAAAAGACTGGGACTTTGTGCCTTGCGACAAGGAAGGTATAGCAAAGCATGGCATAGAAAAGTCCTTGATGGATTTTAGCGACGAAATGCCAAAGATAAAAGCCAAAATAAAAGAAATTTTAGGATAGGCAGATGAATATTCTTCACACGCAGACACTTTTTAACTGGGGTGGTGAGCAAAACAAGACGCTAAATGAGATGCATTTTATGCGTGAGATGAGTCACAATGTCATACTTTTTTGCAACCCAAATTCTCAGATAGAAAGCATTGCAAAAGAAGAAGGCTTTAGTGTTATAGCACAAGAGATGAATAAGAAAAATTTTCATAAAAGCGTGCCAGCACTTTGTGAAGCAATAAGCTCAAACAAGATAGATGTCGTGATCACACATGGCTCGACTGATAGCTGGGTTGGAGCAATTGCTGGGCTATTTTACAGAAGCAAAGGCGTTAAATTTTACAAGGAAAGGCATAATCTTTTTCCTATAAAAGGCTTCCTTTCAAAACTAATGCACAAAAGACTATTTGATAAAATTTTATACATCTCAAATAGCGTCAAAGAGTACCTGCTAAGCATCGGCGTTAGCGAAGATAAGCTAGTTTTTATGCCAAGTACAGTCGATGTGGAGGCGATAGATGATACAAAAAGCACATTTAGAGATAAGTTTAATATATCTCAAGATGAGCTAGTTATCGGTACATTTACTTCGCTTTACCGCAAGAAAGGTGTCTACGACTTTGCAAATGCAGCAAAAGAGATTTTAAAAGAGAAGGACGCCACAATAGTTTTTGCAGGAAATATCAGCGAAAGCACAAAAAATGAGATTGCCTCGATTTTTAGCAAAAAAGATAAGATCATCTTCACTGGCTTTAGAAATGACGCGGCAAACATTATAAAAAGCTTTGATATCTATGTCTTCGCATCGCACTCTGAGGGACTTGGCACAGTTTTGCTTGAAGCAATGAGCTCAAAAGTGCCAGTCGTGGTCTATGACAACGCGCCGATGAATGTGCTAGTTAAAGATAAAGAGCGTGGGCTTTGTGCTAAAAATTTAGATGAAATTTCGCTAAAAGAGTGCATTTTGGAGCTGATAAATGAGCCTGAAAAAGCCAAAATTTACTCACAAAACGCCTTTAAATTTGTGGATGAAAACTTTAGTCACAAGGCGCTAAAAGAGGCTATTAAAAATTTACTGGAGCAAAAATGAACTACCCAGTTTGCGTGCTAACGATGCATCACTGTAATAACAATGAAAACGACTTTGCCATTAAGCCAGAGCTATTTAAAAAGGCGCTTTTGATGGCGTTAGATGAGGGCTATAAATTTATAAACTATGCTCAGTTTAAAGATATAGCTAGTGGCCGAGCAAAAGCCTCTAAAAAGAACATTTTACTAACTTTTGATGACGGATATTTTGATAATTATAAATTTGCATTTCCTATCTTAAAAGAGCTAAAAATTCCAGCTGTTTGCTTTTTGATAACAGATAAGATCAAGGATTTTAAAAGGCAAGACTACGACTTTGTATTTAAAAAACATAAAGAGATCGATTATGATAAAGACGCGGAGTATTTTTTAAATTTAGACGAAATTAAAGAGATGCAAGGAAGTGGGCTTTTTGAGTTTGACAGCCATACAGCGAGCCACTTTTCCTGCAAAAGCAACGATGAAACAAAGTTAAGAGAGGAATTTTCTAGCTCGCTGGCTAAGATAAAAGAGCTATTTCCTGAAAAAAAAGAATTTGGATTTTGCTTCCCCAAAGGGCACTTTAACGAGCTTTCACTAAAAGTTGTGAGAGAGTATTATGACTTTGCCTTTAGTGTGATAGATGGTGGATTTTGCGCAGGAGATGATAAATTTAAGATAAGACGTATAGATATATCAAACAATGCAAAAAGCGAGAACGACTACATTTTTAGGATCAAAAAGAAGCTTTTTATCTATTCTACGCCGATGCTAGGAAATTTATATTCAAATTTTAGAAATAGAGGCTATAAATAATGCTTGAGGCATTAAACGAGGCTTGTAAAGAAATTTTAAAAGATAAAAAATGAGCCTTAATCGCTCTTACTGGGCTTCACGGCAGTGGCAAAAGCACACTTGCAAAACAAATTAGAAAAAATGGATTTAAAAACTTTAAACCTTATCAAGCCGCTGTAATCGACGATGATGTAATGAGTATAAATCTCTTTTTTATATGACCAATGGTAAAAATTAAAGTCGACCACAAAAATGAGATAATGCCGTTTTTTTAAATTTATCATGCCATTCGTAAAAGTCGTAATATACGTAAGCGCAAACCCGCTTTTACGTATAAGTAAATGTGACATTCTTTGTATTTTAAACGCTGATGAAAAAGCTCGAATCGCTGATTTATAAAAGAAACTCGAGTAAGGATCCAAGCAAGTGCGCAAAAACAATGAGTATAAATTTGAACTAGAGTTCAAATAGCCAATAAAGCTAAATATCTAATCGGAAGCGGTTCTCCAGATCTCACAAAAAACATATAGATAAAAATAAGAAAATTTTTACCAATTAATTTAGTTCACTAAGACCTTATCGCCGCGTAGATAGAGCCTAAAATATCATTTTGATATATAAACATGGTCTTTTTTAGCCATTTCTCATCACGTTTTGTCACTATCCGTTTTATCTCTTCAAGATTGCCGTCAGCTTTATTAATGCCACGTTTTGTAGTAAAAAATGCCTTATAACCATGCTTTTTGGCCGCTATTAGATACTCGTCATTGTATTTGCCACGCGGCCAGCAAAGCGCGTCGTCCTCAAAGCCAAAATTTTTCTTCATAAATTCACGGCAAAGACCAAATTCCTCGTCCAGACTAAGCTGCCCGAAATATCCATCAAAATGACCGTGCGTATGTGAGTGAAAGTAAAAACAATCGCTCATTTTCTCAATCTGCTCTAAATTTAATATCACATCTTGTGGTCTACTTGGAGCAAGCCTCTTGCACTCGTTGTGATCAACATTTAAAAAGTTAGCAGGCCTCATCTCGTGTGCCTTTTGCGCCGCTTCTATCCAGCCAGTAATTATAAAGATATTTGCCCTTAGCCCAAATTCTTTCACGATAGGATAAGCATAGATGTAGTTGTCCATCCAGCCATCATCAAATGTTATGCAAACACTCTTTTTAGGCACTTCAAGCTCACCTCTTTTATATGCAATAAATTCATTTATGCTTAGCGTTTTATAGCCATTTTCAGCTAGAAATTTCATATGCGATTTAAACTCATCCACGCTACTAGTGATAAATCCGCTCTTTTCAAGCACGTGGTGATACATCAAAACTGGTACGCTCATTTTACAAGCTCCATATATAAATTTTGTGTGTTCTCTATCATTTTTTCGATACTAAATACCTCTTTTACGTACTCTCTGCCAAACTCACCCATCTGTTTTCTTAAATTTTCATCCAAAATGAGCCTTTCAAGCACCTTTTTTAGCCCCTCTTTATCGCCATTTTGAAATAAAAATCCACTCTTTCCGTCGCTTACTGCCTCGCCAAGACCTCCCACGTCGCTTCCGATGGTAGCCAGCTTACACGAAGACGCCTCAAGTAGCGCTCCACCGATGGCCTCCATATCTGAAGGTAACACACAAATATCAAGAGAGCCCAAAAAATCGCTCACATCGGTTCTATTGCCAAGCATAAAGATATTTTTTTTATCTTTTATATACTCTTTTAGATTCTCATTTTGAGGACCGTCACCTACGATAAAAAGAGCTGAATTTTCTAAATTTAACTCGCTAAATGCATCGATTAATAGCTTATGATTTTTAGCTGCTCTTAGCACTGCAACGATACAAACTCCAACTACATCGTCATTTAAGCCAAATTCTTTTTTCATATTTATCTTAAATTCTGGCGTATATTTTTGCGTATCGATGCCAGTGTAGATTTTTAGAACCTTCTCTTTTTTCACGCCTCTTTTTATAAGATCCGCGCAAACTGAGTCGCAAACGCCGACTACTTTTGTGCTTAGGTTATAAGGCAAAGGCGATGTTATAGGCAGCTGTAAATGTCTAGTGCGAACCACACTAACACCGCAAATTTTGCCCACTATAGCGCCTATGGTGCCGTCCTTTCCTGAGTGAGTTGAGATTATTTTTATGTTATTTTGCTTTACAAATTTGCAAATTTTTAAAATTTCAAAGATATTAAAAGACTTTTTGAGATTAAACTCAACAAATTCACACTCTATTTGCTTCTCAAAGCTTTTTGAGCCAGGATTTAGCCCGTAAAAAACCTTAAATTTGCTCTTATCTAGTCCATTTATCACACGCTGAGTGCGGTGTTCCTGTCCACCAAATCCAAGAGAGCTTTCAAGCTCAAGTATATTTATCATCTTCTACTCTTTAAATTCTTTCATTTTTTTATTTGACAAAAAGCCATTTATTGTATTAAAGATTTTTAAAATTTTTGATACATTTTCGTACGATTTTACATTTTTTAGCACTTTAAGCAAAATTCTCTGTTTTAGTCTAAGTTTTGAAAAACCAGCTGAGTTTATAATGCTATCAATATCTTCATAAAAAAGATCAAGTGCCTTTACATAGCTACTATTTTTTAGATTTGGTCTTGCCAAAATAGCTGGCATATATACGCTTTTTATCTTTCTAAATTCTAGATCTGACACCATTTCAAGAGCTAAATTTTTGTTTTTTAAAATTGAGATTATGTCGTCATAAACAAATTTATGATCCATCACAGCTTTTAGCTTTTCAAAACCAGCAGTGTTGTTGTCTCCGATCTTATAATAATAAAATGCCTTATTTAACTTTACAAGAGTTTTTGAAGCGATAACATTTCTCACTATAGCGTGAAAATCTTCAGCTTGCGTGATCCCAACTGGAAATAAATTTTCTTTTAAAATTTCAGTCCTAATCGCCTTATTTGCCGCATTGTGTAAAACTTTGTTATGTCTTGAGGCTAAAAGCTTTTTTAGATACTCGTTTTTATCGATTACACCATCCTCTTTTGTCTCAAAATCCTTCAAAAAGAGTTTTTTATTACCATAAACCTTACACATATCTGTTATCACCATATCGGCATCAAATTTTTTTGAGATATCATAAACACATGAAGCATAATCCTTTTCCACATAGTCATCAGCATCTACGCAGATAGTATATTTGCCGCTAGCTAACAATATGCCATCATTTCTAGCAGCACTAACACCAGCATTACTCTTTGTTTTTAATATTATTTTATCTTCGTACTCTTTTAAAATTTGAGACGTGCCATCATTGCTTCCATCATCTACAACTATGATCTCGATATCATCCATATCTTGAGATATAAGTGAATTTAAACAATCTCTAATATGCTCTTTTTTGTTAAAAACAGGCACTATAAAGCTGATTTTCACATCAGACACGATATTTCCTTTTAATTTTTGTTTAATTGTATATTATTTTTAGTTCAGTAATGATAAAATGTCCACTTAAAATTTAAAGGATCTGCATGAAAAACGACATTGTCTCTAAGCTCTACAATCTCTTTTTAGTTATTGTCTTATTTACACTGCCGGTAACTGAGGGTTTAAAACAAATTTCACTCACACTTTTCGTCTTGGCTGGAATTTATATTTGCGTCAAAGAAAAAAGGCAATTTAAATTTGATCTCATAAATATCTCGCTTTTTATCTTTGTTTTGGCTACTTTTATAAGCTGCTTGGTAAATGGAGTTTCTGCATCAAGAGCGCTTGATCCGCTAAGGTGTATGCTATTTTTCTTTGTGGCTAGAAGTGTTGGTGTAGAAAAAATAAATTTTAAATTTTTATTTTTTGCCTTATTTGCTGGTTTGATTGCTGCATTTATCCCTGCTTGTATAGAAAAATTCACTTCAAATGATCCTTTAGCACTTTTTGAGCTTAAATCAATAGGACACGTAAATCATAGTGCTATTTTTATGCTACTAGTTTTTTGTGTAGCATTAGTTTCGATAAATAGCAAAGAAATTTTTGAAAAGTACATATGCATAAGTGTTGCCGGAATTTGTGTCCTTGGTATAATGATAGCTGGCTCAAGAGCTGCAATGTATCTTTTACCAATCATTATTTTTACTTACTTACTTTTTGAAATTTTAAATAAACAGATAAAAATAAAATTTTTATTAGGCTTGATAATTTTATTTGGTGTAATAGCTATTTCTTATATGTATATATCAACAAATATCACTCAAGATGATAGATTGTATAGTCAACTAACAAAGGGGGTTACTGGATCAGAGACTAGATATCCGATCTTTGCTAGCGCATTTTATACGTGGTTAGAACACCCTTTATTTGGGATAGGTTCTGGAGAGTTTAAGATCATTGATATAACAAAATATTTTCCAGGCAATGTTGAAGTTCATGTTAGTCACGCACACAATACCTTTTTAACATTTTTAACAGAAAAGGGCATCGTTGCCTTGCTTGCATATTTGGTATTTCAACTATTACTCTTTATAAAATTCATTAAAAATTTTAGACAAAATAGCATAGTTTTTCTTGCACTTTTAATGCTCATGGCTAATAATATAATTTCACTCGCAAATACAACATTTCACCATGAAAATGCACTTTTAATGCTACTATTTTGGGCTCTAGCTTTAAGTGCGATAGATGAAAAATCGACCTTAAAAATTAGCTAACGCTCCGATACACCTCAACCGTTTTAAATTTTATAAAGAAACGGTTGAGTCAAATTTTTTATTTTTTCTTCATTTCCTCAAGCTCTTGTGCTAGAAATTCTCCAGTGTAGCTGCCAGTTTTTTTATAGTTTTTAGCTACTTCTTTTACGTTGCCGCACGCTATCACTTTACCACCCTTTGCACCGCCTTCTGGTCCCATGTCTACGATATAGTCGCAGTTTTTGATAACATCCATATTATGTTCGATCACAAAGACTGAATTTCCAAGATCAACTAAGTGATTTAGCACCTTTACCAGCCTATCAACATCGGCAAAATGAAGCCCTGTCGTTGGCTCATCAAGGATGTAAAGCGTATTTCCAGTGTCGCTTCTACTAAGCTCTTTTGCTAGCTTTACACGCTGCGCCTCGCCGCCACTAAGTGTGACTGCGTTTTGTCCAAGCGTGATGTAGCCAAGCCCCACGTCTTGCAGTGTCGTAAGCTTTGAAGCGATCTTTGGTACAGCCTTAAAAAACTCAACCGCCTCATCTATACTCATATTTAGAACCTCAGCGATGTTTTTGCCTTTGTATAAAATTTCCAAAGTTTGAGCGTTATATCTAGCGCCATTACAAACGTCACAAACCACGTTTATATCAGGCAAAAAATGCATCTCGATCGTGATCTCGCCCTCACCTTGGCACTTCTCGCAACGCCCACCTTTGACGTTGAAGCTAAAGCGCCCTATTTTATAGCCTCTAAGCTTTGCCTCTTTGGTCTGTGCAAATAAATTTCTTATCTCGTCCATCACGCCAGTATAAGTCGCTGGATTTGAGCGTGGGGTGCGGCCGATCGGGCTTTGATCGAGGTATATGACCTTGTCTAAATTCTCAAGTCCGCTTAAATTTACCCCAGCTATCTTTTTTACCTTTTTGGCTCTGTTTAGCTGCTCCTGCGCTTCTGGAAGCAGGGTCTGAAGCACTAGCGAGCTCTTGCCAGATCCTGAAACGCCGGTGATACCCACAAGGTTTCTAAGCGGGAATTTAGCGGTTAAATTTGAGATGTTGTTGATATTTACATTTGAAATTTCAAGCCACTTCTCGGCTTTTCTATTTTTTTGATAGTTGATCTTTTTCTTACCATTTATGTATTGTGCAGTCTGAGTATCTGAGCTTAAAAGCTCTTTTGAACTGCCTGCAAAGACCACGTTACCGCCAAATTTACCAGCTCCAGGGCCAATATCTACGATAAAATCAGCCTCTTCTATCGTTTTTTTGTCATGCTCAACGACGATTACAGAGTTGCCTTTGGCTTGTAAATTTCTAAGCGTTTTTATGAGTTTTAGTGTATCTCGCTCGTGAAGGCCGATGCTTGGCTCATCAAGCACGTACATGACGCCACTTAGCCCACTTCCTATCTGGCTCGCGATCCTAATACGCTGCGTCTCACCACCACTGATCGTCCTAGCATCACGTCCAAGCGACAAATAGCCAAGCCCCACGTCATACAAAAAGAAAAGCCTCTCGTTGATCTCTTTTAAGATAGGCTTTGCGATCGCCTTGTCATAGTCGCTAAGATATGCGAAATTTTTCTCATTTGAAAAAAATGCAGTGCAGTTTTCTATGCTCATATCTAAAATTTCACCAAGTCCAAGGCCAGCGACCTTGACCGCTAAACTTTGAGGCTTTAGCCTGTGTCCGTTACAAGCATCACAAATTTTCTCACTCATGTATTCGTCAAAGTCTTTGTAATCCTTCAAAAGCCCATGTGAAATTTTAACCACTCCATCAAACTTTCTAAGCAGCTTATTTCGCTTCCAAAAAAACTCAACTTCCTTGACATTCCCGTATAAAACAAGCCTCTTTTCATCTTCACTTAGCTCATAATATGGCTTTTTGATATCAATGCTATTTTGCTCACAAAAAGCAAGTAAAAATTTATAGTAATAGCTCATGTTGTAGCCGTAAAGTAGCCTGATCGCTCCATTTTCTATCGACTTTTCCTCATCGATGATCTTGCTCATATCTAGGCTGTATCTTATACCAAGTCCGTCACAGTGCTCGCAAGCGCCCTTTGGAGAGTTAAAGCTAAAGCTTAGTGGCTCAAGTGGCGTAAATGAAATTTTGCAGTCAAAACAAGCCATGTGTTCACTGTAATGTATAAAACTCTCTTTTAAGCCCAGTTCATCGGCATTTGCGATCTCTATCTCAACCTCTCCAAAGCTCTCATTTAGTGCCTTTTCTACGTCGCTTGCAAGGCGCTCGTGATTTTGCTCATCAATAGCGATCCTATCAACGATAACCTTTATCGTGTGTTTTTTTGTTTTTGCAAGCTCGATCTCCTCGTCAAGCCTCACTACCACGCCATCTATCTGCGCTCTCACAAAGCCTTTTTGGCGTAAATTTTCGATCAAGTCCGCCCATGTGCCCTTTTTCTCACGAACTAGCGGTGCATAAATGATTACTTTTGCGCCAAGTGGGAGTTTTGAAATTTCATTTATGATATCGCTCGCACTCATTTTTGAGATAGGTTTGCCACATTTATGGCAGTGTTGAACGCCGACCCTTGCGTATAAAAGCCTTAGATAGTCGTAAATTTCTGTAATCGTACCGACCGTTGAGCGAGGATTTTTAGAAGTCGTCTTTTGATCGATGGCAATTGCAGGCGTTAAACCCTCAATCTTATCGACGTCAGGTTTGCCAACACGATCTAAAAACTGCCTAGCATAGCTGCTAAGGCTCTCCATATATCTTCTTTGTCCCTCAGCATAGAGTGTATCAAAGGCTAGCGTACTCTTACCACTGCCACTAAGACCGGTAAAAACTACTAATTTATTTTTAGGAATTTTAAGATTTATATTTTTTAAGTTATGTTCCCTTGCGCCAGTTATTTCAATAATATCGTTCATTAAATTTATACAACCTTTTTAAAATTTTAATCTGTAAATTTAGTCTAAAAGTGATAAAAGATTTATAAAGTAGTTTTTCTAAAATTTAAGATTGTAGTTAAATTTAAGAGCCTATTTATATCATTTTCAGCTTTTTTTGATATTCTACGCCAAATTTTAATCTAAGGAGAAAAAATGTCTGTAAAAATAACTGATATATGCATAAGCTGTGGTTCATGTATTGATGAATGCCCAGTTTCAGCCATCGTTGATGATAGCGACAACCCAACTGGAGCAGACGCATACTATGTTTATTCAAATAAATGTGTTGAATGTGTAGGCTATAACGATGAGCCAGCCTGTGCATCCGCCTGTCCAACTGACGGTTGTATCGTATGGGACGCTGTTGTAGCAGGACAACCTTCTCGCGATCAAATCGGTGCTGATGCACGTAATGGCTCTATTCCAGTTATTCAATAATTTTATATTTATAAATTTTAGGCTCAAATTGAGCCTATTTTATTTTTAAGCTTTATTTGATATAATTGCCAACTTCAATTTAAATAACCTAGATTTAAGGAAAAATTTATGCAAAGAACACTTTCTATTATTAAGCCTGATGCTGTTAAGAAAAATGTTGTTGGAAAAATTATAGATAGATTTGAAAGTAACGGCTTAAGAATCGCAGCTGCAAAGAAAATCCAACTTAGCAAATGCGATGCAAAAGCATTTTATGCAGTTCATAAAGATAGACCTTTCTACAACGATCTAGTCGAATTTATGATAAGCGGGCCAGTTGTGGTTATGGTTTTAGAGGGCGACAATGCAGTTGCTAAAAACCGCGAGCTAATGGGTGCAACTAACCCAAAAGAAGCAGCTCCTGGCACTATAAGAGCTGATTTTGCTGATAGCATTGATGCAAATGCGGTTCACGGAAGTGATAGTCTAGAAAATGCTGTGAATGAAATAAATTTCTTCTTTGCTTCAAGAGAAATTTGCTAATTTTAGGTCAAGAAAATTGATTATATCTTTTTCTAAAATAGCAAACAAAGATATAAGCTTTGAGCTAGTAGGAAATGATAATTTAGTTTTTATTGGAATTTTAAAAAGAAAAGACCCTTTTTTGGTAAAATGCCAAGGCAAAATAAAAGGGAATATAAATTATGTTTGCGATCGATGCGGTGAAGTATTTATGCTACCTATCG
This sequence comes from Campylobacter concisus, assembly GCF_002092855.1. Taxonomy (NCBI): domain Bacteria; kingdom Pseudomonadati; phylum Campylobacterota; class Epsilonproteobacteria; order Campylobacterales; family Campylobacteraceae; genus Campylobacter; species Campylobacter concisus. The sequence continues at coordinate 327,046 of NZ_LVLC01000012.1, forward strand.
ATCAAGATGTAGAGCTAAATTTAAGTGACGGTATTTATAAAGATAGCGAAAATGAGCTTAGCGATACGATGGAATTTTTTGATGGCAATATTAATTTAAAAGAAGTCTTTGAGAGCGAGTTAGAAGCTTTTAAAAGTGATTATTTCTATTGTGAAAAATGTAAAAATTTATAAAGGAGAGTAAAAATGGCAGTACCAAAGCGAAGAGTGAGTCATTCTCGTGCAGCAAAACGTAGAACACATTATAAAGTTACACTTCCAGTACCTGTAAAAGACAAAGATGGTTCTTGGAAAATGCCTCACCGCATAAACAAAACTACAGGTGAATATTAAAATATGATTCGCATTGCTATCGATGCTATGGGTGGTGATTTTGGTGCAGATCCTATAATATCTGGTGTTATTGATGCACTAAAAGAGACAGAATTTAAAGCTGTATTAGTTGGCGATAGCAATGTCATCAAACCACTCATTCCACAATCTTATTTAAAAAATATCGAATTTTTAGAAGCTAGCGAAGTTATCTCGATGGCAGATGGTGCGACTGATGCACTTAAGAGAAAAGATAGTACGATCTACAAAGCAATTGAACTCTTAAAAAATAAGGAAGTTGATGCTTTAGTTTCTGCCGGTCATAGCGGTGCAACTATGAGTTTAGCTACCCTAAGAATTGGTAGACTAAAAAATATTTCTCGTCCAGCAATTGCAACACTTATGCCAAATTCAAAAGAATCTGCGACTTTAGTTTTAGATGTTGGTGCAAATGTTGATTGTAGAAGCGAGCATTTGTTTCAATTTGCCATAATGGGTGAGGCCTATGCAAAAGAAATTTTAGGTAGAAAAGAGCCAAAAGTTGGTCTTTTATCAAATGGCGAAGAAGAGAGCAAAGGCAATGAAGTTAGCAAAGAAGCCTTTAAATTAGTTTCTAGGCTTGATAGCTTTGTTGGTAATGCAGAAGGCAACCAAATTTTTGATGGTAGTATCGATGTAATGGTTTGTGATGGTTTTATGGGAAATATTCTTTTAAAAACTAGCGAAGGCGTTGCAGACGCTATAGGTAAAATTATCAAAAAACAAATTAAAAAATCACCTCTTGCTATAGCTGGCTCTGTACTCATGAGAAAAGTTTTTAAGACACTTAAAAAGCAGGTTAGCTATGACGAATATGGCGGTGCACCACTTCTTGGTGTAAATGGTTGTGTTATCATAAGTCACGGCAAAAGCAATTCAAAAGCTATAAAGAATGCAATTTTTCAAGCAATAAAATTTGCTAATTCAAACATAAATAAAGTTATCGAAGAAGAACTTTCGCACTTTGCAAGGTAAAATATGCCAAAAGCTTCACTGATTTCTATCGCTTCTTATATTCCAGAAAAAATTCTAACAAATTTTGACTTTGAAAAAATGGTTGAAACAAGTGATGAATGGATAGTAAAGCGAACAGGTATCGAGCAAAGGCATATTGCAACTAACGAAACAACAAGTGGCCTTGGTACAAAGGCTGGTGAATTAGCCATAAAACGCTCAGGACTTGATAAATCTCAAATAGATGCAATCATCTGTGCCACAATATCTCCAGATCATCTTTGTATGCCTTCTACTGCTTGCAAAATAGCTGCAAATTTGGGTTTAAACTATGGAGTTACAGCATTTGATATAAGTGCGGCTTGTACCGGTTTTATTTATCTTTTAGAACTTGCAAATTCTCTCATTGTTAGCGGTGCCAAAAAGAATGTTTTAATCATTGGGGCCGAAAAATTAAGCTCTATTGTTGACTATACAGATAGAAGCACTTGTATATTATTTGGTGATGGAGCAGGTGCAGCTGTAATTAGTAGTAGTAATGGTAATGAGATCATCGATATCCATACAGCAAGTGACGGCAAACAAGCTGAACTTTTAATAACTCCAGGATGTGGGAGTGTATTTCCAGCTAGCGAGGAAACACTAAAAAATAGGTTAAATTTTATCCATATGAGTGGAAATGAAGTTTTTAAAATAGCAGTTCAAACACTTAGCAAAAGCGTAATAGAAATTTTACATGCAAATAAAATGCAAAGCGAAGATATTGATTTTTTTATACCTCATCAAGCAAATATAAGAATAATAGATGCAGTAAAAAATAGATTAAATTTTAAAGATGAGCAGTGTGTCTTGACTGTTGCTAAATATGGCAATACAAGCTCCGCTTCAATTCCGATGGCTATAAATGATGCCTATGAAGACGGCCGTATCAAAAATGGTTCAGTTTTGCTTCTTGATGCATTTGGTGGCGGCTTTACATGGGGATCAGCAATTCTAAAATTTGGTGGAAAAAATTTTAGCGACTTACAATAATTACAGCAAGTAATTTTCTAAATTTTTAGTAACGCTTTTACTAATTTCTTTCAAGTATTCTCATCAATAAAATTTTTAAAATTCAAATTTTTAACACTTTTAACAAAAATCCATTTTCTACTCTTATCAATAACGCTAAATTTACTACACAAAAATTTCTAAAATATATTTAAACTAAATTTAATTTTGAATAGATATAATTTCGCAATCAATAAAATTTATTATTAAGGAGAACAAATGTTAGTAACAAAAAAAGCACCTGATTTTACAGCTGCAGCAGTTTTAGGAAACAATCAAATTGTAAATGATTTTAATCTTTATAAAAATATTGGCGAGAAAGGCGCAGTTGTATTTTTCTATCCAATGGACTTTACTTTTGTTTGCCCAAGCGAAATTATCGCATTTGACAAAAGATATGACGAGTTCAAGTCACGTGGTATCGAAGTTATCGCAGTTTCATGCGACAACCAATTTTCACATTTTGCATGGAAAGAGACTCCAGTAAACAAAGGTGGTATTGGCAAAGTTCGCTTCCCTATCGTAGCTGATATGACAAAATCAATCGCTCGCGGATTTGACGTACTTCTAGAAGATGCTGGTGTAGCACTTCGTGGCTCATTCTTACTAGACAAAGATGGCACTGTTCGCCATGCAGTTATCAACGATCTTCCACTTGGCAGGAATATCGATGAGATGATAAGAATGGTTGATACTATGCTATTTACAAATGAGCACGGCGAAGTTTGCCCAGCTGGCTGGAATAAAGGTGATGCTGGCATGAAACCAAGCACTGAAGGTGTTGCTGACTACCTTTCACATAACGAAGGCAAACTATAATCAACAGAAATTTCTAGGTATCTTTTACCTAGAAATTTCTCCTCCAAATAAATTTAAATACTTTTTTAATATAACTTTTTATATCATAGCCTTGGCTTTAATCAATAACATTCCGGAGACTAAATGGATTTTAAAGGCAGGCAAGAGCTTGTAATAAATTGCGAAGATAGCATACTTAAATTAAGAGATAAATTTATCGACGATGGTATCAAATTTTGTAGACAGCTAACATTTATCGTGCCGCACGATCAGGTAAAAATTTGTCTTGAAAACATCTTTGATACACTGCTTATTCAAAAGCCAAATGCTACGCAGCTACAAGATGATTTGAATAATCTAATACCAAAATCAAACGCAAGAGATGAATTAATCAATTTTCTACTTTTAAATTTGACTTTAAATTTTAGTCACTCTTGTGACAACAGTACCTTCGTAGGTTATTTCGTAAATGCCGTTTCAAGAATCAAAGAAATTTTATGTGGTGCCAAAGATCAGCAAGAAACAAATGTAAAAGACATGATCGAAACCGGAACATTTTTTTATGAAGATCCGATCAATACTTTCACTCGCATGAAAAAAGCCAAGGTAAGGCCAGAGCTTTTAAATTTATATGATGGATTAAATATAAAATATGAGGCTGAAATTTTAGAAGTTAAAGAAGATAGTGTCGTTTTTCGCGTGGATATGATGCAAATTTTAGCCATGAAGCAAGACGGCAAAGGTTTTATTTTGCCAAATAGCTTTTTCTCAAAGCCATTATGTGCTGATATTGTTAATTACAATATAGTTAATAAAGGCGTCACTCTTTCAAACTTCTTACGAAATACGACGATGTACGCATATAAAAGAAAATTCCAACGTATCTTGCCAAATCGTTTTACCAAAGCTATTATCAAAGGCAAACAAGACAAGATTGAAGGTAGCCTTTATGATGTTTCTGAAGGCGGTATAAGTGTATTAAGCCCGCAAACTACAAATTTTCAAGATGGAGAAGAGCTAGAAGCGAGCTTTGATATCTCAATCGCGCCAGATAAAGTAAAAAACGTGACTTTAAAGCTAAGACTTGTTACAGAGCTAGCATATAAAGGCTACATAAGATACTGCATGAAGCTTATCGATGATGATGAAACGATAAAAGATTTTACGCAAAAGCGCATAAAAGAGACACTTGATGAGCTTCGCTCACGTATAAATTTATACGAATAAGGCAGCTAGTGAAAACAATACAAGAAAATTTAAAACTTTTTTATATCGGACTAAAAGACAAAGAACCATTTTTTTATAAAAATAAGGATCTAACCACCCACGCAGCCATCATCGGTATGACAGGTAGCGGCAAAACAGGCCTTGGTATCACTCTTTTAGAAGAAGCCTGCATAGACAATATCCCTTCTATCATCATCGATCCAAAGGGCGACATCACAAATTTAGCTCTAACCTTTCCGCAGATGAGGCCGGAGGATTTTTTACCATACGTCGATGAAGCAGAAGCGGCCAACAAAGGTCAAAGTGTAGAGGAACTTGCCGCTGCTCAAGCCAAGCTATGGAAAAACGGCATAGAGTCTAGCTTTCAAGATCTTGAGCGAGTAAAAATTTTAAAAGAGAGCGCTAGCTTTAACATCTACACACCAAAAAGCTCAGCTGGCATAGGCGTGGCGCTACTTAGTGATTTTACCTGCCCAAATATCACTGACGAAGAAATTTTTAGCAACTATATAAATTCACTTGCAGCCTCGGTATTATCTCTTATTGGTATAAATTCTGAGGACATGAACTCAAAAGAACAGCTGCTCATCTCAACCATATTTGATACTAAATTTAAAGAGCAAAAAGATATCAGCATCGAAGAGCTTATAAATTTCATCGCAAATCCGCCTTTTAAAAAGATAGGCGTTTTTGACGTCGATACCTTCTATCCAAGCAGTGAGCGCCTAAAGCTTGCCATGAAGATAAACGCACTTATCGCAAGCCCAAGTTTTAAAGGCTGGACGCAAGGCGTTAGGCTAGAAATTTCAAAGATGCTTTTTGACGAAAATGGCAAAGCAAAGTGCAATATCTTTACGATCTCACACCTAAATGACGCCGAGAGGATGTTTTTTGTCACCCTTTTACTAAACGAGATCATCGCGTGGATGCGCGGCACCGAGGGTACAAGCTCACTTAGAGCGATCCTTTATATGGATGAAATTTTTGGATTTTTCCCACCAAATGCAAACCCGCCATCAAAAACGCCTATGCTCACACTTTTAAAGCAGGCTCGTGCATTTGGTCTTGGCTGTGTCTTAAGCACGCAAAACCCAGTCGATCTTGACTACAAAGGTCTTAGCAACATCGGTACTTGGTTCATAGGCCGCCTCCAAACAACCCAGGACAAAGCCCGCGTTATAGACGGACTAAGCGGCATCGCAGGCTCAAGCTTAGACAAAGCTTCACTTGAAAATCTCATATCAAATTTAGCAAAAAGAAATTTTTTAGTGAAAAATATAAACGAAGACGGATTAAACGTCATCTCTACGCGCTGGGCGCTTAGCTATCTAAAAGGCCCGCTTAGCCGCGAACAAATTTTAAATTTAATGAAAGAGCAAAAAGAAAATTTATCTGATACAAGGATCGATAAAAGCGAGATGGAATTTAGCATAAAGCCCATAATCTCAAATGAAATCACGCAACTTTATGCTAACTCAAAAAGCCTCACGCCAAATTTATTTGCAAGCGCAAAGATAAGAATTTATGATACTAAAAAAGGTATCGATAGCGTTTATGAAGCAAACTATCTTTATGAACTAAATGAAAATGACAATGAGCCAAACTGGAGCGAGGCTAGCGAAGGCATGCACGTTGATGCGAGCGAAAATGAGCCAAGCGGCGCAAGCTTTGCTGCTGTGCCAAATTTTATAACGAGCGCTAAAAATTTTGACGCTTTAGAGAAAGATTTTAAAGAGTTTTTATATAGAAATTTCAAATTTAACACCTTTGAAGCGATGGGAATTTACTCAAAAGAAAACGAGTCAAAAGAGGAGTTTTTTATAAGGCTTCAGGATAAGTGCAATGAAATTTTAGAAGAGCAAACCGCAAAGCTCACGGCTAAATTTGAAAAAGAGCAAAAGAGCTTGCAAGATAAGCTAAACAAAGCCCTTGCAAAGCTTGATAAAGAGCAAAAAGAGATGACCATAAGTGGGCTTGATGCTGCCATAAATATAGGCGCTAGCATACTTGGAGCGATATTTGGCAACAAGCTTTTATCTCGTCAAAATGCGGGTAAAATCGCATCGAGTGCAAGAAGTGCAAATAGAGTCTTAAAAGAGCGAAGTGACGTCAAGCTTAGCGAGCAAAGTGTAAATGACATAAATTTAGCCATTAGCGAACTTGAAGAGAAATTTGCACAAGAGTGCGATGCGTTAAAAGAAGCAAATGATGTTAAAAACATCACGATAAACGAAACGCAAATTTCACCAAAGAAAAGCGATATCTATGACGAGAAAGTCGTACTTTTGTGGAGATGATTTATAAGATAATTAGTATTTTTTTACTATCATTTCTGTTAAATTTAAAAGGTAAAATATGCAAAATTTAATACTTTATGCCATTAGTTATTTACTTGGAAGTATTCCATCTGGTCTCATTCTTGCAAAAATTTTTGGGCATGTTGATATAAAAAACGAAGGTAGCAAGAGCATCGGTGCGACAAATGTTTTAAGAGTTTTAAAACAAAAAGATCCAAAATTAGCCAAAAAACTAGCCATTTTAACGATAGTTTGTGATGTTTTAAAAGGCGTTTTGCCACTTGTTGTCGCTTCACATTTGGGAGCTAGCCAAAGCGTGCTTTGGACTATGGCGGTTTTAAGCGTGACTGGACATTGTTTTTCAATATTCTTAGGATTTCAGGGCGGCAAAGGAGTCGCAACTGGAGCTGGAGTGATCGCATTTTTCTTACCAGTTGAGATCATTATTGCTCTAGCTGTTTGGTTTGTGGTCGGAAAATTTTTAAAAATTAGCTCTCTTGCTTCACTTTGTGCGTTGATAGCTCTGATTGCATCAAGCTTTATAATCCATCCAGAGTTAGATGAAATTTACACACATGCTCCGATACTAATCATCGCATTTTTGGTGGTTTATAAACACATACCAAATATCGTTCGTTTAATATCTGGTAAGGAGAAAAAAGTCGTATGAAAAGCGAGATGACGACGATCATTAAAGATTATAAATTTGAAACGATCATCGGAATGCTTGATTTTGAGCGAGTCGCTAAGCAAGAGGTGCAAATGAATCTAGAAATTTGCTCAACTGGCTTTATTGATTATGTTTTAATTATTGACTTTGTTAAAAATTTTTATAATGAAAGACAGTTTCAAAGCGTTGAAGAGTCGCTTGAAGAAACTAGCAAAGCGTTAAAAGAGAAATTTGGCTCACTAACTAGCCTTAAAATGGAAATTTTAAAAACTGAAATTTTACCAAACGCAGTTGTTGGAGCAAAAATAAACACTATTTTTTAAAAATTTATTAAACTATCTTGAAATATTGCTTAATTTATGATACAATCGCCCATAAATTTTAGTTTAAGGAAGCAAAATGCGTATTTTAATAGTTGAAGATGAAGTGACGCTAAATAAGACGATTGCTGAGGGCTTGCAAGAGTTTGGCTATCAAACTGATAGCTCTGAAAATTTTAAAGATGCTGAGTACTATATAGGTATCAGAAATTACGATCTAGTTTTGACTGATTGGATGCTCCAAGATGGCGATGGCATAGATCTTATAAACATCATCAAACATAAATCTCCACGTACTTCAGTTGTAGTTCTTTCTGCAAAAGATGATAAAGAAAGCGAAATAAAAGCACTTAGAGCTGGTGCTGATGACTATATCAAAAAACCATTTGATTTTGACATTTTAGTAGCTAGACTTGAAGCTAGACTACGCTTTGGTGGCACAAATATTATAAAAATCGATGAACTTATCATCAATCCAGATGAGGAGAAAATCACATATTTGGGTCGCGATATTGAGCTTAAGGGTAAACCTTTTGAAGTCCTAACTCATCTTGCAAGACACTCAGATCAGATCGTATCTAAAGAGCAACTGCTCGATGCTATCTGGGAAGAGCCAGAGCTTGTAACTCCAAACGTCATTGAAGTCGCTATCAACCAAATCCGCCAAAAAATGGACAAACCACTAAATATTTCAACAATTGAAACTGTTAGAAGACGCGGATATAGATTTTGTTTTCCAAAAAAAGCCTAAGGAATAGATTTATACTACAATTAGCATCTGGTGCTATGATGCTAATTGTAGTTATTTCGGTAATGCTTTATCACTATATAAGGGTTACCGTTTTTCAAAGTGTAGTTAATGAGCTAAACTATCAAGCCGAAGCTTATAAAAAAAATCCTCAGAATTTCAATCCTTTAAATTCAAAAACATTTACGATAGAAAATCCAAACAAAACCCTAGCAACGATAAAAGCAGACGAGCCACAAGATAAAGAAACATATATCGTAACGCAAAAATCAAAGGATCAAAGTAAAACTTTTTTAATAACAAAACTCGATGAAAGTAGTTATTTAAGCCTAGAAAAAGATACTACTCTTCAAGCTCATATAGTAGAAGAAATTTTTATAGATATTATAATCGTAAATGTATCAGCGATACTTTTGGTGCTTTTTTATGCACTATTTTTATCAAGAATGCTTTTAATACCTATAAAAATTTTAAGTCACAAGCTTACAAATTTAGACGAAAAATTTCTTCATGAGATCGATATAAAAAGTCTACCAGATGAGTTTTTACCACTTGGACAAAGCATAAATAGGCTAATCTCTCGCATCCAAACATTTGTCTTATATCAAAAAGAACTTTTTGTAGGCGTGGCACATGAGCTAAAAACACCGCTGGCTGTAATGAAAACAAAAAATGAAGTTACGCTTTTAAAGCCACGCGAGAGCGAAAAATATATCGAGGCACTAAAATCAAACAATGAAGCTATAAACGGCATGAACGCGATGATAAGTTCTGTGCTTGAGATCGGTCGCCAAGAGGGAGCTCAGTTTGAAGAGCCGGTAAATACCGATGTCATAGGTTTTTTAAAAAAACTTGCGAAAAACTATGAGATACTTGCGAAAAATGATGAAAAAAATATAAAACTAGACCTAAAACCAGAAATTTTAAATCTAAAAATACAAACTAGCTTGCTAACTCACATTGTGCAAAATTTTGTTCAAAATGCCATTAAATTTTCACCAAAAAATAGCACCATTACGATTAGCTCTAAGCTCATAAAAAATAAATTTATTATCGAAGTAATAGATGAAGGAATAGGTATAGATGAGAGCAAAGATTTATTTGCTCCATTTAAAAGATACGGCGACAAAGGTGGTGCTGGGCTTGGGTTGTTTCTAGCTAAAGGTGCGGCACAGGCTCTTGGTGGCGAAGTAGACATTAAAAATAGAAACGATAGAAGCGGTGCAGTCGCAAGCCTAGTTTTAAATATAAAAGGATAGAAATGGCAAAGAGAACCGCAGTAATCGACCTTGGCTCAAATTCTATGCGAATGGCGATATTTGAGAGAACGTCACGCTTAGCGTTTTTTATACTAGCTGAATATAAAACAAAAGTGCGTCTAGGCGAAGGTGGATATGGTTCAAACAATGAAATATCCGAAAGCTCAATGAAAAAAGCACTAAAGGCTTTTAGCGAATTTTCAAATATCATAAAAAGCTACAAATGCAATAAAGTCTTATGTGTTGGTACTTCAGCGCTTAGGGACGCTCCAAACGCAAATGTTCTGATCTCTCTTTTAAGAAAAAAACTTGGTATAAATTTAAAAGTCATAGACGGCAAAGAAGAGGCTACTTTTGGTGCGATCGCAGCCAAAAATTTACTCCATAATATCGATGAATGTGTCACTATCGATATCGGTGGCGGATCAACTGAACTTGCCAGAATAAGCAAAGGCAAAATAATAGATACGCTCTCACTTGACATTGGCACAGTTAGATTAAAAGAGCTTTTTTTTGATAAAAAAAACTTAAATAAATTGCCAAAATTTTTAGAACAAGTTACAAAACAGATAGATGAGCGATTTAAATGCCAAAATATAATCGCTATTGGTGGCTCTCTTAGAGCGATATCATCTGCCATAATGAGCAAAAATTTATATCCACTCTCATCACTGCATGGCTTTTGCTACAAGCTTAGCGACGAGCAAGCCTACATCGAGAGCATCGCAAATGTTAGCGTGCTTGAGCTAAATAAATTTCCTATTAAAAAAGATAGATACGATACCATTAGAGAGGGTGCACATATCTTTTTGGCCCTCGCCAAAGCTCTAAATGCCAAAAATATTATAACAAGTGGGGTTGGCGTAAGAGAGGGAGTGTTCTTGAAAGATTTTTTACGCCCTAGCCTTAAATTTCCGCAAAATTTTAATCCAAGTATCAAAAGTTTGCAAGATCGTTTTATATTATCATGCAATAAATCGGTCACAAGATATGCAAAAGATATATTTATTGTATTAAAAAAGCTTCATGGTCTAAGTGATAACTATCTTGAAGTGCTTTTAGTTGCTGCAAAACTTCACAATGTCGGTCAAGAGATTGGCTTTTATGGCGATCATAAAAACTCAGCCTATATAGTCCTAAATGCCTTAAATTATGGCTTTTCGCATGAACAAAAAGCATTGATTGCAGTAGTAATTGGTACAAACGGAAAGAAAAATATATATGAATTTGAGCGATATAAAAATTTACTTCCAAAAGCCGAGTGTATAAGATGGCTGAGTTTTATACTCTCACTAGCAAAGGCACTTGATCTAACCTGTGAAAGGCTAAATTTAAACTTCGAATTTAGTGGGCATACGCTAAAAATAGAAGGTGCAAAAGAATTTGCTATGGCAAAAGAAGAGATAAAAAAGATCACAAAACCTGAAATTTTTGCTATTTCGTTTGTATAAATTTTGAAACTAGCTTTAACGTATAAAAATTTTAAGCATACAAGGTTAAAAATTTACTCAGAATAAGACCTAATTATTGGATGAGAATTTTAGCTAAAACTACTAAAATTCTCCGCTCATCTTATCTTTATAGTTACTTAAACTATTTTTTCGCTCTTCTAAAAATGAGCTTAGTTTTTTCTTGTTTTCTTCAAAAAATATAGCAAAATCCTGCTCATTTTGTATCTTGTCTTCACCAAAGCTATCAAGCATTACATTTGAGCTACCAACTATCACCAAATAACGCCTATTTTCATAGCTTAATAGCATTAGCTTATTCGTGCGATCAAGATACTTTTCATATATTATATTGACGTTACTATTTTGATTTTTAAGTAGCCAGTTCATTGATTTTGTATCATTTTGAGACTGATTTCTAGGTGCTTTAAATCCGCTAAAATCATTACTCTTTGACGTAATATATCTTTTAAATACATATAAAAATACAAGAAGCGCAATAAGCACACTTAAAACTATAAAATACCTTGAGTCTATATTTAACATAGGCTCTTCATCTATCTTTGGAGTGCTAGGTGTCTCTATTTTTGCACTAGCTTGAGGCATATTTTGTATTTGAGGTTTTGCATTTTTTAGAGTTACACGAATGCGGAGTCCAAAACTATCAGTCGTCTTTGATGCATTTACGATAATAGCATCATTTGAGCGCAAATTTAAGACAAGCGAGTTTTGCTTTGGCTCTATCTCAAGCTCTTGAATAATCTTTGAGTTTATATCTTTACTGGCACTTTGATCGTAATTTAGCGAATTTAATATCAAAGATGTTGTGTCTTTTTCTCGCTTTTGAAAGATATTGCCCTCATACGGCGCATCAAAGCTAAGCATGATATCAACCCTGTCGGTGCGCTCATAGATGTTGTATGTTAGCAAGTTTGAGGCAAAGATCTGCGTAGCAAAAAGCACAAAAAATAGTACAAATTTCATAAAAGTTCTTTTTTGAAGTACTGAATAACTGACTTTGAGTCCAAAATTTCATTTATCCTGATGGCTAAATTTTTCTCATAAACCATTACTTCGCCTTTTCCAAAAATTCTATTATTTATATATAGCTCCACGCTCTCGCCAGCTGGTTTTTCGAGGTCTATGACCGAGCCAGCTTCAAATTTCAAAAGCTCATTTATGCTAACTGTGGTAGTTCCTAGCTCAGCTATAAAATCAACGCTTATATCCATAAGCTCATCATAGCTCTTAAAAAGCCCTAGCTGTTCTAGCGTCTCTATCGCACTCTCGTCGTTCATTGTATATCGTAGCCTATTTGAAATGTTCTATTTTTTATTTTATATACAAATTTCTCTTTTAGCTTTATGCCAAAATTTTCAACTTCGCCTAAAAATTCAGGCGTTCCAAGTTTATAAGCATTTGGCTCTTTTTCATTTAGTAAATTTTTAGCTTTGCCAATGATCTGATTTGCTATCTCTTTACAAAGATCGTCTAGATCACCACCATCAACATCTTCGTGACCAAAAAAGGCATTCATGAAAATTTTCAAAGTATCTTTTTTAAAAAATAGGTAAAAATGATACTCGCTTTTGCCCTTATAGACTGGTATGCTAGCTCCGTAAAATCCTTTGCCTAGACTCTTGCCAAACTCTAAATCTAGCCCTAAAGTATCCTTGCAAAGATAGCTTGTAGCTTCATCTATAACTTTTCTCATATCTCTTCCTTAAGACTTGAAATGCATTTTCAATTATACTTTGGCTTTACTAAATTAGCTATAAATTTATTAAGCATTTTAAAAGAGTTTATCTATCTCTTTTACTAGCTTTTCACCACTAAATTCGGCACAAAGCTTAACTATTTGCGTGCCTATTATCGCTCCATCAGCATATTTTTTTACTTCATTAACATCATCTTTGTTTTTGATACCAAAGCCAACAGCCACTGGTAGATCGCTCTTTTTCTTAAGCTCTAGGACCAAATTTTTTATCCTATCTTCATCAGCCCTTTTTGAACCACTAACGCCAATCGCGCCAAGAGCGTAGATAAATCCTGAGCCAAATTTTAAAATTCCATCCGCTCTACTACCAGATGTGACGCTGATAAGTGGTATCAGGCTTAAATTTAACTCTTTGCATTTTAGAGCAAATTCCTCGCACTCCTCGCAAGGCAGATCCGGCACGATAAAGCCGCTAACTCCAGCCTCAACTGATCTTTTTAGAAATTTATCAACGCCGTAAGCAAAGATAATGTTGTAATAAACTAGAAAAACAAGTGGCTTTGTCACTTTTGCCTTGCAACTCTCAAGCATATCAAAGACAACGTCTGTATTTACGCCATTTTGCACCGTCTCAAAGCTAGCTTGCGCGATGAGTTTACCATCAGCCAGCGGGTCAGAGTAAGGGATGCCGATCTCAACTAGATCAAGTGTACTCTCATCTAAATTTTCTAAAAATTCCTTCGTTTTTTCTAAGCTTGGATATCCAGCCACGATGTAGCCGATGTTTGCCTTTTTGCCGTTAAATGCACTTTTTATCTTATCCATAAATTTTTCCTTTTTCGTAGCCGATAACTGTGTTTATGTCCTTATCGCCCCTGCCTGAGACATTTACGACTATGACGCTTTTTTTATCTAGTTTTGGGCAAAGCTTTTCTAGATATGCCAGTGCATGCGCGCTCTCGATGGCTGGGATGATGCCTTCCATCTTGCTTAGAAAATACAAAGCATTTATACACTCATCGTCAGTTACGGCTTCGTATTTTACCCTTTTGATGTCGTTTAGGTGAGCGTGCTCTGGGCCTATGCCTGGGTAGTCTAGGCCTGCTGAGATGCTGTGAACTGGCGAGATCATGCCGTACTCATCTTGCAAGACCGTCGTTTTCATGCCGTGGATGATGCCAGTTTTACCTTTGCTAAGCGTAGCTGCGTGATAAGGCGTCTCTATACCAAGTCCGCCAGCTTCTATACCTACTAAATTTACGCTCTTATCATCTAAAAACGCACTAAAAATACCAATAGCATTACTACCGCCACCGACGCAGGCGATGACGTAGTCAGCCTTTTTGCCGTAGTCTGCAAGCTGAGCTTTGGCCTCTGTGCCGATGATGCTTTGGAAGTCACGCACGATCTTTGGATATGGGTGCGGACCAACGGCTGAGCCAATGACGTAAAATGCACTCTCTATCTCATTTACCCACGCTTGTATGGCTGCTGTAGTCGCCTCTTTTAGCGTTTTTAAGCCATCTTCTACGCTCACCACCTTTGCGCCAAGAAGCTGCATACGAAAGGCATTTAGCTGCTGTCTAGCCACGTCCGTAGCGCCCATATATACGTCACACTCCAAGCCCAAAAGTGCCGCTGCAGTCGCTGTTGCCACGCCGTGCTGACCAGCTCCAGTCTCAGCTAAAATTTTCTTTTTACCCATTTTTTTAGCAAGCAGCGCTTGAGCTAGGGCATTATTTATCTTGTGCGCGCCAGTGTGGTTTAGATCCTCTCTTTTTAGGTAAATTTCATGTCCATAGTGCTCGCTTAGGCGCTTTGCAAAAAAGAGCGGACTAGGCCTACCAACGTAGTTTTTAAGCAGATCATCAAGCTCGTCTTTAAACTCTTTTGTCTTTGCGATGCTAACATAGGCGTTTTCTAGCTCATCAAGGGCAAACATCACCGTCTCAGGCACAAACTGCCCGCCAAATTTTCCAAAATATGCCTTAATATTCATTTTTATCCTTTACTTTTAATTTATTCTGTTGTTTGATATCCTACAATTTCTAACCCACTGCTCTATTTTTTCTACCTGTTCTTTTTGTAAATACTTTTGCAGGTGCACCTTGTTTAGCAAGTATAGAAGAGAAAGGATGTCTCTTGCAGTATTTTGTTTTTCACTTTCGCTAATGCACGAGAAAAAATCAAGAGTTTTTGTTTTATCCATTGCATGACTTTCGCTGTGCAAAACCAAACGATACATTAAATTTTCAAAATAAGTTTGTTGTTCTGGGCTTAGATTTGCTACTATTGTTTTGTCTCTTACGATATCTTCTATACCGCACTGATAATTAAATGTGCCAAAGGCTTCTAGTACTTTTCTCATATTATTGCCAATATTTTCACTTTCTGATATGGAGTTATTTGCATAATCATAAATTTTTTTCAAAAGAGTTTTATATTCTGAATAATTTTTACCAAAATTAACTAACTTCTGATTTTTTAGTTCTCTTTGTATAAAAATTACTTCATTTTTATCGTTGATTTTTATTTGTGGTAGTGAGCCAATAATCTTTTGTATATCAAACGCGCTCATCAAATCGTGAGTTAAAATTATCATCTTGCTTTTATTGCAACCGGTCATAATTTTATGAATTTGGTAATTTAAAAATGACATCATCCCAACTCTATTTTCAAAATCAAAGCTAGAAATTGGATCATCTATAACTATAAATTTTGGTTTTGTATAAAATTCCTGACTATTCTCGCCTTTGAAAATTTCGGTAAAAAAATAGCTTAATGCAATGGCGTTTCGCTCGCCGGTCGAGACGTCTTTGGCTTTTACTCTATTACCGTTTGATTTTAAGGCATATTGTCCTTGCTCGTTTGGTTCACCAAGCTCAAGCCTACCTTCTTTAAAAAATATATATTTTAGATGCTCATTAATCTTATCCTGGGCTATATTTATCTGCATTCTTTGAGCATTTAGTTCTGAAATTTTACTACTTATACACTCCAGTCGTCTGTCATTGTGATCTTTTTTACTATTTAAAGTCTGCTTAATTCTTAGCTTTTCTTCATAATAGTTAAAATTATCTTTTATCTCGTAGTAGGCTATTTGTTTATTTAGTTTTTCAAGCTCTTGTTTTAGCTCATTTGCTCTAACTTTTTGTGCCATAAAAGCTTGTCTTTTTTTCTCAAGCTGCTCTAAATTTTGATTTAATTCATTAACTAAGTTATCAAAATTTGCATCTAAATTTAAGGCCAAGAAAGGATTTTGTATCTTTTGATTTAGTTTTTCAGTGATTTCAGTTTGACAAGTATCAATTTGTATTTTTATAATATCAAATAAATCTTTATCTAGTTTATCAATATACGGCAAATTTTTTAAATAATTTAGTAAATTTTGAATTTCCTGCTTCCTAGTTTCCAAATTCGCTCGATGGTTTTGTACCTCTGGATTAAATATTGTTTCTAAGCTTGATAAAATTTCTCTTTTATATTCGTCTGTTAGTTTTTGGAAGCAATATGGACAAATATCTTTATCACTTTCCATTATATTTTTAGTTACTATGTGGTTTGCTTCGGCTATGGCTTGTTTTATTTCTTCTTCTCTTGGGGTTAATTGTTTTTGTTCTACTTGATGTAGCAAAAGCTGCTTAATTTCTTCAAAATTTAACTGCCTTATCTCTTCTGTAAAATTTAAATCACTTTGGACACCTTTGTAAGATATAAGTTTTTCATTAAAATTATTTTTTAATTGATCTAAATTTATATCTGTTATAAAATTGTCTATGATATTTTTTGCAAAACTTATTGTTTTGTCTTGCAGAATTTTACTTTGCCTTCTTAGAATATTTTTCTCTCGTTCGGCAAAATTACTCTTTAAATTTTCCACCACATCATTTTCATATTTTTTAGGGTTATCTGTATTTTTATCATCCTCATATTTCTTTAATTCTTGTTCGTAGCCTTGTTTTCTTTGAGTTCTAATTTCTCTAATATTTTCTATTTTTTCAAGCTTCTCATCTATATCTTTCGCTTTTCCAAGTAAAACTATCGCGTCTAAACCATTATTTTTAATTTTAACTTTACTATTTACATACTCTTCATTAAATACAAAAATATTCTTTTTCTGATCTTCGTTTGTTAAATCTACTGCTGCACCGCTTTTGTCTATAATTTGGCTAGCAATAAGAGATTGATTGTTTTGTTCGACGGTATCAAAAGCTTGAGAAATAGTGCTTTTACCGCTTCCGTTTTTGCCATAGATTAAACAAAATCTATGGTACTCTTTCTCAAAAAAATTTAATTTTACTTCACTTTGAAAGCACTTTCCCTGAATTTTTATGCCACAAAAATTACTAAACATTGTATTATTCACTCCAATGTGTTGTTAAATTTTACTACATTTAAAATTCTCTCTATCTTTTGCGCATCTTTTATGCCGTTTTCATTTTCGACTTTGGAGTTGATATCGACTAGATATGGCTTAAATTTCAGCGCCTCTTTTATATTGTGCTCGCCTATGCCCCCAGCCATGCCAAATTTAAATTTAACCTCTTTTAAAATTTCCCACTCAAAGCTAGTGCCGTTTCCGCCAGCATTTTCGCCCTTGCAGTCAAAAAGCGCCATGTCAAAATGCTTAAAATCAACCTCTGGCAAGCTATCTTTAACGCTAAAAACCTGCCAGATCTCAAGCCCCATGTCTTTTAAATTTGCCTCTAAATTTTCACTCACCGCTCCATGCACCTGAGCTACGTCAAGACCAGCAAACTGGCAAATTTCCATTATCTCGCACTCACTTTGCTCCGCAAAAACTCCAACTACTTTTTTGCCCTTGCTGTGAGCAAATTTCGCTATCTGCCTAGCTAAATTTAGCTCGACCTTTCTTTTGCTTTTGGCAAATATCAGCCCGATAAAATCAACATCCAAAGCACAAACCGCACTTGCCTCATCTAGCGTTTTGATGCCACAAATTTTAACTAGCGCCATTAGCCCCAGCCTTTATAAACTCTTCATAAAATTTATACGCCTTACCAGAATTTATCGCCTCAAGCACCATTTTTTTGGCCTCGTCTGGGCTCTTTGCGCCATCAGCCGCGTAGAGTGCAAACATCGCGTTAAAGACCACGATGTCAAATTTCGCCCCCTGTTCCTCGCCTTTTAGCGTACGGATCAAGGTTTTGGCGTTTTCTTCAGGTGTACCGCCCTCGATGTCACTGTGAAGCGCTCTTTTAAAGCCAAACTGCTCTGGCGTGATGCTGTATTCAAAAATTTCGCCATTTTTTAGCTCCACAACGCTTGTTTCACTACAAAGCGTGATCTCATCAAGTCCGTCATCGCCGCGAACGACCAAAGCGTGCTTTCTACCAAGGATTTTAAGCGTCTGGGCGTAGAGCTTTAGCACTGGTTTGTGATAGACGCCAACTAGCTGGTTTGTAAGGTTTAAATTTGGATTTAAAAGCGGTCCAAGCACGTTAAAAACGGTCCTTATGCCAAGTCTTTGGCGCACCTCTCTCACCTCACCAACTAGCGGATGGAAAAATGGCGCGTGGAAAAAGGCTAAATTTTTACTAGCTAAATTTTCACGCTGTTTTGCCAGTGATTTTTCACTTTTGACACCTAAAATTTCAAGCACATCAGAGCTACCCGACTTGCTTGAAACTGCCTTGTTGCCGTGTTTTGCGACCTTTACGCCAAGGCTTGCGAGGATAAATGCCACAGTTGTTGAGATATTTATCGTCTTAAAACCATCGCCTCCTGTGCCGCAAAGATCGATCATAGGCGTATCGTCGCGGTAGGTTTGCGAGTATTTTAGGATATTTTTCGCAAGCGCAGCGAGGCTTTTTGGATAGAGGCTCTTTTCGCTAATGAGCACCAAAAGGGCTGAAAGCTGCACGATCTCGTACTCTTTACTGGCTATTATCTCACAAATTTGCTCAAAGTCGCTATCATCAAGCGGTATGCTCTCTTGAAGCTTGATAAGATATGGCTTAAGCGAGCGAATTTTTGGCTCTTTTACCTCATCTTTTGCTTTATAATTTACAAAATTTTCAACGATCTTTTTGCCGTATTGTGTGAAGTAGCTCTCAGGGTGAAACTGGATACCAAAGATCGGCTTATCTTTTACGCTAAGTGCCATTACTACGCCATCATCGCTCACCGCATCAGCGCTTAAGCAAGCTGGGAGCTCATCGACATAAAGCGAGTGGTAGCGCATAACCTCAAAGCGCTCAGGTAGCCCAGCAAAAAGTGGCTCTTTGTTTTTCACGTCAATAAACGAGGTTTTGCCGTGTAGTGGGTCATCTAGTCTTTTTATCTTTGCGCCAAAGCTAAGCCCTATAGCTTGATGTCCAAGGCAAATTCCAAGCACCGGCACGCCAAGGTCGGCTTTTAGAATTTCTAAACAAACTCCGCTATCTTTTGGGTGCTTTGGCCCTGGGCTTAAAATGATCTTGCTTGGGTTTAGTTTTTTAATCTCGTCAAGCGTGATCTTGTCATTCCTAACGCATCTAACCTCTTCATCTGTAAGCTCTTTTACATATTGCTCAACATTAAAAACAAAACTATCATAATTATCTATAAGTAAAATCAACCTATATCCTTTAAATTTAGCAGCGGCTGAGCCTTGCCTAAATTTCTATAAATTTAGGCAAAATTATAACTAAAAGAAAGTTTAATTAGGCTTTTGTACGGCTTTCGTAGGCTTTTAAAAGTGAGAGCATATCGACGTTTTCTAAATTTACACCAGTTGGCACGCCCTGGGCGATCTTGCTAAATGAAATTTCACTCATCCCTAGCTTATCCTCGACGTAAAGCATAAGCGCGTCAGAATTTAGCCCCGGCGTAAAGGCAAAAACGACCTCTTTTGAGCCATTTTGTTTGATCGCACTTCGCAGCCTCTCTATGGCATCCTCGTCGATCTCGTCAAGCACGAAGTAAAGGCCGTTATAAATGCCATTTTGCTCAAAGACTAAGATATCTTTTGGGCTCTCAACCAGCAATATAACCTCACTATCCCTACTCTCGTCGCTACAAATATCACAAATTTCATTTTCACTTAGCCCACCGCAACGCTCACAACGTTTGATAAACCTCACCGCATCTTCGATATTTTGAGCAAGTCTTAGCCCTGCAAAGCTATCTTGCATGCAGACAAAATAGGCAAACCTTGCGGCTGATTTTTTACCGACACCAGGGAGCTTTGCAAAAGACTCAGTTAGCTCGTTAAATTTTTCTAAGCCTCTTTTCATGCTCGCTTTGCCTTTGATCTAAGTAAAATTTTAAAGACGTGATAGCCGTCTTCATAGTCATAAACAAGCTCAAATTTCTGCATCTGACAAATTTGCTCGATGATATAAAGTCCAAGCCCCATACCGCTTCCTGCACTCACCTTATCGCCTCTAACAAAGGCTTGTTTGTAGTAGTCAATCGGATGATTTAGCTTTTTACCTAAATTTTTAACTGCTATAAATTCGCTATCGCAGATCAAAATAGCCTTTTTATCCTCTGCGTATTTTAGGGCATTGTCTATCAAATTTTTAATCGCCAAACTAAAAAGCTGAAAATCCACTCTTAAAATAACGTCGTCTTTGATATCGCAGCTCACTCGCTCTTCAAATTTATCAAGCATGAGCATATCTTGCACTTGCTCTAAAATGAGCGAGAAATGGCACTCTTGATAGTTTAGTGCGTAGCTTTTAGAAAGGAGCTGCTCAACCTTGCTAAATTCATTTATCAGCATCTCAAGGCGCTCAAAAACGTTTATGAGCCTCATCTTTTGGGTCTCGTTTGCGACCATTTCAGAGACGATCCTGCCTTTGCCAATCGGAGTCTTTAGCTCATGCATAATCGCACGCAAAAATAGCTGCCTTGAGCGGATGAGCTCTCTGATCTTGCAAACGGCGTTATCAAACTCAACCGCAACCTGTCCGATCTCGTCTTGCTCGTTTTCATTTAGCCTAGCTGTCATCGCCATTTCCATATTTCCGCTGGCAAATTTTCTGATGTCTTTACTAAGCCTTCTAAGTGGCGAAAGACTTCTGAGAACCGAGACATAAAGTGAGATGAGAAGGGCTGAAACTATCAAAAATGCGACCCAAAGCGGATCATTTACGTGTCTTGCGTCGTTACTTTCAAGAAGCAGCTGAAAAGACGGGTTTTTAATAAGCAAATACAAATCGCCTTTGTAATTAACCGATTGCACCACTCCAAGAGGTGTATGCTGCGTAAAAACAACAGTTCCATTTGTAGCTATCGAAGTGGCTAAATTCTTATTTCCAACATACTCTAGGTAAAAATTTTTAAAATAATGTTCTAAATCTCTTGGGGGATTTCCACGTTCATAGAGTGCGACAAGATAGTTCATCGCACTTATTTGTCTATCCTTTAGTTTTTCTAAAGCGCTTTCTTGCTGAATGTTTGCAAAAGTTACAAAGAGCAAGCACATCAGCGAGAAAGCTATGGCAAAGATAATAGTTATCTTCGTAGTTATGGAATATTTCATCCGATAAGCTTATATCCTATGCCTCTTACTGAAAATATATGTTTTGGGGCTTTTGAGCTATCACCGATTTTTGATCTAAGGCGTCCGATAATAACATCTAAGCTCTTTGAATCTTTATCTTTTAGGCTTTTGCAATTATAAACTAGCTGTTCGCGTGATACTGAAAAGCTGTGTTGCTTAATGAGATAAGTTAAAATTTCATACTCAGCTGGAGTAAGTGCCAACGGCTCATTGTTAAAGTAAATCTCGTGACGCTTATCATCAATCCTAAATGCGCTATCAACGACCTCTTCTTGTACTTCATTTGTCTTTTTATATCTTCTTATAAGACTTGTGATACGAGCATACATCTCTTTTGGATCGTATGGTTTTGGCAAATAATCATCAGCACCAAGCTGAAGTCCAACAACCTTATCGCTAATATCACTTCTAGCCGAACTTATGATGATAGGAATGTCGTATTTTTGGCGAATTTCTTTACAAACCTCAAGCCCATCAATGCCCGGCAAAGTAAGATCAAGTATTAACAAATCATAGTTTTTTATCCCAGCACTAAGTCCTAAATATGGATCTTCAAAATTCGTAACTTTTATATTAAAACTATCAAGATATTCAGATAAAATTTGTGCAAATTCTGGATCGTCTTCTATCATTAAAACATTAACCATGAATTATCCTTTTTATTAAAAATGTAGAGATTATACGGCAAAAATGTAAATTCTTTTTTAAATTTAAACTTTTTTGGGTAAAATCCCATATTTAAAATAAGCTTAATTAACAAGGAAAAATGTGGAATTTGACTATTACGAAATCCTTGAAATTTCAAGAAATGCAAGCGGAGATGAGATCAAAAAAGCCTTTAGAAGACTTGCTTTAAAATATCACCCAGATAGAAATTCTGGCGACAAAGAGGCTGAACTAAAATTTAAACAAATAAATGAAGCTTATCAAGTTTTAAGCGACGAGCAAAAACGCTCTATCTACGACAGATACGGCAAAGAAGGCCTTGAGGGTCGATTTGGTAGCGGTGGCGGATTTAGTGCCGATTTTGATCTTTCAGATATTTTTGACTCATTTTTTGGTGGCGGTTTTGCAAGTAGTTCTAGGCAGAGAAAAAGATACTCAGAAAAATACTCAGCCGATCTTGAAATTCCTATAAATTTGGAGTTTAACGAAGCTATTTTTGGTTGTGAAAAAGAGATAAAATTTGATCAAAAAGTGCCTTGCCCAACATGCAATGCAACCGGCAGTAAAGACGGCAAAAGTAAGACTTGCCAGCACTGTGGCGGAAGTGGCAGGATAACACGTGGAAATGGCTTTATGAATATCGTCCAAGAGTGCCCATATTGCCACGGAAGCGGTGAAGTAATAAGTGAGCCTTGCCCTGATTGTAACGCAAAAGCTTATAAAATCCAGCAACAAACTGTAAAGATTACCATCCCTGAAGGCGTTGATAGCGGCATGAGAATGAGAGTAGCTGGTAAAGGCAATATCGGCACAAACGGCGTTCAAGGCGATCTTTATGTAAGTATAAACGTAAAAGAAGACAAGCATTTCATTCGCCACAACGACGATGTTTATCTAGAAATTCCTGTCTTTTTCACGCAAGCTATACTTGGCGAGAGTATAAAAATTCCAACGCTTCGAGGAGAAACTGAGCTAAAACTACCTATTGGAGCAAAGGATAAGCAGCAATTTATCTTTGAAAATGAAGGTATCAAAAGCGTAAATTCGCGCAAAAAAGGTAGGCTCGTAGCGCAAATTTCTATTCAAACGCCTGAAAAACTAAGCGATGAGCAAAAAGAGCTTTTAAATAAGCTTCAAGCTAGCTTTGGCATAGAACCAGGCAAATCAAATACCGATGAAAGCGTCTTTGATAAGATAAAAAGCTGGTTTAAAGGCGATGAGCCAAAAGGCAAAAAGAAAAAATAAATTTAAATTTGTGACGTTAAATTTGACGTCACAAATTCTTTCAAAATAAATTTTATATATCCTAATTTTTACAAGTAAATTTCACACAAATTTTAAAATTTCATGAAGGAGTAATTTCGGCTATAAAATTTGAGCTAAGCAAAAAGCAAAGGCAAATTTTAGCCGTCAATTTTTACAAGCAAAATTTTAAAATTTGCAAGAGAGTATAAATTTACTCAGTTGCAAGCTCCAAATAATAATCAAGCTGATCGCGTCTGATGATACGTATAAGGTTCGTGCTACCCTCAACGCCCGTAGGGTGACCGGCTGTGACAAGATAGGTCTTGTCGTGTTCGACATATCCCTCTTCATACGCCTTTTTCATGACATTTGCTAAAAGTGAGCTAAGCTTTGTTTTTTCTAGTACAAGTGCTGGCGTAACACCCCAAGCAAGAGTAAGCATGTGCGATGTCTGTTCATCGTGAGCGACTGCGATGATGTCGATGTTTGTGCGGTTTCTAGCTAATTTTATAGCTGATTTTCCTGAGCCAGTGATTGAGATTAATGCATCTGCTTTTATGCGAACAGCAAGAGATGCAGCACTACTTGCCACCATATCAGTCTCGTCAAAAAAGTCAAACTCATCAAATTTATTATATGGATAGATACTTTGTGTCTGTATGATCGTTTTACTCATCGCCTCTACGACTGCGACTGGGTTTTTACCGATCGCACTCTCCTCACTTAGCATAACAGCATCAGTGCCGTCTAACACGGCATTTGCTACGTCGCTGATCTCTGCTCTTGTGGCAGTCTCATGCTCTGCCATGCTTAGCATCATTTGAGTTGCTGTGATGACTGGCTTGCTTGCTGCATTTGCTTTTTTGATGATGAGCTTTTGGATAGTTGGAACCTTATAAAATGGCACTTCTATGCCAAGATCGCCACGAGCTACCATGATACCATCACTCTTTGCAATGATGTCGTCTATATTTTCAACCGCATCAAATTTCTCGATCTTAGATAAAACGGCAGCTCTTGAGCCAAATTCTTTTAAGATATTTTTTGCCTTTATTACGTCATTTGCATCTTGCACGAAGCTAATGGCAACAAAATTTACGCCATGTTTTGCGCCAAATTTCATATCTTCTTTATCTTTTGGCGTGATGATCTCGATGCCAAGGGCTGTATTTGGAAAATTTACGCCTTTATTTGAGTTTAAAATTCCATCATTTTCAATGATAGTTTTTACTACTTCTTTACCTTCGCTGACAACCTTTGCTCTTATAGAGCCATCATAGAGATAGACATACTCGCCAACCTTTAGCATTGGTAAAATTTGAGGCTGATTTAGGCTTACTTTATAAATTCCCTTCTCAACTTTTTCACCGATAATCTCATCAGCATAGATACTTAGTTCATCACCAGCCTTTAGATAAAATGGCTCACTAAGCTTACCAACTCTGATCTTTGGGCCACAGATATCTTGTAAAATTCCTATTCTTTTATTTAGCTTTTTTTCGATATTTCTTATCTTGTCAATGTTTGATTTATGGTATTCGTGTGTCCCATGGCTAAAATTTAAACGAAAGACATTGACACCTGCTTTTACCATCGCCTCCATTGTCTCTTCATTATCACTCGCTGGCCCCAAAGTAGCTACGATTTTTGTCTTTTTTATCATTTTTATGCCCCATAAATTTGATTTTTGCGATTATAACACATTTTAATAATGTAATTTTTTGTATAATAGGCAAAATTTCAAAGGAGAAGATATGAATAAATTTTTATTAGCGTCTCTTGGTCTAGCAGCTGTTGCTTGCGTTGCTATGGGAGATGATAAAGTTTATAAGCTAAAGCTTGCTAGCTCATGGGAGAGCACTATGCCAGTGCTTGGTGATGTACCAAAAGAGCTAAAGGATAAAGTTGAAAAGATGAGTAATGGCAGACTTGAGCTAAGGATTGATTATCCATCAAAGCATAAATCACCTTTTGCAATGCTTGATTTTGCTAAAAGCGGTCAATACG
The DNA here is from genome assembly GCF_002092855.1 of Campylobacter concisus. Lineage (NCBI taxonomy): Bacteria > Pseudomonadati > Campylobacterota > Epsilonproteobacteria > Campylobacterales > Campylobacteraceae > Campylobacter > Campylobacter concisus. Next base: position 352,314 of record NZ_LVLC01000012.1, read on the forward strand.
ACATTACTTACACAAGTAGCTATTATTATAAAGGCAAAGATGCTAAAACTATATTTTTTACAGCAACTCCATTTATGATGAATACTGATGAGCAAACAGCTTGGTATGAATTTGGCGGTGGTAAGGAGCTTGAGGCAAAAGTTTACGATCCATACAATATCAAAATTTTTAGAGCTGGAAATACCGGCATGCAAATGGGTGGCTGGTTTAAAAAAGAGATCAAATCATTAGATGATATCAAAGGCTTAAAGATAAGAATTCCAGGCTTTGGTGGTGAAATTTACGCTAAACTTGGCGCTAACATCAATACTATCCCAACTGGTGAGCTTTACATGGCTCTTGAGATGGGAACGATCGACTCAGTCGAATGGGTTAGCCCAGCTTATGATATGGCACTTGGCTTTCACAAAGTGGCAAAATACTACTACACAGGCTGGCAAGAGCCAAACGGTGAAACTCAATTTTTCTTTAATAAAAAATCATACGAGAAGCTTCCAGATGACCTAAAAGCGATCTTTGAAGCAGCTGCAGCCGAAGTAGCAAGAGATGCAAATACAAAAGTATTTTATTCAAATGTCGAGTACTGGGATAAAATGAAGAGCGAGTATCCTGATATCCAAGTAAAATCATTTCCACCAGAAGTAATCGCAGCTCTTAAAAAAGCCACGAATGAACTTCTTGATGAAGAGAGCGCGAAAGATCCATTATTTAAAGAGATCGTTGAGTCGCAAAGAGCTTTCCTTAAAAAAGCAAGAGAATGGACTAAAATTTCAGACTACGCTTATATCAAAACAAATGAATAGTAAAATTTAGCAGGGATCTTCCCTGCTTTTTTATTTTCTACCAAATTACTTTCAACAAAATTTTTAATCAAAACGTTTTATACAAGCCGTAAATTTTAATTTAGCACAAAACTATACTTGCATAAATTTTATAAAATATAAATACTAGTGAGACTATTATAGATAGAAAATTTCTCTCATTGAACGCTCGATTTTTACCTCATCAAGCGTATTATCAAAAAATAAATTTAGTGCCAAAACCGCTTGATATAAAAGCATATCGGCTCCATCTTTTACAATAAGATTGTTTTGTTTTGCCATTTCTAAAAATGGTGTCTGCTTGCCATAAATCACATCAAATACAAATTTAGTATCTTTAAAAATGCTTCTTAGAATTTCTTTGGGTGCTGGCAAAAGATCATTTTTTAATCCAGCCGAGGTCGAGTTAACGACTAGATCAAATTTTTGCTCTTCGTAGTTATCCCAGCTAAAGCATTTGTACTCATCTTTAAATTTCTCAAGCCTATCTTTGCTTCTATTTAGTATGCAAACATCAACACCTTGTTCTTTTAATGCATAAGTTATGGCATTTGCAGTACCGCCAGCTCCAAGAACAATAGCTTTTTTTACATCTTTAAAATTTTTTATTGCTTTTAAAAATCCAGGTGCATCTGTATTGTATGCATAAATTTTGTCATTTTTAAGCACAAGCGTATTTGCAGAGCCTATTTTACGAGCTATATCTGAAGCTTCATCGGCTAAATTTAAAGCCCACTCTTTATGTGGAAGCGTTACGTTTGCACCATTTAATTTTAAGGATTTAAATTTATTGATTAATTCGCTGCCATCTTTTAGCAAGACTCTTGTGTAAAGTGCTTTTAAGCCCAGGTCTGCAATGGCTTTATTGTGCAGCCTCGGAGATACCGAGTGAGCTATTGGATCTCCAAAGACTGCGAATGTTTTCATTTTGCTCTAAAGATAAAAGCGTCTTTATTGATATCTTTTCTAATATCGCCTACTGCTTTTTGAAGCGTTTTTTCATCAAATGGACCAACTAAAATTTTAGTCAGTTCACCAACTTTTATAGTATTGTAGCTATATCCCTTAGCAGCGATCTTCTTCATATATTCAGCATTTGGATTAAATTTACTAGTCACAAATACTTGAACATAAGAGCCTTTTGTAGCAGGTTCAGTTTTAGCTACTTCAGCTTTTTTATCCGTTTTTTCTATTTTGGTTTCAACCTTCTTTTCAATCTTTTTATCTACTTTATTTTCAGTCTTAGCTGATTTTGCCTCGCTCTTTTTATCAGTAGCTGCGACTTTTTCGACTTTTTTAACTGGAGTATCTACCTTTGTCTCAGCTTTTTTTGCTGGTATTTCAGCAGGCTTTTCGATAGGCTTAACTATCTCTTTTGGCTCTTCAGTTTTAGAAACAGGCTTATTGTTTTCTTTATCTTTTAGCTTTTTGATCATATCTTCAAATTCATCTTGTTGCTTATTTTCAGGTACGATCGGTACTTGCTCAAAAAGCTGTGTATCGCCTTTTTTATTGTCTGAATTTGTATCAGCTATCGGAGCTTGTTTATCTACTGGCTGCTCAGCTGGTACTGGAGGAAGCACTAGTCTTGAATCAGCTTCATTTTGAGCTTGTGAAGGATCGCTTGAATTTACTAGCTTCATAGCCACTACAATGATCAAAAAAAGTATAATAAGAGCTGCTATAAATATAAGAAGTTTTTTTAGCTTCAATCCTCTTGCGTCATCATCTCTTTCTAAAAGAATATCTTTTAACTCATCATTTTCCACTTTTTATCCTTAATTACATATATTTTGACCAACTTGCCCCACGCTCTTTTTGATAGAGTTTATAAGGTAAAGTTAGTATGTTAAATTCTTTTGGCATATCGATATTTGGAAACATCCTCCACTCTTTAGGCAACTTCTGCGAAAGCTTTGCGTTGAGCATATTTGCTAGTTGGCAAGCCTCATTTAGCGTAGTGTGACCTTTATGCACATAAAGATGCAGATGTCCTGGCATCTTACTCTCGTAGGCTGTAAAATTTATAAATCCTTCTTCTCTTAAAAGAAGCTGTGCTTTATGCCAAAATCTATCAGGGGTTCTGCCGTTATAGTCAAAGACTATATTCTCAACTTTATCGTATGCATTTATTAAAGAGTGTGCGATAACGGCCTTACCCTCTTCATGCTCTTTCATGACACTATAAGTTAGTGGCTCGTTGATCTTTTCAAATTTATCAAAGAAAATTTTGCCTCTATATTCTATTTTATTAACGATCGTATCGCGCTTGATATAGTAGTGAGTTGTAATAATCTTTATAAGTGCCGTATCAATACTTTGCATCAAAATGTCGCTTTATCATAGATTATAAATTTATGAGCAAGTTCAACTAGCTCAGCTTTTGTCTTCTCTTGCAAAGATGTGTTGTTTATGTCGCTTAGCACATCAGCTATTTTGTTTGCTATTAGTTCAAACTCAGCTTCTTTCATCCCACGAGCCGTAAGCGCAGGACTACCAACACGTATACCACTTGTGATAAATGGGCTTCTTGTCTCGCCTGGAACCGTATTTTTATTTACCGTTATTCCAGCATTTCCAAGAGCGATATCAGCGTCTTTACCGCTAAATTCACGATTTAAAAAGCTCATCAAAATTAGATGGTTATCGGTACCACCACTCACTAGGTCAAAACCTCTTTTTATTAGTACTTCGCCTAATTTTTTAGCGTTTGCTTTTACTTGTTTGGCGTAAATTTTCCACTCAGGGCTAAGGTTGTGCTTAAAGCCAACTGCCTTTGCTGCGATGACATGAACTAGTGGTCCGCCCTGAATGCCTGGAAAAATAGAGGCATTTATCTTCTTAGCATACTCTTCGTTGTTTGTCATAATGATACCGCCTCTTGGGCCTCTTAGGGTTTTATGCGTAGTTGAGCTTACGACATCGCAGTATGGAAAAGGACTTTGATGCTCACCAGCAACAACAAGACCAGCAATGTGAGCAACATCTGCAAAGAGTATCGCACCAACGACGTCAGCTATCTCTCTAAATTTTTTAAACTCGATCTCTCTTGTGTATGCGCTTGCACCGCAAACGATCATTTTTGGCTTTACTATCTTTGCGATATCCATGACTCTATCGTAGTTTATGCGGCCATCAAGCTCGACACCATAAAAGAAGCTCTCATACATCTTACCAGAGCTGCTTACCTTCGCGCCGTGAGTTAGGTGTCCGCCGTGGCTTAGATCCATGCCTAAAATTTTATCACCTGGATTAAGTAAGGCGCCGTAAACGCCTTGATTTGCCTGAGAGCCTGAGTTTGGTTGAACGTTTGCAAATTCACATCCAAAAAGCTCTTTGCATCTATCAATCGCTATTTGCTCGATCTCATCGACAAATTCGCAGCCACCATAATATCTCTTGCCAGGATAGCCTTCAGCGTATTTGTTTGTTAGGATTGAGCCCATTACTTCCATAACTTCTGGATATGTAAAATTTTCACTAGCGATCATCTCAAGGTGATCACATTGGCGTTTTAACTCTAAATTTACTAGATCGTAAATGTCCTTATCGTAGCTTTGCAAACTCATTTTTCATTCTCCTTTATCTCATTTTTAAGTGGCCTCATCGCTGGGAAGAGCACAACATCACGTATTGATTTTTTATCCGTTAAAAGCATAACAAGCCTATCGATGCCTATACCCTCACCTGCAACTGGTGGCATGCCGTATCCTAGGGCTTTTACATAGTCCTCATCCATCTCGTGTGCCTCGTCATCGCCTGCGTTTTTAGCATCGATTTGCGCTTTAAAGCGGTTGTATTGATCAATTGGATCGTTTAGCTCGTTAAAGCCATTTGCTAGCTCGCGACCAGCGATAAATAGCTCAAATCTCTCAGCCACATCAGGATTTGCATCACTTCTTCTTGAAAGTGGACTGATCGAAATCGGATAATCAATAACAAATGTTGGGTGTATAAGCTTACTCTCTACATAGTTATCAAATAGCTCAGCCTGCAAGTGACCAAGATCGAGCTTCTCATTTGCTTCAAGGCCATCAGCTCTTAGTTTTGCTAAAATTTTATCTTTATCGTTTATGAGATTATCATCTAGTCCACCGATCTCAACGAGAGCTTTTTTGTAGCTTATTCGCTTAAATGGCTTACTAAAATCAATCTCCATGCCGTCAAAATTTACAACTTTTTCCATATCCAGCTTGTCTAAAATGACATTAAAAAGATCCTCTGTGATACCCATCAAATCGTGATAGTTATGGTATGCCCAGTAAAACTCTATACTTGTAAACTCAGGATTATGAGTAAGGTCCATTCCTTCGTTTCTAAAATTTCTATTCATCTCATAAACAGCCTCAAAGCCACCTACTATAAGGCGTTTGAGGTATAACTCAGGTGCGATCCTTAGATATCTCTCGACTCCAAGAGCATTGTGAAAAGTGATAAATGGCTTGGCGTTTGCACCGCCTGCTATTGGGTGTAGCATCGGTGTTTCAACTTCTAAAAAGCCCTTTTCTTCAAAAAATCTTCTAATCGTACTTATAATCACTGAGCGTCTTTTAAAATCAGCTCTAACTTCAGGGTTCATTATCATATCAAGGTATCTTTGGCGATATCTTGTCTCAACATCAACTAAACCATGATACTTCTCAGGAAGTGGGCTTATCGACTTTGAAGCAAGGCTGAGCTCGCTTACATGCATAGAAAATTCGCCAGTTCTTGTTATAAATGCATAACCTCTAACATAGACTATATCGCCTATCTCTACGTATTTTTTAACGATTTTAAACCACTCTGGATCAAGTGTTTTATTACTAAAGTAAATTTGTAAATTTCCATCTTCATCTTCAATATTTGCAAAAACCGCTTTTCCAGCATCACGAATTAGTTTTATTCTACCCGCAAGACCTACTAGCTGACCTTCGGCCTTTTTCTCTTCTGTATCATTAATGTAGTTAAATTTTAGTCTAAATTTAGAGATATTCATATCTCTTCTAAGAAAATGCGGATATGGATTAATGCCTAAATTTCTTAGCTCGTCTATGCTTTGTAGTCGTTGAATCTCATGTTGGTTATCAAATATCACCTTACTTTCCCTTTATATTATTTTTTGAGCATTTTTCACAAATTCCATAAAGCTGCATCATGTGACCAGTTAGTTTAAAGCCATGATCTTTTGCGATACTGATTTGTCTTTTTTCTATCATTGGATCTTCAAATTCTATGATAAGACCGCACTTTCTGCATATCATATGGTCGTGATGTGGCTTTGTGGCAAGCTCAAATTTTTTACCTTGTGAACCAAAGCTGATTGATGTCACCATCTCTGATTCTTCAAGTAGATTTAGTGTTCTATAAACAGTTGCGATACCAATATTTAGCTCAGGGTGCGTTTCTTTTATAAAAAGATAAAGTCTTTCTGGAGTAAAGTGTTCGCCATTGTTGTATAGCGTTTTTAGTAAAATTTCACGCTGTTTCGTGTATTTTAAACCATTGTCGCGAAGCACTCTTTTGAATTTCTCAAGCAACGCATCATATTCTAAATTTTCTATCATCTTATTCCCCTTTTGTGATATTAGAGTCGGTATTTACACTAGCATTTGCATCCATTGAGATAAATGCATCAGTTTTGTTTGTATCCATTGGTCTTGCCACTATCTCATCTAACTCACTTTTGATATTTTTCACATCAAGATTTGTTATCCATTTGCCAGTTTCTATCAAAACCGGATAAACTTTACTGTTCGCAAAATAAGGAGCAATTATATTATTTAGCGAAGTACCAGATATTACAGCAACTACTGCCGAAAATGTTAAGAAAATTTTTCCACTTCCCATAACAAATCCACCAAGTCTATCCAAAAAACCAAGTCCGCTTACTGAAACTATTTTTGATAAAAATTTACCAACTAGTAAGCAAACTATCCAGAAAACTAGCCAAAGAGAGATAAATGCAACAAACTGTAAAAATGAAGGATTTTCAAATTTATATATATTTTTAGTTATAAACTCACCAGATAGATCTGAAAACCTACTAGCTATAATTAAGCCGCCGATAAGTCCGATAAGTCCGAATGCTTCTTTAATAAGTCCATTTAATATGCCTTTTATGCCAAGCATCAAGACAAGAGCAATAATAATAATATCAAACCACGTTACTAAATCCATTATACAGTTCCTATTAAATTTTGAAGTTCTTGCTGACTAGTTGAATAAGCTAGCGCATTTTCTTTTGTAATCTTACCCTCTTTTAGTACTTTCATCAAAGCCTGAGTTTGCGTACTCATGCCAGTTTGTTGTTGATTTAGTTGCATCTGAGAGTAAATTTGATGTATTTTATTTTCACGTATCAAGTTTGAGATAGCCATATTGTTTATTAAAATTTCATGCACAGCGCACCTTCCACCGCCTATCTTTGGGATCAGGCTTTGTGAAACGACAGCAGTTAGCGAAACACTAAGCATATTTCTTACTTGTAATTGCTCACTTCCATCGAAACTATCAACGATCCTATTTATAGTTTGAATGGCTGAATTTGTGTGAAGCGTACCAAAGACTAAGTGTCCGGTCTCAGCCGCCGTAATAGCCGTTGAAATCGTTTCTCTATCTCTCATCTCGCCCACAAGTATGATATCTGGGTCTTCACGAACCGCAGATTTTAGAGCCCTTGAGTAAGAAGTTGCGTCAGTGCCGATATTTCTATGAGAAAATAGAGCTTTTTTATTGTTATGCACAAACTCGACTGGATCCTCAATTGTAATAATATGCTTTCTATAATTTAAATTTATCTCATTAAGCATGGCTGCAAGAGTTGTTGATTTACCACTTCCTGTTGGTCCGGTAACCAAAATAAGACCTTTTTCACGCTTAATAATGTGTTTAAAAATTTGTGGGGCATTTAACTCATCAAGAGATGGGATATCGATTGGGATTATACGAAAAGCAGCAGCTAAATCGCCATTCATGGTATAGTAATAGTTGCCACGAAAGCGACCAATATCTGGAAGCTCAATCGCAAAGTCAAGCTCTTTATTATTCTCAAGTTCACTTTTTTGTTCATCAGTAATCAAAGCAAAACATAAATTCTCTATATCCTTGCCACTTAATACGCCAAAATCAATGGGTTTTAAAGCACCATCTACTCTTATTTGCGGCTCAGATCTTGAAACAAGGTGAAGATCGCTTGCCTTATCACTTACAACAGTTTTTAAAAGTGTTTTTATATCGCCAGCAAGATTATTAAGGCTATTATCTTCTGGTATTTTTACACTTAAATTCTTTGCATGAAGCTGTTCGATTAGATCCATATTTTTACCATTATTCTATTATTTTTGGTACAGCAAAAAAATGCCCTTCACGTGAAGGAGCGTACTTTAAGATCGTATCAATCACATCATTTGGCCTTGGCTCATCTTCTCTTAAAGGTGTGCCACCTTTTATAGAGCTAACTACAGCTTCATCGCTGCTTAGATCAAGTTCATTTAAAATATCAACAAAAGATACAATCTCGCTTAGTTGTTTTTTTACTTCTTCTCTTTTTTCATCACTGATTTGTAAGGCAGAAAGTTTTTCTAATTTATTTAAAAGAGTATCATCTATTTGCATTATATAAGTAACCTTATTAATTAATTTTGAGCCATTATATCACATTCAAGCTTTAATTTTGGGATAGTTTTAATTTAATTATGTTAAAATCTGCGAATTAAAATTTTTTAAAAATAAAGGAAAAGCGTTGGCTATAAAAGAAGATCTAACACAGATAAAACAAGAGATTGGTGCTCAAGAACAGTTTTTAGAAAGCATGATCAAAGGTGAGCGTTTCTTTAGAAAGTATAAAAAATTTATGATAATTGCCATTATTGTTGCTGTCATTGCAATTATTGGATTTTATGCGAACAAAATAATAAATGATAATAGAATTGAAGATGCAAATTTGGCTTACTCAAAGCTCATTTTAAATCCAAACGATGCAAATGCCTTAAGCATTTTAAAAGAAAAAGAGCCAAATTTATATGCACTTTTTTCACTTCAGCAAAAGCTTGATAAAAATGAGACAAATAGCATTAGCGAGCTTGCAAATTTAAAAGTAAATCCCATAGTAAAAGATATTATTCTTTCACAAAATGGTAATGCAAACACTCAAATTTTAAGCGAATATAGCACACTTTTAAAAGGTTTTGAGCTTTTAAAACAAAACAAAATCAAAGAAGCAAATGATGAGTTTAATAAAATTTCACTCGACTCTCAACTTCAAACTTTAGTTAAAAATTTAAAACACTATCAGGGAATAAAATAATGAAAAAAATTACTCTTTTCTTGGCTTTTGCCTTGGCTTTAGTTTTAAGCGGATGTGGCACAAAAAGACAATATTTCGAGCCAGCTCAAACCTCTGGCAAAATTTCTTTGTCAAAAGATATGCCATCTTATATCAAATCAGCAAATGCAAATGGCGCCACTCTTGACAACGGCAATGTCATCACCAAAAATGGCCTAAATACAAGCATTAAGTTGCCTGAAGATTTTAATTTCTTAAATGAAAACAACGGCTTTATCATCTCAGCTAGTATAAATGGCGATCTAAATGTGACAGATCCTAGCGGACACAGCGTTTATAGCAATAAATTTCCAACAGCAATTGTTGCTGCCTCTCTTGATCAAAACCTATTAGCAGCTATCAGCGCGGCAAACCACATCTATCTAATAGACATAAATACCGCAACAACAATAATGGAATATAGCTCGTCTAATATAGCAGCAGTTGATTCAAGGATCGTAGCACCATTTTTTATGAGCTCGCTTATCGTTTATCCGGCTTTAGATGGCAAAATTTATATAGTACAAAAAGAGACTGGTAGAATTTTACGTGACGTGGTCGTAAGCTCTGAAAATTTCTTTAACAACATCATATTTTTAGGCGTTGAGGGCGATAATCTAATCGCAGCAACAGCTAAAAAACTTATCGTCATTAACCCAAACCAAACAGTTTATTATGACGGCGAGATCAAAGACGTATTAGTTAATAACGATGAAATTTATATCTTTAAAAAAGATGGTACGATCGTAAGAACAAATCTTATGCTAAAAGAGCAAAATAAAGTAAATTTCAAATTTGCCATCTTCTCAGCAGCTACTATTATCAATAATAAGCTTTACGTAATCGAAAAAACAGGCTACGTTATAAAGACAAATTTAGACCTTAGTGGAGCTGAAATTTATGAGTTTAGCGATGAGATAAAAGATAAAAGCTTTATGGGCAATGGTGCCTTTTATTATGATAATGAGCTTGTTAATTTAGGACAATGAACCAAAAAATTTGGGAGCTTTTTGAAGCCAGAAAAATCCTTTTAAAAGATATCAAAGTACTTAATACAAGTGAATTTAGCACAAAAAAGACGCTTGATATCTTTTGGGGAGTGGACAATAAGAGCTTTTACAATCTTGTCTTTTTAAGAACAGCAAAAAGTAGATTGCTACGCAAAGAGGCTTTGGAACTTGAAGAAATTTCTAAAAAGATAGAGGCAAAATTCCAAATAAATCTAAGAAAAAAAACTATATTTTACAGCTCTGGCATTTGTTCTAAAGCCTTAAAAGAGCTACAAGATAATAATTGGCGATGTTATGATTTTGTGTAATATAGGCAATACTAACGCTACATTTTTAGAAGATGGCAAAATCTCACGTATGAAAATTTCTGAGTTTAAAAACTATAAGCCAGAAAAAAAAGTATATTTTATATCCGTAAATGATGAAATTTTAAATCTTTTAAAAGATGATAAAATGTTTGTAAATTTAGAACCATTTTTTACTATTGATACGATATACCAGGGTCTAGGCGTAGATAGAATAGCTGCATGTTACTCTATAAATAATGGCGTAATCGTTGATGCTGGAAGCGCCATAACAGTTGACATTATGGCAAATTCTATCCATCTTGGAGGATATATCTTGCCAGGCATTTCAAGTATGCTAAACGCCTACAAAAGTATCTCGCCACGACTTGATATTACTATAAATTCACAAATTGACATAGATGCACTACCACAAAAAACAGCTGATGCCGTGAGTTATGGCATTATTAAACCGATAATAACTCTACTAGATAAGCTAGCCGGTGATAAAAAAGTCTATTTTACTGGTGGAGATGGCGATTTTTTGTCAAAATTTTTTAAAAATGCTATTTGCGACAAGATGCTTGTTTTTCGTGCAATGCAAAAGCTAATAACTGAAAAGAAAGATATGATAATATGATAACCGTAGCACTACCAAAGGGAAGAATAGCCGAGGCAACACTAGAAATTTTTAGAAAAATTTTTGGTTCAAGTTTTTTATTTGAAGACAGAAAACTAATTCTTGAAGAAGGAAATTTTAGATTTTTAATGGTTCGCAACCAAGATATCCCAACTTATGTCACTGAAGGTGCAGCTGATATTGGTGTAGTGGGGCTTGACGTACTTGAAGAGCACAAGCCAAATGTTGTAAGGCTACTGGATTTAAAAATCGGGCAGTGCAAAGTTTGCATTGGCATAAAAAACGACTCCGAGCTAGACCTAAACCAGCCAGAGCTAAAAATAGCCACAAAAATGCCAAATATAACAAGAAATTATTTTACGAAACAAGCCGTAGCCGTAAAGATCATCAAGCTTTATGGATCAATAGAACTTGCACCATTAGTTGGGCTAAGTGACGCGATAGTTGATGTAGTCGAAACTGGCTCAACCATGAAACAAAACGGGCTAAAGATCGCTGGCGATATCATGCAAAGTTCAGCTTATCTAATAGCAAATAAAAATAGTTTTATCATTAAAAAAGATGAGATTTTAGAGCTTTACAAAAAAATCAAAGAAGAGATTTAAGGTCCTTCTCTATTATCATAAAGTACAAAAATTTCTCTAGTGATATAAAGTCCGACTATTTGCTTATAAATTCTTTTAGAATAACGCGTTGGTAGTTATTTGCATACTTTTATATTAATTTATCTTAATAGATTGGTGCTTATCCAAAGAGTGATCTAAATATTACAAAGATAGTAGTTTCTGGCGAGCTAAGAGCTAAGCATAAGCTAAAGCCTCATCACGAACATTTAAGCTTTGATTGTATTGATTGCCATCAAAAACCAAGGCGATAATCCTAGCAAATTTAAAGCGACCAGTGATAATGGCTTCTTATCCTATCATAAGAGTAAAAAGCTCTTAGCTGATGGACTAAAATTTATGGATACTCTAAAAGCAAATCCTCACAACTCAGCTTATGATGGTCCGACTTTATACTGCGATGAGTGCCACGAGCATGAAATTCCACAATGAATGTGGAGGGTAACACCTTGAAAATTTCAAAAAACTATTAGTGCTTATATTCTTTATAAGTAAAATTTTGGATTTTAGTTATTTTGCAGTTCATTATACACTTGATGATACAAGTGGGATGAATTCTGTATAGTTTGTCATGAGATGGATTCTGTGGTCATTGTATATAACGATGACGTCCACAGTGATAATGGCAAAACAGGTTATCAAAGCAAGATGTGTAGACTACCACATACCACATAACAATACCTCAAAATACGCTCTAACAGAGGCAAAGATGATATTTTAGAGGGCTGAGTATATTTCTTTGGTAATCCTGATGCGATTGATTGGCATAAGAATATAAAAAATCGCGAGTATTTCGTATTTGATAATAGTGGCACTAGCTCCACACAAATGTAATAGATTAACAACACTTCAGCACAAATTCAAAAGATACATACTCACCACAAACAACTATTTGATAGTAATAAAGAACTAATGTGTGTAAGCTGCCACTATGATGCAGGATATAAGGCTAGCTTTAGAAATTACCTTGAATACCGAAAGCTAACATATAAAATTTATGAGAAGAATATGCTAGAGCAAAAGATTGATGCTAAGAAAAAATCTTCAAAGATGAATATAAACCTACAAAAGAAGAAAAGGAATTTTTTAAAACAAAAAGTCATAAAGACGCTCAAAACCAGCTGGTGGTATGGCTGGATAAGTCTAAATTTTCTATTCATCAAGCAAGCGATTTAAGTTTGCCTGTTTCTACTTCTTACATAAAGCTTTTAATACAAATTTATATTATAAAGATAGAGATAAATCTAAATTGGAAAAATTTATAAAAATATTAAAGATAAAATAATAAATTTTAGTTTTTAAAATTTAAGAAATTTGCACAAGCTCTTTGTTATCAAGCTTGTATGAATTGTCGCATTTAGCGGCTAGATCGTTGTCGTGAGTAACTAGAACAAGGGCAGCGTTATTTTCATTTATATAGTCAAATAAAACTTGCATCACTTCATTTGCCGTCTGCTTATCAAGGTTGCCCGTTGGCTCGTCTGCAAAGATAATCTTTGGCTTTTTAGTAAGCACTCTAGCGATACTCACACGCTGCTGCTGGCCACCGCTTAGCTCGCCAACTTTTTGATTTATCACACTTGAAATTTTAAGCGCTTTAAGATCATTTTTTTCTATATTTTCGCCAGATAAGATGCTTGCAAGCTCGATATTTTCATAAGCACTAAATCCTTTAAAAAGATAGTGTGACTGGAAAATAATGCCAAAATGAAGCCTTCTAATGGCCAAAAGCTCGTTTTGAGAAAGCTCATAGATCGATCTATCTTGATAGACAACCTTACCAAAATTTGGCTTTAAAAGTGTCGAAAGTATGTGTAAAAGTGTTGATTTGCCACAACCACTAACGCCGGTTATCGCGATGCTTTGTTTTTGATTGAGAGTTAAATTTATATTATTAAAGAGCGTATAATCATACGCAAAGCCTAGATTAGACGCTCTTAAAATTTCCATTAGCCTATTTGAGCAGCAACTTCTGCAGCAAAGTCATCTACTTTTTTCTCTAAGCCTTCGCCAAGTTCAAAACGAACGTATTTTACGATCTCGATCTTGCCACCAAGCTCTTTGCTTTTTTCTTCAATAACTTGTTCAATAGTCTTTTTATCGTCCATTACATAAAACTGGCCTAAAAGTGTGAGGCGTTGGTCAAGCACTGTGTTATCAGCATAAAATCTCTCGATCTTACCAGGGATGATCTTGTCCCAAATTTTCTCAGGTTTGCCCTCAGCTTTTAGCTCTTCTTCGATCGCTTTTGTAGCTTTTGCAAGCTCTGCCTCGCCTATCTGGCAGCGGCTAGCATACTCAGGGATGTGATGAAGTGGCTTGCCTAAGCGTTTTAGCTCTTCATTTTCTTTTTCAAGCTCAGCACGAAGTGCGATAAATTCTTTCTCAACAAAATCTTTATCAAGGTCTTTATAGCTTATAACGCTTGGCTTCATAGCAGCTGCATGCATACATAAATTTCTTATAAAATCAGCTGCTTTATTTGCAACTTCTGCGCTTTCGCAAGCTGCACCGATAAGTACACCAACACGACCATTTGAGTGAACATAGCCATTTACCACGCCTTTGTCATCAGCAATAATAGTCTCAAAGCGGCGCACTACAAGATTTTCACCGATAGTTGCGATCTGAGTTTTGAAATAATCTTCAAATTTAACACCATTTAAAGTGCTCGCATTTAGCTCTTCAACTGTTTTTATGCCGCTTGATTGGATGTGAGCTGTTGCGTCTTTTGCAAGTGCTTGAAACTGTGGGTTTCTAGCAACGAAGTCAGTTTCAGAGTTGATCTCACTGATAGTTGCTTTTTTGCATTTTGAGCAAACTTCAACACTTACCAAGCCTTCGCTTGCAAGGCGGTCAGCCTTTTTAGCAGCTTGGCCTAGGCCTTTTTCACGAAGGATGTCAACAGCTTTTTCCATGTCGCCATTTGCTTCGCCAAGTGCCTTTTTGCAGTCCATCATACCAGCTCCGGTTGATTCGCGGAGCTCTTTTACCATTTGTGCAGTTATTTCCATTATTCTTCGTCCTCGCCAAAGTCTTCTTCGCTCATAGCCTCAGCTACAACCGCGTCTTTCTCGTCTTGGCTCACTTCTTCGCCAGCAACTTGCTCGCCACCATCTTGTTCAAGAAGTGATTTACCTTCGTTGATCGCTTCAGCCATCTCTTGGCAGAAAAGTTGAACAGAGCGAATCGCATCGTCATTTCCTGGGATCGGATAGTCAACAACGTCAGGATCGCAGTTTGTATCGATCGGTGCTACAACTGGGATTTTTAGGCGATTTGCCTCTTGAACGGCGATCTTTTCTTTAACTGTATCAACGACAAATATCATATCAGGTAGGCTTTTCATATTGCGGATACCGCCAAGAGTTGCGATAAGTTTCTCTTTTTTGCGGCGAAGCATCAAAGCCTCTTTTTTAGTTAGTAAATTTATCGAGCCATCTTCTTCCATAGTCTCGATAACTTCTAGTTTGCGGATAGACTGGCGGATAGTACCGAAGTTTGTCATCATACCACCTAACCAGCGGTGATTTACATAAGGCATTCCACATTTTTCAGCATACTCTTTTATAGCGTCGATAGCTTGTTTTTTAGTGCCTACAAATAGCACTGACTTGCCTTCAGCAGCTGCGTCACGAACGATGTTATAAGTGTAGCGGAAGTAGCGGATAGTCTTTTGAAGATCTATGATATAGATACCTTTTCTCTCGCCAAAGATAAATTTTTTCATCTTTGGGTTCCAGCGGCGTGTTTGGTGACCAAAATGTACGCCACACTCTAATAAATCTCTCATAGTTACCATGAGTTTCTCCTTGTTTTAGGCATTTTGCCTTGAATTTAGTTTTATCCTCCACGACCATTAATGCTTTCGCACAACCAAATTTAGGATTGTCGTGTGTGAAATAAAGAGGGATTATACTTAAAGTAATATGAATTTAAACTAAAGTTTATTTACTTAATTGTGAGTCTTCTTCGATTTTTATTAACTTGGCAAAAATTTCTGCCATTGCTTGCCTTTGTTCTGATGAAATTTCAAGCTTCTTGACATTTAAAAGAATGCTTACAAACTCCTCGTTTTGTAGTGTTTCTACGCCAAATTTTTTTGCATTTGTAGTGATTTTTAGCACAAGAGGATTTTTTGATTTAAAGTTTTCGTAAGGCATTCTTTCTTTACTTTCAAAATTACAAAGCGATTATAAAAAATTTATAATAAATTCGAACTCAAATTTATATCAAACTTTTATTCTTTTATCTCAAAACTAAGTGTCGTTTTTAACGTCTCTTTATCACACTTCGCAGCATCTGGATAAGGTCTTTCATAAATCACCTCAAATACCCAAAATCCTGGCCTTAGAGCTAATACTTCAGTGATGCCTTGCTCATCCGTCATGCCGTAAAACGCATGCTTGTGGTCTAAAAATCCAGCAAAAGTACCAGTTAGCTTAGCTCGCTCTAGCGGCTTTCCATCAGCAAAAACCTGTAATTTAAAAGGCTTATCCACTCTAAATTCCGCTGGGTTTTGTAGCGGTACGATCTCGATTTTAACTCCAACAGGTTTAGTTACGAAGTCGTTTGTTTCACCTAAATTTAAGACTCTCTTAGATGTTATCGTCATCAGCCGGCAAATCTGTATATCGCTTAGATCCTTTAGATCAAGCTTTGTTTTGTCTATTAGCCACTTGCCATCACTACGCTTTTTAAGCGAATACATAGGATTTTGCTGTGCTAGTAAGATATATGTGCCTTTATTTAATTTTTCGCCCTCATAGCGGTAGTTCTCGCCACTTTGCTTAAGCTTCTTTTTGCTACCATCTTTACTTATTACAGTAATTGGCGCAAAAAGATGGACGCGTTCGGCCATAATAGGCTCTAGCTTTGGAAAATCGTCGCTATAACCCATGTTTGCGATAAATTTTCCTAGCTTTTCATCATTAGCTCCATCTACCCAAAACATGTGTGCTTGCACCATATAAAAGGCTCCTGTTAGCATAACGGAGGTCAAAATTTTACCTATTTTTATGATTTTCCTTATTGTTATTTTTGAGATTCGATGTCAAATTGTAGCTAAAAATTATTATATTTAGCCATTTTTTAGATCAAATTAAATATCAAAACGTTCAATACAATTTAGCTGGCAAATTTTAATAGGCAAGCAATGAAGCTAAAAATTTACTTTTATTTTTTACTATTTACCGATGTGGCTCTATTCATCACAAATCCGCAAAAACGCCCAGTCCTACTCTGTTTGCGGTATGAGAATAATTCATCTCTCTCAAAAGTGCAACGAGGATCTAGCGATATTTGATCTACTCCAAGCTTAGCAAATTCATCTAATAAAGCTGCGTTTATATCAAATTTTCCATCTTTTTTATATTGGTTAAATTCACCAAGATCCAGCTTGCCTACTTCGTAGTTTTGCACTTTGATATTTGCGCCTATAAATACGCGTAAATTATTAGCACAGCAACCAAACTCACTCGTCATCAGCCCCACTGCATTTGTGCAAATTTTACTAGTAACACCTGCGCGTCCCGCATGCACAGCTGCGACTACGCCAAGATGTTCATCTATTATCAAAACAGGCGCACAGTCAGCGACTAAGACGCAAAGTGCTACGTCTTTTAATGATGTTATCACACCATCGCATGGAGGTAGATCGTCGTTAAAATCTTGCAAAATTTCCACTTTATTTGAGTGGATTTGGTTCATAAATTTTAAACTAACAGGCATAATACCAAGCGCCGTTGCTAAAATTTCACGATTTTGTGCGACCTTTAACGGATCATCGCCAACATGATCTGCTAAATTTAAGCTCTCAAAAGCACCCTCACTCACACCGCCAAATCTATTTGTAAAGCCAGCTAATACGCCATTTTTATCAAAGACGATCTCTAAATTTTTACGCATTTTATCCACCTAGTAAAGGCTAGAAATTCGCTCAACATCGTCCCAGCTAAGGGTGCTATCTTGCTTACAAAAAAGCTGCCTAGCTACGTATCGAGCCAAAAGATCGCTTTCGATATTTACGCGCCTGCCGACCTTAAAAGTACCAAAAAGGCTATCTTTAAATGTGATTGGTATGATTGTTAGCCTTATACCCTTTGGCAAAATTTCATTTATGGTTAGACTCACGCCCTCTACGCCCACTGAGCCTTTATTTGACATCAAGCTCATAGCATCGCGCGGCAAGTCGATGTAAAAATCAACCCCATTCTCATTCTTTTTGATATTTGAAATTTTACCGATAAAATCGATATGTCCTTGCATCAAATGCCCATCTACTCGGTCTCCTAGCTTCATCGCTGGCTCGATATGCACTCTTTCTTTTAAATTTTCAACCGCAATATTTGCCCTACTCTCTGCGCTTAGCTCCACACTAAAGCCATCTTCATGTAGTTTTATTACGCTCAGGCAAGCACCATTTACGGCAATGCTATCGCCTAAATTTGGACGAAAATTTGCCTTTAGCCTTAAAATATTTTGTGAATAACTAACAACCTGTGCGATCTCACGAATCAAGCCATTAAACATATTTTGCCTTTAAAATTTTTAAGGATTTTACTAAATTTTGCCTAAATTTGGGCATTAGCATCTTTGGTTATTTTATATATTTAAGTAGATAGTGGCAGAAATGGCAGTAAATTTTTGGTAATCGCACCAAGAATGCTAATAAAAATTTATTGGGTAACCCTAGTATAAAATTTCTCTATAAATTTTAATTTTTATCTTTTATAAATTTGGCAGCCTTAGCTTGTCTGCAAAACTAGCCACGTCTTGCTAAAGTCGCGCGCCGCTAGGTCGTCCCTCTTTATCCACAGATAAATTCTGCCCTCTCCGTCCCAGTCCATATCGCCCTCATCATCACTATCTATCTGTAAAAGTAGTTGCCACTGGGCAGAATTTTTCTCAAATTCCGCTATTCTTGGGTGGTGATAAGCGCTACCATCACCACAGCTAAGCCCATTTGTAACTAGCTCACACTCTAGCTCCATACCATCTTGGACATTATCAGAGTGTCCAAGGAGTTTATTTTCTTTAGCCTGCCAGCTTGGCTCAATAACCTCATGATAAGCCTCCCACTCAGCTTCACTAATTTTACTAAATGGCACAATCGAGCTTTGTAAATTTGGCAAATTTATCTCATTTTCAAAGCTAAGCAAGTGTGCGTTAAACGTAGAATTTTCTCCCTCTAAACTCTCCGCTCTCCTGCGAGAAAGTGACTCATCATTTACATCAGAAAAGATCACTGCAAAGCCATTTTTATCGGCAGGATCGTAGCCCCAAACACGTAAATTTCTATCATAAAAAAGATAGAGCATTCCGCTTTTTGGCAGTAGTGAGTCAATGTCAAATTTGCTAGCTTCAGCAAAATTTATCTGTGCCACAAAACTCAAAGCGCCGTTTTCATTTGACGGCCACGATAAACCATCTGACAGATCTGGCGAGCCACCGAATTTAGACGCTCCAACGGCGATATCATCGTCATTTTTAGCTTGCGTATCTATCCTTATGGCATTTCTTGCTAGTGGCGATAAAAGCTTAAAAAGTTCATCCAGTCCACGTTCTTTACAACCTTTAGAAATTTTTGCAATATCCATATTTTCCTCTTTAACAAGCATCAACGTATATATGATACTTCTTACAATGCAAACAACGAAACAAATATCCAGCAATATCGCCAGCTTTAACAAGATGTTCGCGTAGCATTTTATCGTCATATTCAGCTCTTTTTGTGTAGTCCTCAAAGACCTCGTCTGCTATACCCATTTCTTCAAGCTCTCTTGTACCAACGTCACCTAAAAATTCGCAATAATCATCACAACAAGCTATCCAATGCTCACCCTGCCAGCTCTCGTAGCCAGGGGTTCTTCTAAAAAGTTTATCATCCTTTTTAGTATCATTTATAGATAGCTTGTCAGCATCTTGTACAAATGTAGCGTCAAATTTCTTAGCAGCCATACCGCTAGAAATACAAGTAGGACAAAGATACGAAATATCTTGCTCGCAATAAATGCTACCGTTATAATAAACTTCAGTATCTTTGCCGCAGCACTCACACACTATATTCATATCATCTTTAAATGCGCCGGTTCTTAAAGGATTGGGATGATAGATAAATTTTGGTAGTGTGGAGGCTTTATCTTTTTGAGCCAAAATTTGACCTCTACTTTTTGGGCGAGGCAGCACCCATTTATCATTTTCGTCAATGAATTGCACTAGATAGCCAAGTGCCTTTAGCTGCTTTTTATCACTTTTGTCATGTATTTTTAAAAGTAAGTCGTAAGCACTCTTTCTCATAGATAAAAGCTGATAAATATCGACTAAAACATACTTTGCGCAAATGTCATCACAGTTTTCCAACTCTTCTTTAAACTGATAGAGTGCCTCAATACTAGAAGCATTGCCGTTATTTTTATAATATTCTTTTGAAAGAGTGATATATTTTTCTTGAAATTTATTCATTAATACTCTTTATGTAGATTTGATATTAACAATTTTAGTGTTTAAATCTTAAAGATATAAAAACTAGTGCAAAAATTATGGCTACTAAATCGATTAAATTTATACCGATTTTTAAATTGTTTTAGTATTTTAGTAGATGATGCCACAAACAAATTTGATAAGTATTCTTATAAAATTGTTGTGACTATAAATTTATTCTTCAAATGCTCCGATAGAGAGAATTTTTTCTATTCTTTTTGCTACAAGATCATTTATATCAAGCTTTTCAAGCTCAGCTAGCTCTGAAATAAAATAATTTGCAAGTACTTTTGCAGCACCTTCTTTGTCTCTATGAGCTCCATTTATCGGTTCATCTATAACAGCATCAATCAGTGATAGACTTTTTAAATCATCAGCTGTTATTTTCATAGATTTTGTAGCTTGTTCCTGTTTAGCTGGGTCATTCCAAAGTATTGCTGCACAGCCTTCTGGAGAGATAACTGAAAACACAGAATTTTTCATCATAGCAAGTCTATCAGCCACGCCTATAGCTAAAGCACCACCACTTCCACCTTCGCCTATGACAACAGCAATTATTGGAGTTTTTAAATTTGCAAACTCAAACAAATTTCTAGCTATAGCTTCACTTTGTCCTCGCTCTTCAGCTCCAACACCTGGATATGCGCCTGGAGTGTCTATGAGAAATAAAATGGGTAGATTAAATTTCTCAGCCATTTTTGCAACTCTAAGAGCTTTGCGATAACCCTCAGGATGAGGCATACCAAAATTTCTTCTTAATTTGTTTTTAGTGCCACGGCCTTTTTGCTCGCCTATAACGACAGTCTTTTTGCCTCCGATATAGCCGATGTAGCAAACTATCGCTGGATCATCTCTAAATGCTCTATCTCCATGAATCTCATATCCATCAATCAAAAACGCATTAATATAATCAATAGAATATGGTCTATCTGGATGACGAGCAAGTTGCAAACGTTGATATTCGTTTAAATTTTTATATATTTTTGATATCTCTTTAGATAAATTCTTATTTAAAATTTCAACAGCATGTTCATCGCCTCTGATCTTAGCATTTGCTATATCTTCATCAATTTGCTTTATGCTTTTTTCAAAATCTAAATAATTTGACATCTTAATCCAACTTTTTAAATATCACGACGCCATTCGTGCCGCCAAAGCCAAACGAATTGCTCATAACAGCCTTTATATCAGCTTTTCTAGCTTTATTTGGAACATAGTCTAGATCACACTCTGGATCAGGAGTTTCGTAGTTTATTGTTGGAGGGATAATGCCGTCTCTCATTGCCATTATAGATATAACAGCCTCGATCGCACCAGCACCACCTAGACAGTGTCCGGTTTGACCTTTTGTTGAGCTAACTGGTGGACATTTATCACCAAAAACTGCTTTTAGTGCCGCAGTCTCATTCTTATCATTTACAGGTGTTGAAGTACCATGCGCATTTACATAATCTATCTTTACACCTTTTGCCATATCAAGTGCTTGTTTCATCGCACTTAATGGGCCTTCAAGTGTTGGTGATGTGATATGGTGTGCATCTCCGCTCTCACCAAATCCAACCACTTCAGCATAAATTTTAGCACCTCTTGCAATAGCCGACTCATACTCTTCAAGTACAAGCGCGCCAGCTCCTTCACCCATTACAAAACCATCACGATTTGCGTCAAATGGCCTTGACGCCTTACTTGGTTCATCATTTCTAGTTGAGAGAGCTTTCATTGCTGCAAAGCCACCTATGCCTACACCACAAATAGTAGACTCAGCACCGATAACTAACATATTTGTCGCTTGACCGATCATAATGCATTTTGCTGCTTGAGATATTGCATGAGTACTTGCCGCACAAGCTGTTACACTAGATAAATTTGGACCTTTTAGCCCATGATTTATTGAAACTATTCCACCTAGCATATTTACAAGTGCTGATGGAATGAAAAATGGCGAAATTCGCTTTACACCTTTTTCAAAATATGTAATTGAATTTTTCTCAATATTTGGCAAGCCACCTATACCAGCTGCTGAACTAACGCCAAATTTATGAGCATCAAACTCTTTAAAATTTGCATCAGCCATAGCTTCATTAGATGCTTTTATGCCAAGCTGTATGAAACGATCTACTTTTTTCACCTCTTTGCCGTCCAAAATACTATTTGGATCAAAATCAGTTATCTCGGCAGCAATTTTAACAGGAAAGTCACTTACATCAAAGCTTGTGATCTCTTTCACACCTGTTTTACCCTCGCAAATAGCCTTAAAAGAACTCTCTTTGTCAAGACCAAGTGCGTTTATCATGCCTATACCAGTTACAACGACTCGTTTCAATACATCTCCTTAAATCAAACTATGTAAATTTTAATTATTTACCTAGTTTTTCTATATAATTTACAACGTCTTGAATGCTTATTAATTTCTCTGCTTCACTATCAGGAATTTCTACTTCAAATTTCTCTTCTAAAGCCATAACTAGCTCTACAACGTCAAGTGAATCAGCGCCTAAATCTTCAATGATTTTAGACTCTAGTTTTACCGCTTGTGGATCTACGCTTAGTTGCTCTACAACTACGTCTCTTACGTCTTCAAATACTGCCATTTAAGGTCTCCTTATAAAAAATGTCTGTTATCTTATAATATTTACGCTTTTATTTATTTTAAATTTCAAAACTTGTCTGAAATTTACCTACATATAAAGTCCGCCATTTATTTTAAGCGTCTCACCAGTTACGTAGCTTGCATGATTACTTAGTAAAAACGCCACTGACTCAGCTACTTCACTAGCACTGCCGAAACGTTTTAACGGGATGTTATCACTATAAGTTTTCTTTACATCATCGCTTAGCCCATGCGTCATATCAGTCTCGATAAAGCCTGGGGTTACGCTGTTAAAGCGGATATTTCTGCTTGCACCCTCTTTTGCAAAGCTCTTACTCATAGCGATCAGTCCGCCCTTGCTGGCTGAATAATTCACCTGTCCAGCATTTCCCATCTCGCCAACGATAGATGCGACGTTTACGACCGCTCCAAAGCGCTTTTTGCTCATCACTTTTAAAGCCTCTCTACATCCTATGAAAGCTGAAGTTAAATTTGCATTTATTACATCTGTAAATTCGCTAGTTTTCATGCGAAGTGCTAGCTTGTCGTTTGTAATGCCAGCGTTATTTACAAGGTAGCTTAGCTCGCCGTCGCTATCGACTATCAAATTTATACCTTTTATAAACTCATCTTCGTCTGTCGCGTCAAATTTTATCACCGCAGCCTTGCCACCATTTTGCTCGATCTCAGCCTGCAAAGCGTCTGCTATCTCAGGCTTTGAACGGTAGTTTATCCACACCTTTAAGCCCATATTTGCAAGCGTCTTTGCGATCTGTGCACCGATACCTCTGCTTGCACCTGTTATTAGCACGTTTTTTCCGCTAAATTTCATAAATTCTCCTTATTTTTTTCTAATTTTTCAATGATTGTAGCTTATATAAGCTTAACGTCTAAATTTTATCGCTTCTTTCCCACCTTATCTTTTTGCCAAAACCAAGGACATTACTCGTAAATTTTAGTTTTTCAAGGCTTATAGACCAAATTTTTGGATTCATTGCCTTTGAATAAAAAAACCTTTTGAAATAAATTTCTATTTCATTTTTTTTGGCCTCTCTCATCACTCCTTGAAACTGCACACCCTCTATCTTGCCAACGATCTTTGTATCAAGAGCAACCGTACCAGCAACAAGCTTTGAGTTTTTTAAAAATTTGATATGCGAGCTATCATCTGAGCTAGCTAGAAAAAGGCTAAAATTTACCTCATCAAAGGCGTAAAATGCGCTAAAAGCATAAGGCTGCCCCTCATCATCAACGACACAAACGCTAGCAAGGTGCATCTTTTTTAAAAATTTAACTATTCTCTCATCCATCTAAATTCCTCTAAAAATATCAAGAATGGCTTGAAATTTAAAGACAACAAAGAGCAATATAACAATCCAGATCAAAAAGATGATGAGCTCAACTAGGTTAAACTTATCCTTTGCTACTTTTTTAAAAATAAGCATTGTTAAAAATGCTCCTAAAAAGCCGCCAATGAGCGAGAAATAGTGGATCGCATTTACTTTTACAAAGCTTGGCAAAAGCCCTTTAAAAAATAGTGAAAACATCAAAATTGAGAGCAAATTTGCGAGTATAAAGTAGTAGCAAACGACTGGCAAAACAGGCCAAAGCTTAGCAAAAACGAAGCTTAAAACAGTGATAAGCATCAGCAAAAAGATCCTAGTCCCAAAACAACACATCGCCCGTCCTTTTTTGACGCATTTTACAAAATTTTGCTTTATGAAATTAAAAATTTGACGATTTAGCCTCAAAAGGATTTAAAAATGCAAACAAATTTTTACTCTCAAGGAAGCTACAACAACATGAGCTTTTCGATGAAAACTAGCTCAGGCGATGAGATAAGCTTTTCGATGTATGACAACAAAAGTTTGGAGTTTTCAAGCCAAAAAAATGGTACTTCAAGCCAAAGAAGCCTTACTCTCACGCACGAATACGGCTATGAGTTTTTATATAAAGGAAACGGCATAGACGAGCAAGATATGAAAGAGATCGAAGAAGCGATGAAGCAAATTCGCCCACAAGTTGATGAATTTATGAAAAACGTCAAAGAGGGCGACAAGATCGCTGGCAGCAGCCAAAGCATAAGTGATCTTTCAAACAAGATCAAGCAAATGCTACCTGACGCAAAAGATCTAAATCATAAAAATTTCATAAATGACAATATGTTAAAGATGTTTGACGAACTTCTAGCTCAAAATAATGCGAACAAAAATCTACTAAGTGCCACAAAAAGGCTATTTGATACATTGCTTGATGAAAGCAACAAAGTATCTTACTATGCGTAAATTTAGGGCCTTTTGGCTCTAAATTTTTATAAGTGCCTCTCTCTCAAAAAAGAGGTGCGACAAAACTATCACAAAATAAAGCTGAAAAAATAGCCCAACAAGCGGCACAAGCGAGATGAGATAAAACAAAAGCGCAAAAGCTATAAATTTTATCCCGCCACCTTCAAGCAGTGCTAGCTCAAATTTATCACTATCAAGAGTGTTTGAGCCAACGTCTATCAGTAAAAGTTTGTAGTAGATATAAAAAAACGGTACATTTATGATGAAAAAATTTAATACTGGTACAAATAAAAGCGGTAGGCAAACGAGCAATATCCCAAGAAATTTCATGATCTCAACCGTCATCACCTTTAGCACTCTAGCTGTGCTAACCTCGCTTTTAAGCACGTAGTTGTAGTGCCTTTTGTTTATCTCTTTAGTAACAACTGGAGTTAAAAAGCCAGCTACGATTAGAGCAATCACGATGCTAACAATGATCGTTAAAAAGGTGCTCAGAATATAAAAAAGTATACTAACTATCCACTTTGTGGCACTAAAGCTTAAAATTTTAATAGCGATAAAAGAGAGCGCCGAGTTTGCCTCTAAAAAGGTAAAATTTTCATTTTTAGCGCTATCACTTAAAAGATCAAATATCTCACCGCCGCCCCAGATGCTAAGCCAAGCTAGGCAGACGATGCTAAGGAGAAGCGGCAAGATGGATAGCGCTATAAATTTGGCTGTAAAAAAATCTTTAAAGCCAAGGCGAAGAAGATTTATCATTTCACCTTTTTGTATTCATGCTCAAGTGCTGCGTAAATTTCATCTATCTTACTAACACCATTTGACAAAATTTCGCTCATCACTTCATTATCTTCGCGTCCGTTCCAATTTTTCTTATAGCTGCCTTCTTTGTAGCCATTATTTTGACGGAAGCGATTTAGCACGTTTTTAGCGATGTAGCACTCATAAAGTGAGTATAAATTTACGCCGCATTTTAAAGACATAGAGAAGTAAATTTTTAAAATATCAAATATATCGTAGTCAAACCCGCTGCACTCATGTATGAGCATTTCAACGTCATTCATTATCTCATAAATGCTCTCGTCTTCGATCCTTAATGGCTCTTTGCAAAACTCGCTAAAACCGCTTGATTGACAAATATCATCAGCTAAAGTTTCTATATCTCCAAGCTGTTTTGATTTATAAATTTGCAAAGCTAGGCTCATAATAAAGTGCCAAATATCAACAACTTCTATGCGTAAATTTTGCTCATCAGTCTTTGCATCAATACTCTTCCAATGCTTCCACGCAAAGCTATCAATCAGCTCAGCGCACTCCATATATATGCAGCGCCTCCAGCTGATTAATTTATTTTTATTAGTATAACCATTTTCCCAGCCAAGCCCATTCGTCTCATCATTTAGGCTTTGCTGCATCTTTAACATCTCTAAAATAATCGTTCTTTCATTCATTTTAGGCCTTTTAAAATTTTAAAGGATTATAACAAAAAATTATTAAATGCCACGAGGCAAGCTTGACTTAAATCATTTTATGTATAAAATTTAGGAGCTAAAATTAGCAAAAATTTCAAAGGAGAAAAAATGAGAGAAAAAGATCTAGTGGTTTGCAATGTTTGCGGACTAAAAAGCAGTGATGATACAAATGCAGTTTTTATCCACGCTCATAAAAATGGCGAAGAAGTTGATATCTGCACCAGTTGTGTTCCAAGCGTGATCCATGGCTCAGGCATGGTCGTAAAATCAAACGAAGAGATAAAGGCTGAAATTTAAACTTTAGCTATCATTTGAGGATCTTGTCTTACAAGGTCTTCAAATTCTTCTGCACTCATAGGACGAGATAAGAAAAGTCCTTGAACTTCGTTACAATCAAGCTCTTTTAAGAAATGAATATCTTCTTCTTTTTCTACGCCTTTTGCGCCAACTTTTATCTTCATTGCCTTTGCTAAATCAATAATTGCAGATACGATTTGTGCATCTATTTTGCTATTTGATGCTTGAGCAACAAATTCACTCGCTATTTTTATACGCTTAACACCGTACTTTCTAATATAAATAAATGAAGTATATCCAGAGCCAAAATTATCTATACAAACATCTATATTATTTTCTTTGAGAATAGAAAAAATTTTATCAAGTGTCTTAGTGTTATTTGTCCATATTTCTTCGCCAAATTCTATTTCAAAAAGCTCTGGATTTATATAATGCGAGCGTAAGCTAGAAATAAAATCTAAAACAAATTTTTCTGATTTACTTTGAATCTGTGCAACATTTATACTTATTTTTGGTATCAAGAGTTTTTCTTTTTGCCATCTATCTACATACTCTATGGTCTTTGAAACTAAAAGCGAGCAAATATCGTTTAAGATATCACTATTTACATTGACCTCTTTCATAAATTTGCTTGCTTCCATCAAGCCAAATTTTTCTGATTTCCAATATAAAAAAACCTCTGCGCAGATCATTTTTTCGATTTTTAGATCAAATATTGGTTGAAAATATACATGAAGGTCTTCTTGCAAATTAGCTTTTTTAAGCGCGATCTCGATACTTGAGCTTAGGTGCATTTCATTGCTAATTTTATCGCTATAAACCATAGGATTTAAAGCTGGATTTTTCTTGGCGTAATACATTGCCATATCTGCATTTTTTATAATATTTCTTGGATTTGCCGTGCTATTTTTTGTTGCTACGTCTATGCCTATTATACACTTAAGTCCAAAGTGATATCTATCTATTTGAATTGGCTTTTCAATAGTATCTTTTAAGGCAATTCCAAGATTTAAGCGTTTTGTATGACTATTTATCTCCATTTTTGCTAATACGATAAATTCGTCCGCGCTAATCCTTGCTATGGCCTCTTGTCTATTGCAAACTTCAAGTATCCTTTTTGCAACTAGCTTTAAAATTCTATCGCCTATTTCATGCCCGTAAGATGTATTTATGCTTTTAAAACGGCTTAAATTTATATAATAAACTACGATTTCCTCATCTTCAGAGATACTTTTGCACATTATTTCAAGCTCATTTACTATAAAATTTCTATTACCAAGATCTGTTAGATAGTCTTTCTCGGACATATCTTGAAGTCTTAAATTTGCGAGCATAAGTTCATTGGTTCGCTCATGCATCGACTTTTCCATCTCTCTATGAATATTTCTCTCATAATCTAATATTTTTCTACTTGCAATAGAGCTTTTAACGTAGTAATTAACAATAGCATTTACAACCAAGATAAATAGTGAGATAAGTGCACTAAAAGATGTTAGATCTTCCTGTAACAGCAAAGGCAAAACTATTATTATTGGTAGCCATTTTGATCCTATTGAGATATCTTTATCGGTATTTGTAACATATTCATTTTTAGCTTTTAAATGAAAAGCTCCTATCATCAAAAAAAAGAAAGGAACGATATATAAAAAATCTATTTTATGGCCAAAATTTACATTTGAGATCTGGCTATAAAAAATAAATAAATTTAGCATCGTAAATAAAATGCTAGCCGATATAAGGTAAAAGCCGCTAATTTTTATATGAAGCAAACTACTTGTAAAAATCTCACTTAAAGTAATAAAAAGTATAAGAAAATTTATGGCTACAATAGAGAGAAAAACGATATTTGATCCATTATTTATCATCGATGAAATATCTATTTCGTCAAAAATACCATATATTAAAATTACTATTAAAAAAAAGACACTTATGCTATCCATAACAATGGCTAGTTTTTCTTGGCTGGCTACAAATTTTGAATACAAAAATATACTAACGCCAGCTAAAATAGATATCATCGGCAACATAAAAAACACATCAAGATACGCATAAGAACTATGAGCACGCAATAGTACATCTTGATTTAACACCATTAATGCATCGCAAATAGACCACAAAAAAACACCAAAACATATTGCAAGCCAATGCGTTATTTTGGTTTTTACTTTATCCATTGAAGTATAAATGCCAAAAGTTATTATAAAGAAACTAAGCAAAATAGATATTTTTCCAATTAGATTATAGTCTAGTAAAGATGCTAATAGTGCAAATAAGAATAGTGCTACAACTGCAACTAAGATCCATTTTCGCATGCCAGTTATAGATGATTTTGATATTAAAAAAATAGTGTCCCTCTCCTAAGAAATAGTCCAAATTATACAAAAATTGACTTTGCTTTTGGTTATAATTTCCCAAAAAATTTTAAAATTCACAAAGGTATCTTATGAAGTGCAATATCGTCATAAATGGACAAAATTTAATAGATTATAAATCTTTTATCTTATTTTTCTCAAAAGCAGCAAGAAAGCAGTATTTTATAAACACTTTTATGATATTTACTGAAGCCATCAT
Organism: Campylobacter concisus; assembly: GCF_002092855.1. NCBI lineage: Bacteria > Pseudomonadati > Campylobacterota > Epsilonproteobacteria > Campylobacterales > Campylobacteraceae > Campylobacter > Campylobacter concisus. The sequence continues at coordinate 381,693 of NZ_LVLC01000012.1, forward strand.
AGCTGGTTTCGTTGCTGATATGCTATTAAAAAGTAAAATTTTTACTATTATCGGAGCTGTTTTTGCTATATTTTGGATCATTTTTTATCCTATTTTTTTAAAAAGAAGTCGCATAGCTGCATTAAAGAGAATTGAAATTTTAGACGTTCAAAAGAAAATGAATTTTGAAGTAAATGAGAAATTTCTGGCTTATTATGAAAGCGAACCCAAAGAAAATGAAAAATTTGACCTAAATAAAGTTAGTGAAATTTATGAGCTAAAAAATATTTTTATCATTTTTTTAGAAGAAAAAATTCATCTAATAATCCCAAAAGATGAAGCTAGCTCAAAAATGATAAATGAGCTGGCCAAACTTTGCCATAAAGATATTTTGAAATTTGAAAATTTTAGCGCAAAGAGCGTGCTTAAATAGCGCTTATTATAAGCTTTTCAAAATCCTCTGCACTCATTGGCTTGCCCCAAAGATACCCTTGCACCTCATCGCATCCAAGCTCTCTTAAAATTTCAAGCTGGGTTTCATCTTCGACGCCTTCAGCAATAGTCTTTAGCTCCACATTTTTAGCTAAAGCTATAACGCTTTTTACTACGTCTTTATCTATATCATTTTTAGCAATATTATCTATCAGCTCTTTAGCGATCTTTAGGCGACCCATAGGATATTTTTTGATGTAATTCATCGATGAAAAACCGGTACCAAAATCATCTATGGAGATGCAAATTCCTCTATTAGAAAGATCAGATAACGCACTTTGCATCATCTCTTCGGCATTGACAAGGCTGGCCTCAGTGATCTCAACATCTACACAAGATGGATCGATGCCGTATCTATCTATATAGCTTAAAAATTTAGATGCAAAATTTATATTATCAATCTGTTTTGGCGAGATATTTATGCCTATTTTTAGGTTTGTATTATATTTCTCATTCCAAAAGGCCATTTGTTTTATAGCATTTTTTGCTACCCATTTTCCTATCGCATTGATAATAGAGCTTTGTTCGGCTATTGGGATAAATTTTGATTGATCTACCGGACCTTTTATAGGAGAGTTCCACCTAACAAGAGCCTCTGCTCCTACTATTTTTTTACCTTCTATTAGATATTGGGGCTGAAATTTTAGCTCAAATTCTTCATCAAAGCTTATGCTATTTAGCAATATTTCTATGTAGTTTCTATCCTGAATAATGCTTTTTATATCACTATAAAAAACATACTTTTCAGATGCATCTTTCTTTGCTGCTTCTAGTGCTGCTTCTGATTGCATGATAAAATCATCAGCCAAAATTTCACTGGTTTGTGTCGAGCTAATCCCTATTTTCGCATCAAGTACAATTTTATAATCATCTATAACTATTGGCTCTGAAATAGCTTTTAGTAGATAGCGTAAAAATTCCCTGCAATGTACATTTTCGTTTTGCTTGACAACAACGATGAAGTCATCGCCGCCAGATCTTGCAAATAAGGAATCGTTTGGTGGCAATATTGACTCAATATTTAAAGCAAACTTTGCTATTACATCATCGCCGATATAATGCCCATACGAGTCATTTATTGCCTTAAAATGGTTTATATCAATACTATAAATATCTATCTTTTCGCCAAGTGCCTTTGACTTTATCATCTCTTCAAGCCTTGCGATAAAATACTGGCGATTTAGAGCATTTGTCAAATAATCATATTTACTGATCCTTTGTAGGTGCCTATTTGTCTCTTCAAGCTCTTTTACTTTACTTTCTATCTGATTATTTAACACTTTTTTGATATGTATTTCACGTTTAATTAAAATATCCATCTTTCTAACATTAGAAAATGTATAAGATAATGCCCCGTATGCAAGCAAAGTAACTAAAATAGAAAATAACCATGTCAAATTTATCTTCCAAGAGTACAAGATCATGATCGTTAAAAATACGGCGAAAACAAATAGCTTTTGTATTAAAATTTTATCAAAATCGTTTCTGAGCGCCCTAAATTTTAGATTTGCCTCACCCTCTCTTAAATGAAGCGCAGCAACAAACAACATAAAAAATGAACTCTTAAATACAATGTCGTATCCAAAAAAGGATATTTCATCTATCCAAAAATCCATTGTAGTGGTAAAAACATCATAAGTGCTTATTACAATAAGCGCTATCAAGCATAAAAGTATAGATAGTCTTCTTTTTGAAAATTTAAGTGAAAAAAATGCAATAAATGAAGTACAAAACATAAATAAATCTATGGCAATGTAACTTAGATTAAAAAAATCTTTTTGACTTAAAACTTGAGTTAAATTTCTATTAAAAATCATAAACCACATAAAGCTAAAATATATTGCGGAAATAGAAACTGAGTCCACAAACACTTGCATTAAAAATAAATTTTTCAAATTTTTGATCAAAATATAAAAAGCAGAAAATGCAAACATAAAATATGAGACTACGTATGAGATTTGTATAAAATTGACTTTAGAAAGAAATTGTTTAAGAAAATCAACCTTATCATATAGCATCCACATAGTATCTGATGCTACCCAGCAAGTAAGGCCTAGTAATATATATATCCAATATGTTTTTAAATTTCTTGTCTCTTTTAGCTTTAAAAAGATAAATAATGTGATCATAAAATCAAATAGAGTAGTAATTATGTCTTCATAAAAACCACTAGCAATAAAATAACTAACAACATATACACAAAAAAGTATCAACATAAATAAAAAAGATACTTGATTTTCGTTGCTTATTTTACTTATCATGTTCCGTCTTTATATATCTTTCTCTGCCTTTTTGGCTAAGCTTTGCCACCTTTGCCACTCGCCGCTATCATCGACGTCGTTGCCGATAGCTTCGTACCTAGCGTAGAAATGCTCAACAAATTTCTTGCACTCTTCATCTTTTGGTAGATAGCTTAGTTCATCTTTTTGGCAAAATTTCTCCAAAAATGTGCTCGCATCAACTTTTTTAGCGTATGTTTGCGCTAGATCGTAGTAGTTTTCTAAGCAAATTTCTTTAAATTTAGCGTAAGCTTGCTCGCTCATATCCACGCTTAGTTTGCCATCAAATTTAAGCACGCCAGCCCTAAAAAGCAAGCTAAGATGTATGAGTCCCTCGCAGTAATAAGCCCTCACCTCATCGACCTTTCGCCACGCGATAAGCCCAACAGCACGAGCTATTAGCTCATGAAAGATAGCCATTTTATACTCCGCCTCTTCGTGCAAGAAAAAATTTACTAGCCCACCAGTCGTCGCCTTATACTCTTCTATAAATTTAAAGACGCCACTTTTATTCATCATCATCTCAGTATCAAGCCCGATAAAGAGGATGTGTCCAAACTCATGGCCGATCGTTGAAATTTCATAGACTTTTTTCCAAATTTTTGGCTTTAAAAATAAAATCTCTCTGCCAAAATCCAAAAACTCCTTGCTAAAAATTTCAGCCCCAAGCTTCATAAAAGGCTTTGCCTTTGCGCCCTCATAGACGTGATTTACAAAGGCAAAAATTTTCTTACCACATTTTGCACTCACGCTCTCATCATTTGGCACGACTTGAGCGCTAAAAAGCCCGTTTAGCTCCGCTGCGTAATAGATCATCGGCACGCTTATATAAAGCTGCGTTCTAGCGATATTTTCGCTAACTGCCCTATTTGTCTCAGCGTTATCAAATTTTATCTTTTCGCAAACGCTCTTATAAGTTTTTGCCACTTTTTCTTTAAAATTATGCTCATCTATGCCCTCGCTATCAACCAGCCTGATGTCCCACTCAAGTGCAACTGCGTGCGTATAAGCGTCCTCGTAGTACTCTAGCGGATGGCCTGGCTGAAGTGCGCCTTTTACATCCATCCACGCTATCTCAGCCTCTTGCCATGCATTTATCACCTTTGCGTTGTCCTCTTCACAAAAGGCATTTTGCAGCTTTTCAAGGTATTTTATGTATGATTTTTGCTCGTCATTTTGGGCTAAATTTCTTAAAATTTCAAGATTTTTAGCAAAGACACTTTTAAGCTCTCTCACCTCATCTTTAAAGGCAAGTGCGTAAGGCAAAAAGCTAAATTTCTCGCCTTCTTTGCAAACTGCGCCATACGTTCTATCAGCCCTTACACCGTTAGCGTCACACTGAAATAAGCCGTTTTTAGTAATAAACTCATTTGCATGGCTTAGATCTTTAAATTTAGCCTCAAACTCTTTGTTTGTAGTGTCGATAATACGATCCTGCCATGAAATTTGCCACGCATTTAGACTTAGTCCAAGCTCGTGCATCGCATGCACAAAAGCTTGGTTAAATGGATCTAAAATTTTCTCTTCTTTGGCCTTTTCTAAAAGCTTGGCGTGCAGATTTTCATATAAATTTCTAACGTAGCCATACATTAAATTTAGCACTCGTTTTTGCTCATCTTCGCCTAAATTTAGCTTTTTTAGCTCATTTTGAAGCGGATCTACTTTAAGATCTACTATCCTTCTTGCAAGGGCTAGTTTCTGGCTTGGTGTGCCAGCAAGGCCGCAAATTTTAACAGCCTCGTTTATAATGTCATCGTCTAAATTTTTATAAATAGCATTTAGCTTGTTTTTTTGCTCTTTTGTGAGTTCATTTAATCTTTTAAAGTCGTTCATTTTTTCATCCCCTGAAGTTGCAAGATTTTAGCATAAAGCCATTAAAATTTGCTACAATCAACCAAAAATTTTAACATCTAAAAGGCAAAAAATGGATATTTTAAAGGATTTTGGTGAGCCACGCATAAAACAAGTTATGTTGCCAAAGGACACAAACTCAGCTGGAAATATTTTTGGTGGCTGGATAATGAGTCAGATCGACCTTGCAGGTGCACAAGCTGCAAGAGAAATTTCTCCCGAGCGCGTTGTGACAATTTCTATGAAAGAGATCATCTTTAAACAACCTGTCTTTGTTGGCGATGTGCTAAGCTGCTACGCTAAAATCATCTCCGTTGGCAAAACATCGATAACAACGCAAATAGAAGTAACCGCTCTTAGGCTAAATCCGGGCGGATATAGAGAAACTATACACGTTACAAGCGCTACCGCAACTTACGTAAGCGTGACGAAAGATGGGCTTAAAAAGCCAATCGATGAGAAACTAAAACAGCTTCATGGATTTTAAAAATTTGGTTGCAATTTATGCAACCAAATTAAAAAATTAATACTACTTTTAAAAATTATTGAAATTCTTAAACTAAAAGCAATATTTTTCAACTTCTTTAAATGCTTTGTGAAGTAAAATCAGGCCCTATACATTTTTTGGGAGAATCATGAAAAAGTCACGTTTAGGCCTTTTGCAAACACAAATTTTAGATATCCTAACTCAATCCGAGCTTGATAAATTTGAGTACAAAAACCTTCCAAAAACAAGCATCATCTACGCAGAAGAGATCAAAATCATCATTTTAAAAAGTGGCTGTGCAAAGCTTTCGTTTTTTGAAGACGGGGAAGAATTTATCCTTTACCGTTTGGAAGCAAATAACATCGCTGTTCTTGATGATAATTGTGCTTTTGAAATTTTAGAAGATGCAAAAATTTACTCCATAAACTTAAGCGAAATAAGTGAAATTTTATCAAATGTAAATGTTGTAGATGAAATTTTAAAAGCGGCGTTAAACGCCATCATCGTGCAACGTCAAATCATAAAATCCATACTTTTTGAAGATGCAAAAGGCAGGATTGCAAATTTTTTGATCGAGCTTGCAAAGGAGCAGGATCTAAAGCAAAATGGATATCACTACATATTTTTGCCATTTTCTCTAAAAGTGCTCTCAAGCTTTGTGGGGCTAAAACGCCAAAGCGCTTCAACTACTTTTAATGAGCTTATAAAAGATGACATCATAAGAAAGATCACACCACACGAGTTTTTAATAATTGATTATGAAAAACTTGAAAGTTACACAAACTAAAAATCAAAAATTTTTATAATGGCTAGCAAAGAGTAGCCTTAGAGGATTAGTCTTTGCCAAGAAGCAAAGACTAAAAATTTTTAAGCTTTTTTCTTCATATCGAATTTATTTGCCATAAAGCCAACTAAACCAACAAAGAAAAGTCCGCCGCAGATATTACCAAGTGTAACTGGAACTAAGTTTTTACCGATAAAATTTCCCCAGTTTAAAACTTCTAGCTTTTCAGCCGTGATGCCATGTCCTAGAGCTGCAGCTGCAGCAGCGATATCTCCGCCGTTTGCTGCTATATAGTGAGCTTTTGAGATGATGGCTTCAGTGATAATAAACATATTTGCCACGCAGTGCTCCATTGAGCAAGCCACAAACGCGCCGATCATCCACATAATGGCAAAGAATTTACCAGATAGATTGCTCTCGCTTGTCGCAGTCCAAATAGACATACAAACAAAGACATTACAAAAAATTCCGCGGATAAATAGCTCATGAAATGGTGCTGTGATCTTGCCAATACCAGCTGGTATAAAGTGCTGCAAGATGTAGCCATCATACTTTAGCGGCAAGCCTGAGTAGTAGTACATATAAGCGATCAATGCGCCGCCAACGAAGTTAAATATCCAAACGATAGCCCAGTATCCGATAGTCTTACCTAGTTTTAGCTTTCCTTCATATGCGCTAACACCACTTAAAACTGAGCTTGTAAAAAGATGTCCGCCATAAAAGACAACCATCATAAGACCACAGCTAAATGTGATACCACCGATAAAATTTGAAAGACCAATTGACTGATTTTCAGCCATACCAACTGTCGAGTGAGCCCAGAAAATATCACCCATAGCAATAGCAGCTCCAGCCATGATAGCAAGAAAAATAATACTAGTAAGCGGCATATGAGCCTTATGCTCCATAGAGCTTGAGACCGCTTGAGCGGTTTCTGCCGGATTTAACATCACATTCTCCTTTTTATTTTCAATCTCGCACATGAGCCAAGCTCATCTTTGCGACCAAAGTTTAACACTTTGCAAAATCACTAAAGTCAAATCAATGCTTGCGGTTAAAAGCAAATTTTGCCTTTAGTAACCAAAAAGACTAAATTTAGCTATTTGCTAAATTTAACCGACTAAATTTTTATCAATCTCTACAATTCTTAAAAAAGCTTTTCTGGCACTTTTTTTAGCCTGCTCGCTTAGTCCTTCTTCGAAATTTAAGACATTTTCGAGCAAGACGCTAATGCCAAGAAAAAGCGTCTTAGGGCAAATTTTTCGCAAATAGCTCAAAAGCACTGGCGTTGGGAGATTGTGAGTTGAGTAGATGTAGTCTCTATCGTCACTTAGGTCAAAAAACTCTATCTTATCCTCATCAAAGCCGCTCATCGCATCAACTACTATCAAAATATCAGGCGCAAATTCTCTAATAGCTGAAAATTCATTCTCAGGCACATCTTGCCCAAAAAAGACCTTCCACTCTTTTAGCTCAGCTTCTACGATGCGACCTACTTCATTACCCACATCATCATCGCCACGCATAGGATTACCAATGCAAAGGATGGCCTTTTTCATCAAAAGTCCTTCCTAAGCACGATATATCCCTCTTTTAAATTTGTCAAAATTTCTTTAAGCTTACACTCACAAAGCTGCGGCAAGAGTTTAGCGATATGCTCGGCAAAAATTTCAACTTCAAAATATTTGCTTAAATTTCCGATCTTAAATTTCACGTATTCGCCTGAGTTTTTGATCATCTCGTCAAATTCCTCATCGCTTAGCTCTAAAATTTTCTCGCTAAAGTCTATCGTACCAACGCCGTGTCCCACGCAAGTGGAGAAAATTTTTATCTCTTTTAGCTCGCGTGGAAGCTTATCGTTGTCATCCATATGCCTTTTTGTAAGCTTATAAACTTGTATCATCTCTTACTCCAAACCTCGCTATCAACGTCTATCGCAAAGCTTTTATCAGCTTTTGCATATTTTAGATAGACATCATTATGCAAAAGCCCCATGCACTCAGCATATCTAGGATCTTCCTCTTTTTTGATAGCTGTAAGCACAGCCTCTCTTGAAATGCTTGGGTCATGGACATCTTTTGAACATTTGATAGCATTCATATATTTTTCAAAAAGGATTCTACCAAAGATATAGCTCATTAGCCTTCTGCTTTCAGCTTGCAAGTCACGCTCGAATAAAATATCGCCTATGATCGACTTCTCAACTGAAGGTGGCAATGTATTATCTTCTTCGTAGCTTTTTTTATGAAGCTTTTGATCTATGATACCAAGAGCCATGCCAAGGCCGTAAATAATGCTTGCTGGGTGTGGAGGACAGCCTGGGATATAGACATCGACTGGGATTATCTTATCGATGCCGCCCCAAACGCTATAAGCATCGTGGAAAATTCCGCCACTGCTTCCGCATGCACCAAGAGCAACTACGATCTTAGGATCTGGAGTCGCCTCATAAGCACGAAGAAGCGGATAATACATCTGTCTTGTTACAGGACCAGTGCAAAGCAAAATATCAGCGTGTCTTGGGTTTGCAACAAGTTTAAAACCAAAACGCTCAGGATCCCACATCGGCGTAATAGCTGCAAAAATTTCTATCTCACAGCCGTTACAGCTTCCGCAGTCGATCCTATAAACGCTAAAGCTTCTTTTGATATTTTTTAGATGCTCTAGCTTTGCAGTTAGATCATTTGCTGTTTTTATGTCCTCTGGGACTTGATATAGACTCATTTTATAGCCTCCTCAATGCCTTTTGTTAGCCTCTCAGCAGATTGATTTTTCTTGCACTCTGGGCAGATATAAAGGTAGTCTTTTGCCTCTTCAAGTCTGCCTGGGAGTAAATTTGCTGTGCCAAGCTTTTCAAGGGTGAAATTTATAAGCCTTTTTGGCGTAAATGACTTGCCGCAGCATTTGCAAGTTTGCATCTCAAGCTCGCCCCTTTGTATAAGAGCGCTCTTGTCAAATTTAACCGCAAGCTCAAAGCTATCACTAAGTCTTACAGCTCCAGTTGGGCAAACCTCATCGCAGCGTCCGCAAAATATGCAGCGTCCGCAGTCAAATTCCCAAACAAGCTTTGTTTGCTCCTCGTTCATCTTAAGCTCTATCGCGTTACTAGGACAAGCGATACCGCAAGCTGCACAACCTATGCAAAGATCGTATGTATAGTTTGGCTGACCACGGAAATTTTCAGGAACAATATATGGCTCAAATGGATAGGCGTATGTCGCTTTTCCATATTTTTCTGTGATGTCAAATAACTTCATCATCTTAAATCCTTCTTACTAACCCCGCCATCTTGACAGAATTTTTTAAGGTCTTTCTCTGTTAAAATTTTACTTTTTTTAGTCCTTACATCAACCAAAGTAACACGCTCTGTACATGAGTAGCAAGGGTCAAGTGAGCAAACGATAAGCGCAGCGTCACTTATGTTATTCCCTCTAAATTGATACCTTAGACTTGGCCAGTTGTTGTATGTTGCTGCCCTGCATCTCCAGCGATATACTTTTTGAGCGCTACCTTGCATGATCCAGTGAACGTTCTCGCCACGTGGTGCTTCATCATGACCAAGTGCAAAATTTTCAGGTTTGATCATAGTCACAGGATCGATCATGATCGGAGTTTGAGGCATTAGCTCAAAGCATTGGCGGATGATGTGGATAGAGCTTTTTAGTTCTTTATATCTAACCATCTCACGAGCAAAAACGTCGCAACCATGCTCAACTGCTACTTCAAATTCTATCTGTTTAAAAAAGTCGTATGGGTGATCGTAGCGGTTATCACGTTTAAAGCCAGAGCCTCTCATATTTGGACCAACTGGGCTAAAGTCACGTGCTATTTGGCGATCTAGGATTCCCACACCTTTCCAGCGTCCGATTTGGCGTTTATCCTCCATAACTGCGTCCCAAATTTCTGAAATTTGAACGTCAAGTTTATTTATGATCTCGATACCTTTTTTGATCTCTTGGTTTGTCATGTCACGTCTTAAGCCGCCCATAACGACGTTACCATAAGTTTTACGTCCGCCAGTTACCAGCTGAGCTAGCTCCATAGAGTACTCACGAACCCTAAAGATGTGCATAAACGCATTATAGTTACCAGTAACCTCACAAGCTAGACCGATATTTAAAAGGTGGCTGTGAAGACGCTCGATCTCAAGACAGATGACACGTATAGCTTGAGCTCTTAGTGGAATTTCAAGCTTGATAGCTTTTTCTGCTGCTTCAATACAAGCAATAGCGTGAGCATAACCACAAATTCCACAAACTCTCTCTGCAAGATAGCCCATTTGATCATAGTTCATTCTGTTTTCAGCTAGCTTTTCCATACCGCGGTGTTGATAAAAGAGGCGGTAGTCAGCGTCGATGATCTCATCACCATCACAGAAAAGTCTAAAGTGACCTGGCTCATCTGAAGTAATATGTAGTGGTCCAAGTGGCACATCAACTACTGCATCACCTGTTGGGAATAAAAACTCAGAATCAGGCTCATCTCTGTGATCAACCGGATCAGGGCGGTAGCGATAATCCATCGCGTCTTTTCTAAGTGGGTGAAGTCCGTCTGGCCAGTCATCACTTAAAACTAGACGCCTTTTATCAGGCAAACCTTCGGCTACCAAACCAAACATATCATAAGCTTCTCTTTCGTACCAAACACAAGCTGGCACTAGCGGAGTAACTGATGGGAATGTCGGATCACTTCCTGGAATAAGTGTTTTAACAGTGATAAAGCACTTATCCTCAGGCGCAAAGTCGTCCGCTTCAGTCATCTTGCTACCTTCCATTGAAAGAGCATAATAAAGCGCAAAGCTGCCATTTATCTGGCGCTCGTCATTTGGTATCATCGTGCTTATAAAACCGCCAATATCATAATAAAGCGTTTTAACAGCTAGTGGAAGATCATTTCTATCAACCAAAACTGTTATTTGATCGTCTGCTTGACGAGTTACTTCTAAAATTTTTACTTTAGTTTTTAGGATTTCAACAAATTTATCGCCTCTCATTTTAAAGCTCCCATCATTATATTAACACCGTTATCTACTAGCGTATAAAAGCTATCTACGTGCCATACGCCAAAGATTATGATAAGGGCACAAAGTGCTATAAGAGGTAAATTCTCTAACAAACTCATCTCTTTATTATGAACAACCACACCTTTTGGCTCACCAAAGCTTGCCATATTAAAGTGTGCAAAGTCAGCTATGAAAATAACTGCAAGTGCAATAGCAAATAGCGCAACTGCGATGTATTGACCGCTTGTGATAGCTCCGACAAAGACGTTATATTCGCTAACAAATATAGCAAATGCTGGAACACCAACTAGTGAGCAAACAGCCGCGCCAAACATTATAGTGGTGATCGGTGCGATCTTAACCATGCCGCCCATCTTACTCATATCTTTGTGGCCATAGATTCTTGCTATATTGCCTGTTGAGCAAAACGCAAGAGCTTTAGTAAAGCTGTGAGCTAAGCAGTGAAATATCGCTGCAAATAGACCAAATTTACCGCCAACACCAAGTGCAAATGCGATAACACCCATGTGAACGATTGAGTGGTATGCAAACATTCTTTTTACGTTGTGTTGTCTGATTAGGAAAAATCCCGCTACAAAAAGAGTAATAGTTCCTGAAACGATCATTATGCCCTCAACAAAGCTAAATCCAACTGCTTGAGCTGTGATAGCGTAGTATCTTAAAAGTGCTAGCATCGCACATTTTAAAAGTACGCCTGATAGCAATGCTGAGATAGGCGCTGGACCTTCAGCGTGAACGTCTGGTAGCCAAGTGTGAGTTGGAGCAAGACCAGCTTTTGTACCAAAACCAATTAGCGCAAATACAAAGATAAGTTTTGCTGCATCTGGGTTTAAATTTTTAGCGTTTGCCATTATGCTTGAAAATAGCATAGAAGCTTCGCCATCTCCTAGAGTGCTAAATGTAGCTGAGTATAAAAGAACAGTCGCATAAAGTGCAAATGCTAGGCCGATTGAGCAAAGAACAATGTATTTATAGCCACTCTCTGTTGATTTTTGATCTTTGTGGATAGCGACAAGAAACACAGAAGCTAGTGTTGTAGCCTCGATAGCTGCCCACATAAACGCAACGTTGTTGCAAATAACGCTTAAAGTCATTGTAAAGATAAATACATGGCTTAGTGCGTAGTATTTTTTAAGATCACTTAAGTGGATGTGTCCATCTTCAAGCTCCCATCTCATGTAGTGGATAGAGTAAAAATTTACTATAAATCCAGTTACTGCTATAAGCACCAAGAAAACACAGCCTAAGCTATCTAAAAACAAAAATTTATCAAAACTATAAAAAGTTCCGCTACTTAAGACTTTAAGAACATTGTTAAGTAAAGCCACCGATGTCGCAGCAGAAAACAAAACGTGAAGTCCGCTTAATACCGCATAATTTTTAGGACTCAAAAACAAGACCAAAGCACCAAGGAGCGGTAAGATAAGTATTAAAGCTAAACTATCCATCTCTAACCCCTTAAATTTGAAGCTTTAGAAGTATCTAAACTATCATAAGCTTTATAAAATCTAATCGCTAGAATGCTCATGATGATAACGGCAAATATCGCATCTGTTAAAATTCCAAGCTCAACTAACTCATGTGAGTTATAAGCCATTAGAGCAAGGCTTAGGTGGATACCGTTTTCAAACAAGCAGTAAGCTAGAATTTGTTTTATAAATGAGTTTCTTAGCATGAAGCCAAAAATTCCCATCATAAAGACCGTTCCAGCTGCGATTAGCATGATCTCTTCTTTAATAAGAGAGAATTTTAAAAATATAGGGTGGATACTCATTGAAAGAGCTAGAGAAAATCCCATAGCAATAACAGGACTTACAAAAAATCCACCAACTGGCTCATCTTCGCTAACTACGCCAAGTTTTTTGATAAGCCAGAATAAAATTCCTGGCACAAGCAAAACTTTGGTAAAAAAGGCAACGATCGCCCAAGTTTTGAGCTGCTCGGCGTTAAATTTCTCAGATAGCAAGAAAAATATGCTAACTAAAAGTAGTGTTTCAATCGCATAAGCGATGATTGAGAGTTTTAAGCTTCTAAGACCAAAAACCGCAAGCGAAGTTACGATCATGCAAATGGCTAAAATATCAAGTGTTTGCATCTCACACTCCTACTACATAAAGTGTTAGTGCAACAAACGAGATAGCAAGTGCACCAAGCGCATTTTTGCGTAAAGATGAAGTCATTTTAAAGCGTGGACCAAAGTTGTCTATAAAGACAGCTGCCACGTAAAATACTCCAGTTTTTATCACAAAAACGATAATAGCTAAGAAAGGATTGCTAAAATTCCATGGCTCAAATATAGTTAGGAAAAGTCCGATCATAGCAAACTGTTTTAATATAAGTGATGCTTGGACTAAACCAAGGTCGCTACCTGCATACTCGCCAAGCAAGCCCTCTTGAAGCTCTTGCTCAGCTTCAGCTACGTCAAATGGTTTTCTACCAGTCTCAACGTACATGCACCATAAAAATGCGATAGAAGCAACGGCAAAGCTTGGGATTTGATATCCAATAACACCAGTTTTTACCATCTCTTGGATCTCAATTAAATTTGATGTTTTAGCTGCAAGCATAACTACGATTAGGCACATGATCATAACTGGCTCGACATATACGCCTAGCATTTGCTCTCTACCGCCGCCTGTTGCTGCAAATGGGTTGCCGCTATCCATTGAAGCTGCACCAAATACAAATCTAAGCAATGCGCCAAGATAAAGGATCACAAATATATCTGAATATGCTCCAAAAACAGTATCTTTGCTGTATGTTATAGGTATAGCAGCTAGTACTGCAGCTGAAGTTGCAAAAAGGAAAAATGGAGCCCATCTAAATACCCAGTGAGAGCACTCAGGCACAGTTCTTCCTCTTCTAAAGAGTTTTATAATATCGCGATATGTTTGAAAGAAATCGCTACCTTGTTTTGATTGAAGTCTAGCTCTTAGTTTTCTTGCCATACCATCAAACAAAGGAGCTACCAAAACGATAACGACTACTTGAAATATCATTAAAAGTATAGTTTGCATTTTCGTCTCCTAAACTAAAAAGTAGCCCACAGCAAGTATGGCACAAAGATAAATTAGGATATAAAGCGTATAGACATTTGTGTATCCGCTTTGAACGATGCCTAGTTTATCGGCAAATTTCATACACCATTTAATGACTGGCTCATAAAACATTCCCCACCAGATATCTTTTGGATGGTTGTGATATTCAACCGCGTCAAAATAATTTCTAGTAACGATCTTTTTATCAGCTCTAAATAGCCATTGCATGATCTTTCTAAGATCGCCTGTAAATGGACCACCTGTCATTTGCATACGTGAACTATATTTAAAGCCGCAAGCCCATGGATCAGTTTCGCGTGGTTTATCTCTATTTGCTTTCATAACAGCAAGGATGATAAATGGCAAAATCATAGTCGCACATAAAACTAAAGCGATAAGCGGAGTTGAGATCATACTACCTATTGGTGAAGTTACATTTATAGCACCAAGACTAGCTTTATAGTCGCTTATAGCGATAGAATTTACAGCTTGCATAATGTAATCAACTATGTAGTTTGCGCCAAGACCAAAGCCAACGCAGCCTATCATTAGGATGATCATACCAAGAACCATGCCTATTGGACTCTCTTTAGCATTTTCCCAAATTTTTTGATCTCTTGGAGTACCTGCAAAGATAACAGCGTAAAGTTTTAAGTGCATACCAACCAAAACGCCTGTTAGCGCAAGAGCTACGACGCCAAGTGTAAATGCATATCTAACTAATGTTCCTTCCCCCATTGCACCTTGAAGCATACCTTGATATGTAAACCACTCTGAAACAAAGCCGTTTACTGGAGGCAAGGCTGCGATACCCATAATACCTATAAACATACCAAGGCTTGTCCATGGCATCTTTTTAGCAAGACCACCAAGGATGTCCATATTTTGCGTATGAGTAGCGTGGATGACTGATCCAGCGCAAAGGAAAAGTAGACCTTTAAATATAGCGTGGTTAACTACATGGTAGCAACCTGCTAGAAAACCTACTGCTGCAAGTGTTAAATTTCCAGCTGCAACGCCGTAGATACCAGTGCCAAGACCTAGCAAAATGATGCCTATGTTCTCAACTGAGTGGTAAGCAAGCAAAGCTTTGAAGTCGTGTTGGCAAAGAGCGTATAAAACACCAAATAGTGAGCTAGCTGCACCAAGAGCGAGTATTGTAAGACCAAAATATGTGCTAAGTGGCAAGTAAAGTGTAAATTTAACTAGTGTAAATAGAGCAACTTTGATCATAACGCCTGACATAAGGGCTGAAACGTTTGATGGTGCTGCTGGGTGAGCTTGTGGAAGCCAAACGTGAAATGGCCACATACCAGCTTTACTACCAAAGCCAACCAAGAATAGTATAAATACAGCAGCAGAAGCGCCAAATGGCATCTTAACACCCATAAATGCGCTAAATTCAAAGCTTCCTGCATAGTAAGCTGTGATAAGCAAACCACAGGTTATACAAAATGCACCGATTTGTGCGATACCAAGATATACCATAACCGCTTTAAGTGTATTTTTACCGTCATTGACGATGATAAGAAATGATGATACAAGAGTCATAAGCTCCCATAAAACAACAAAGCAAAATACATTATCAGCGCTGATTACTAGAAGCATTGAAAGGATGAATGTGTTAAACAAACATGCAAATACGCCAATGTTTGCTTTTTTGATGTACTCATCTGCATAGCTCATACCATAAACGCTACTTGCAAATCCGATGAAAACAACGACAAAGCTAAAGAAATTTCCAAGTGGATTTAGCGCAAATTTTGGCGAATACAAAAAGCCATCCATAAGAGCAAAGCTATCGCTTACTCCCATATTTGCAACAAAGTGACACATCGCGTAAAAACAGCTTAAAGCACTTAGACCAAAACCAACCTTTACAGCGGCCTTTGGAGCACAATAAAGCAAGATGCTAACGACGGCACTTACAAGAAATAGCATATAAACCGTAGTCATCTTATGCTCCTTGTCCGTTTAAAATTTTAGTAGCAAATTTATTCGCTGCTTCATAATCTATCCTCTTGCCAAGTTTATGTTTGCCCTCTTCTGGATCAATCATAACAAGAGCACTTGTCGGGCAGACATCAACGCAAGCTGGTCCGTTCTCACGACCAAAGCACATATCGCATTTAACAGCGATATTTTTTGCGCCTGATTGTGACTCTATCTCAAGGTTGTACTTTGGCTCGACAGCATAATTTACTGAAGGCATAAGCTCTGCACTTGAGCTTATCGCACCGTAAGGACAAGCGATCGTGCACATCTTACAGCCTATACAAATTTCCTCGTGAAGTTCAATGCAATTATCATTAAATCGCAATGCTCCAGTTGGACACACATTCGCACAAGGGCCATCGTCACATTGTCTGCACTGAGTTGGCATAACGCCAGTAGCTTCTCTTAGCACACTTAGCCTTGCACGTGACAGCTTACCGCGTTCATAAGCGCTCTTAAAACATGCAGCCATGCAGGTCGCACATCCTATACAGCGTTTATAATCGGCAATCACAAATTTATGTTTTTTCATAAATTCCTCCCATTAAACAAGGCTAAACTGCCCTGCTCACTTTTAAAGTGATGGTTAGTCACCAAAATAGAGATAGTTAAATTTTTATTTAACATCTCAAACGCTCCTTCCTAATTTTTGTAATAATTCTATAACTTACAATGAATAAATTCCGTCATCTATCTGACAAATTTTGTATTTTTAAAATTAAATTTTTATCTTATATATTTTTAAGATTATCTATTTAATATCGACTTTTAGGTATATTTATTTGCTAAAGGATAATATTTATTAATAAAATTTTCGTATAAAGAGTAAAAATATCTTAATTAAGTTTAAAATTACAAGTTAATTATTTAAGCTAGGGTTAATTAAATAAAACTGAAATTTAAAAATCTAAAATATAATCCGACCTTTAAATTTAAAAGGCTTTTTATGGGAATTTTTATAGTTATACTTTTGCTTATTGTTGCAGTTTTTGTATTTATGAGATTTGCCCCAGTTTTTGGTGGCGTGCTAGACGCCAAGAGCCAAAAGCTCATAGAGGCTTCACCAAATTTTAACGGCAAAGTTTTTATAAATTTAGAGCCAACGATTGATATGGTAAAAAATAATCCGCAAGCATCTATGCTAAATTACATTCCGCAAGCACTTTTTCCACCAAAAGGTAAGCTACCAACTAAGCCTTTACCAAATTTAAAATTTGACGCAAATGCCTTGAAAAACGGCGAGTTTATCTGGCTCGGGCACGTTAGCCTCATCTGTAAGCTTGATGACAAAACCATCGTCACAGACCCAGTTTTGCACCGAGCGTTCCCACTACCAATTGGTGGTAAGCCCTTTGCTTACGAGCATACTATCACCGCTAGCGACTACCCAGATGTGATCGATATCGCCCTCATCTCGCACGATCACTACGATCATCTTGATCATAAAACGATCCTTGAGCTAAAGGATAGGATAGACAAATTTCTAGTGCCACTTGGTGTCAAAGCCCACCTCGTAAAATGGGGCGTTGATGAAGACAAAATTTATGAGTTTGACTGGTTTGGTGATCTAAAAATAGGAAATTTAAACTTCACGTTTTGTCCTTCAAGGCACTTTAGCGGGCGCACATTTAAAAGAAACACAACACTTTGGGGTGGCTGGGCGGTTGAAGAGGCTGGCTTTAGCTTTTATTTTAGCGGAGATGGCGGATACGGCAAGCATTTTAAGATGATAAATGAGAAATTTGGCGCCTTTGATCTAGTTTTTATCGAAAATGGTGCTTACGGTGATGGCTGGCCTTACGTGCATATGAAGCCAGAGGAGTCAGCGCAAGCACTAAAAGATCTTGGTGCAAAGCTTGGTGTACCGGTGCACTGGGGCAAATTTGATCTATCTTATCATGCTTGGGATGAGCCGATCAAGCGTTTTGAAAAGGTAGCGACAAAACTTGAGCTAAACTACGCAACGCCGATGATCGGAGAAGTTTTCACCGCACAAAATCAGCCTAGGAAAAAGTGGTGGGAGAAAATTTAGGAATAAAATTTGCTCTAAATTTTAAAATCCAAAAGGAAATACAGATGAAAATTTCTGAAAATTTAGCAAATCTAAAAAATGTCATCGATAAAGCTGCAAAAAACGACCTTGATATGAGCGCAACTGGAAACTTTTTACAAAATTTAGAAAAAGCAAATAAAGAGACTGAAAAAATTTATAAACAGCTAGAAAAAGAGCTAAAAAGCGATGCGCAAATGTTTAAACAATTTGACTTCATGCAGATGATAACAAAGCTTCAATACGGCAACCTAAAGCCAAATGAACGTGAAAAACTGCTCAATAAAATGAGCAAGATCGCCAAGGAAATTTAATTTTAAATAGGCTTGATGCGGAGCTAAATTTTACTATTTCTGTGGAATTTGGTGGGTTTTGGTGAGTGATTTGCTTAAAATATAAATTTATTTACCTGGGGTGACTTCTTGAACTCGTATATATTTCTATATTTCTACCAAAACGCTTGTGCATTCATAGCTTACATGGTGGCATAGGCATACTACTGCTTTAGGTTTTAGGCAAATCTTTAAAATTTCATAAACGAGTAATTTTAGGAGTCGTTTCTTGGTAGCGAATGAAAGTTTAGCAAATTTTAAAATTTATGAGCGAGCATATCACACTTCCAAATTCAGTGGCAAGTGATAACAGACCTGAATTTGGTAAGTTGCTAATGCGAGTGAGTAAGATTTTAAAATTTGCAAGACTGCTTGATTAAATTTTGTAAAAGAATAAATTTAAAGAATACCTATTTATATATAAATTTACTAGAGAGGATTTAAGAGCCAAAAAGGCTCTTAAATTTTAGTGTAGTTCGCTCCAAACTTTGCGTTTCCAAAGCCAAGCAAAAATTCCTAAGATAAAGAAGTAAATCATGACATAAAGCCCTGTGCTCTCGCGCTCAGCCTTTTTCTTGTCGCCTACTTTTTGGATATAAGCTACCACATCGTCTTCAGCGGCTTTATTTAAACCAACTCTTGGCATTGCAGTGCCTGGTAACATCTTTTGAGTATCGTTTATAAATTTATGTAAATACTCATCGCCTTTTGAACGAATCATCATCGATAGATCAGGTGGGTTTGAGCCCATATAAGTAGCAAGGCTTACTTTGTTGCTAAATGCATATTTTTTGTCATATTTTATATCATGACATCTTTGACATGCATCAGCGAAAACCTTTTCTTCAGTGATCTTATTGTTTGCCTTTTCATAATCAGCAGATACCTTTTTCAAATAAGCTACTATATCGGCAGTCTCAGCATTTATATCGCCACCAGCACCCATAAATGCGGTCATCGGAAATGGATGCTCGTCGTTAAATTTATGAGTTAGCTTTAAAGCCATATTTGGATTTTTAATGAGTGCGGCCAAGAATTTATCATCATAAATTTTACCAGCGGTACTAAGATCTGGTGGCACTACCCCAAAGCTTTGACTAGCTGTCTCAGCATCCATACTAGCTGGCATACCTGCTGCCTCTATACCGTGGCATCCTGTACATCCTGCTGCTACAAAAGTGTCAGCACCCTTTGTGGCGTCACCTTTTGTAAGGTCGATAGAGTTAATGTCATTCCAAAATGCTGTATAGTCATCAAGAATTTTTTGTGCTACTTCTACATCTTTTGTAGCCGCGTCTATACTTGCCTTATTTCCACTAGCCTTAGCAGTCTCAAGAGCTGCCTTTTTTTGCTCTAAAAAGTGCTTTGCATAGTCAGTATCTTCTTT
This sequence comes from Campylobacter concisus, assembly GCF_002092855.1. Lineage (NCBI taxonomy): Bacteria > Pseudomonadati > Campylobacterota > Epsilonproteobacteria > Campylobacterales > Campylobacteraceae > Campylobacter > Campylobacter concisus. The sequence continues at coordinate 401,390 of NZ_LVLC01000012.1, forward strand.
TGAGAAGTTATACTCAGCATTTGCAGTATGAGGGTGAAGCTTTGTGTGAGCATAAGGCTCGATACCCCAATATAAAACACCTGAAAGAATAACAACAATGGCAAAAATTTTAAGCTCTTTCATAATTAGCCCCTCTTTCTTTCAAGTATTGTTATAACTGGCAACGCAATTATAAATAAGAACAAGAACAGCAATGATGAATAAAATCCTATCCAGTCATTATAACCACCTGTTGGGAGTTTGCCATATATAGATAAAACGATAAGATCGACAACTAAGACCCAAAACCATATAAAAAATAGTGGTCTTTTGTGAGCTGGAGCTACAAGGTCGCTTCTATCAAGAAGAGGTATAAGCATAAATGCAACACCTGCAAACGCAAACGCGATAAGACCGATGTTATAAGCTGAAATTCCAGCTATATCAAAGAAGAAGCCACGTAAAATTTCATATTGCCACAAGAAATACCACTCTGGATAGATATGTGGTGGGGTTTTTAGTGGATTTGCTGGCTCAAAGTTGATAGGATCCATTGCAAAGTTAAAGTGATAGCAAACAAGATAAATGACAAATATCATAAAGAATGATACATACATAAAGTCTTTTGCTAAAAATCCTGGCCAAAATGGTATAACTTTAGATTTCGCTCTATCGCCGTGTAAATACTCTTGTGCCTCTACTTCAAAGTCGATATCTTCGCTTGTTAGGTTATTAACATGCGGAACTCTTAAAGAGTAGAAGTGAATAACCAAAACAGCTATCGTTACAAGTGGCAATAAACAAACATGAAGCATAAAAAATCTAGTAAGTGTTGAGTCGCCAACTGCATAATCGCCTCTAATCCACTCAACTAAAGCATCGCCAATAACTGGTACACCACCAAAAAGCTGAGTGATAACAGTTGCTGCCCAGTAGCTCATCTGTCCCCATGGGAGCATATAACCACTAAATGCTTCCGCTGAAAAACAGATAAATAGCACCATACCACTTATCCATATGACCTCTCTGCCTCTTTTGTATGAACCATAGTAAAGTCCAGTAAGCAAGTGAATATACATAATAAGAAATATCGTAGAAGCTGAAACTGCGTGAATATGACGCCAAAGCCAGCCATACTCGACCTCTTGCATGATAGTATAATTTACACTATCAAATGCTAAATTTACATCTGGTTTGTAATACATTAAAAGTAAAAAACCAGTAACGATTAAGAGCATAAAAAGCGTTGTTAAAATAACGCCCATTGCCCAAAGGAAATTTATATTTTTTGGAATCCAGTATTCGCTAACTAGAACCTTCATAAGTTTTGTAAAAGCTAGGCGTTGATCAAGCCAGTCAATAACGCCAGTTGATTTATGAGCTAAAGACATTGCTATCCTCCTAAGCTTTTGCTACTAATTTTTCGTATTCTGGGCTTGTTTCGCCTAGAACTAGCTTGGTTCCATCGATCTTAAATGGTGGTATATCAAGTGGTCTTGGAGGAGGTCCGTATGTTTGCATTCCGTCGGCATTAAATTCGCCGCCATGACAGGCACATACAAACATTTGTTTGCTTGCTTTATACTCAGGTATACAGCCAAGATGCGTGCAAAGTCCGATAAGAACTACGTATCTAGCATCCCCTACGACAACATCTCTTTTGTCATTTTTAGCCATATCAGGACTTTTTTTAAGGATGAAAATAGGCTTTTTACGCCATTCAACCTGCCTCATTTCTCCATCTTTGATCGGACTTAGATCAACTGTTGTAAAACCAGCAGCTTTTACGCTTGGAAGCGGATCCCAAGTCTTTTTAACAGCCACTAGTGACATAGCGCCGCCGACAGCTGCCACAGCACCAAACGCAAGGCCGATAAAGCTACGTCTTTCTTGCTTTACTGACATTAAATTCCTTTCTATAAATAAATTCTTAACGATTATACTCTCAAAAAATTAAAAAAGTATAATTTCTAAATATAATCTGCAAAAATAATGTTGATTTTAACTTACACGTAAATCTTGATTCTAAGATAAAAATTTTAAGCTTTATGGCTTTTTGAACTAAACCAAAAATCAAAATCAGCCAAGCTTTTTCTCATTCATCTTTATATAAATATGTAAGATATCAATCGCAGCTGGCGTGATACCTGAAATTTCACTCGCAGCAAAAAGTGTAGGCGGAGCAAATTTCTCAAGTTTTTCGACTACTTCATTACTAAGACCACTCACACTTCTAAAGTCAAAATTTTCAGGAATTTTCACATCCATCATATCTTTCATTTTTTCTATCTGATTTTTTTGCTCATTTATGTAGTGCTGATACTTGCACTCGGTTAAAATTTGATCCACACTCGAATCATCTAAATTTGCAAATTTCTGATCAAGCTTTCTTAGTTTCTCAGCCGTAAAGCTCTTGCGTGCAACAATCTTTTGAAGGCTCACATTTTGACTGATCGGCTCTTCATCAAGGCTAGCTAAAAGCTCTAAATTTTGCTTGCTCGGCGTAATTTGAGTATTGTTAAGGTAAGCAAGCCCATCTTTTAAATTTTGCCTGATAGCTTCAATTTCATTAAAAGTCTCATCATCAAGAAGCCCAAGCTCATGGCCATATCCGCCAAGCCTTAAAATGGCATTTTCCTCACGCAAAAGCAAGCGGTACTCCGCCCTACTCGTAAACATCCTATATGGCTCTTTTGTCCCTTTTGTGACAAGATCATCGATCAAAACACCGATATACGCCTCATCGCGGCGCAAGACAAGTGGCTCTTTATTATCAAGTGAAAGCGCTGCATTTATGCCAGCCATTAGCCCTTGAGCGCCGGCCTCCTCGTATCCAGTCGTGCCGTTGATCTGCCCTGCCAAGTATAGCCCTTTTACCTTTTTGGTCTCTAAGCTATGTTTTAACTGCGTTGGCTCGATGTAGTCGTACTCGATAGCGTATCCGTGCCTTACTATTTTGGCGTTTTCAAAGCCCTTTACAGAGCGGAGCATCTGCACTTGCACCTCATAAGGCAGGCTCGTTGAAAAGCCGTTTATGTAGTACTCTGTCGCTTCAAGGGTCTGAGGCTCGATGAAAAGGTGGTGTCTGTCGCGGTCGCCAAAGCGGTTTATCTTATCCTCGATACTAGGGCAATATCTTGGTCCGATACCCTCGATCTGACCTGTAAAAAGTGGCGCTTTGTCGAAATTTGAGCGGATTATCTCATGCGTGGTTTCGTTTGTATAGGCGATGTAGCATGGCAGCTGCGTTGGGGAAAAATTTTTAGTTCTAAAGCTAAACGCAACTGGTTTTGCGTCACCATCTTGCTTTTCTAAAATTTCAAAATTTATAGTTTTTGCATCGATCCTTGGGCATGTTCCAGTCTTTAGCCTGCCTAAATTTAGCCCAAGCTCTCTTAGACTGCCACTTAGATCCTTTGCACTTAGCTCGCCCACACGGCCAGCTTCTAGCTTGTTAAATCCAACGTGGATTAGCCCGTTTAAAAATGTACCAGTTGTAATTATCACTTTTTTTGCGTTATAGATGTTATTTAGGTGGGTTTTAACGCCAGTTACTTCGCCATTTTGGCTTAAAATTTCAGTGGCGATCTCTTGAGAAATTTCTAAATTTGGCGTATTTAAAAGCAAATTTCTCATATAAACTCTATATCTATCCATATCGATCTGAGCGCGGCTACCACGTACTGCTGGACCTTTGCTCTCATTTAGTACGCGAAACTGGATACCAACAGCATCAGTCGTAAGCCCCATTTGGCCACCAAGTGCATCGATCTCTTTTACAAGATGTCCCTTCGCAAGGCCTCCGATAGCTGGATTACAGCTTGCAGCGCCTATTTGCTCGGCTAAGATCGTGATAAGTAAAGTTTGTTTGCCCATTCTAGCAGCCGCAAGACTTGCCTCAATGCCTGCATGTCCGCCGCCAATGACGATTATTTCATAGTTCATGATAAATTTTTCCTATTTTTTGATTGCGTGATTTTATCCAAAAGCATATAAAATTTAAATTTTTTAAAAATTTTTATTGCCAAATTTAATGTAGAGTTTTTTATTAATAATATTTTAAATATTTTGCTGTTAGATTTACAAAATTTTTAAAATCACAAAGGTATTTCTATGATGAGTTTATTAAAAGTTGCTGGCTTTTTGCCCTACCTTGCGATCGCATTTTTAAATGCAAGCGTCGATCTAGCACACAAAATCACCATACAAAATGTTCTTTTAAAAACATACGATGGCGACATACTTTTTATCTTAACAGCCGTCATAAACGCAATGATCTTGCTACCATTTATCTTTTTATTTTCGCCCTCAAGTTTTATAAACGATAAATTCGCAAAAATAAAGGTTATAAGAATTTGTGCCATTTTTGGCGTTATTATCAGCGTCGCGGTGCTTTTTAGCTATCTTGCGGGCGCTTTTGGCGTAGCTTTTGCACTCACACTCATACTAGCCGCTCAAAGTGCGATCTACTCACCAGCAAAATACGGCATCATCAAAGCTCTAGTCGGTCCTGAGCGCCTTGGCACAGCAAATGGCATTATTCAAGCGCTCACCATCGTAGCGATACTTGTTAGCTCATTTTTATTTTCATTTATATTTGAAAATTTATACATCCAAGGCGAAAATTCAGAAGAAATTTTAAAAAGCGTCTATCCTATTGGCATCTTTTTAGTCGTATTTAGCGCACTTGAAGCATATTTCGCCTATAAGTTACCTTGCATCGATGAAAAAGACGAAACAAACGAAAATTTTGATATTAAAAAATATATTCGCCTTAGCTATTTAAGAGAAAATTTAAAAGAAGTAAGGTCAGATAAAAATATCTGGCTAAGTATCGCTGGGCTTAGTATATTTTGGGGAATTTCTCAGATCATCATCGCAGCTTTCCCAGCTCATTACAAAGCCGTTTTTAACGACGACAGCTCGCTAGCGGTGCAAGCAATTCTAGCAGCAAGCGCCATAGGCATCGCATTTGGCTCATACGTGGCTGGCTCTATGTCAAAGCTTCACATCGAGCTTGGTATCGTGCCGATGGGTGCTATTGGTATATTTTTCTCGCTATTATTTTTCGCATTTGGCTCAAGCATCGGCGTAGTAAGCCTTAGCTCATTTGCATTTGGCTTTTTTGGTGGAATTTTTATAGTACCGCTAAATGCGATGATCCAGTACTTTGCCCCGCAAAAGACCACCGGCAAGATAATGGCGGCAAACAACTTCTTACAAAACGTCTCAATGCTACTTTTTTTAGCCATTGGCATAGGCTTAGTATATTTTGAAATTTCAACCACTGGGCTCTTTGTCTTTACAGCGCTTGTTTGCTTAATTGGCAGCTTCTACGCCATTTTGCAGCTTCCGCACCTTTTTACAAGGCTACTTTTACTGCCATTTTTAAAGACAAAGTACCGATTTTTTGTTGAAGGACTTCAAAATTTACCACAAAGTGGCGGCGCGCTACTTCTTGGCAATCACATCAGCTGGATCGACTGGCTCGTGCTTCAAGCTGCAAGCCCGAGGGGTATAAGATTTGTAATGTATAGAACGATCTATAACAAATGGTATCTAAAGCAAATTTTTAAATTTTTTAAAGTGATCCCAATAGGCGCAGGGGCAAGCAAAGAGTCGATCGAGCTAGTTAGAGAGTGCCTAAAAAATGGCGAAGTGGTCGCACTTTTCCCAGAGGGTCACATCAGCTACAACGGCCAGATAAATGAATTTCAAAAGGGCTTTGAGCTTATCATAAGAGACCTAGAAGAAATTTGCATCGTGCCATTTTACCTTCGTGGCCTTTGGGGTTCAAGCTTTTCAAGAGCTAGTAAATTTTACAAAGATCTCACTTCTAAAAACGGCAGACGCGACATCATCGTCGCCTTTGGCAAGCCAATAACTACATTTATAAACGCTGCAAAGATGAAGCAAAAGGTGCTTGAGCTTAGCTTTTCATCGTGGGAGAGCTTTATCTCAAGGCAAAAACCACTAACAAGTGAATGGTTAAATAACGCAAAAGAGGATAAATTTAAAGAGTGCATGAGCGACAGCACTGGGTTAAATTTAAGCAACTTGAAATTTATAACAGCCGTTTTAGTCTTTATCAAAATTTTCAAACGAGAGCTAAAAGATGAGAAAAATATAGGCATCTTGCTACCTAGCTCAAGTATCGCAGCAATAGTAAATATGGCGCTTCTTGCCATGGGCAAAGTGAGCGTAAATTTAAACTACACACTAAATGAGACCTCGCTAAATCACGCCCTAAGAAAGGCAGATATAAATACAGTCATCACCTCTAGCAAATTTCTTGAAAAACTAGCACTTAAGGGCTTTGATCTAAAAGATGCGATGAGCGAAAAGGCTAAATTTGCAGAAGATCTCTCAGCTAGCATCTCAAAAAAAGAGAAATTTTTAGCGCTTTTAACTGCGTTTTTTGCTCCAGCTTGGCTTATTAAACTTTGCTATTTTAGGCCAGTGAGCTTAGAGGATACGGCTACTATTTTATTTAGTAGTGGCAGCGAGGGCGAGCCAAAAGGCATCGAGCTAAGCCATAAAAATTTACTTGCAAACATTAAGCAAATAAGCGAACTTTTAAATTTCAAAAAAGATGATGTGATCTTAAACTCACTCCCTATTTTTCACTCATTTGGACTAACGGTCACCACGCTCATGCCACTTTGCGAGGGCATAAAAATGGTAAGCGTGCCTGATCCAACAGATGGAGCGACTATCGGCAAAATGGCGGCAAGACACAGCGCTAGCATCATCTTTGGCACCTCGACCTTCTTTAGGCTCTACACCAGAAACAAAAAGCTTCATCCGCTAATGTTTCAAAGTGCCAGAATGGTCGTAGCTGGGGCTGAAAAGCTAAAACCTGAGATAAAAGACGAGTTTAGGCTCAAATTTGGCATAGAAATTTATGAAGGATACGGCGCAACCGAAACGGCACCAGTAGCTGCTGTAAATATGCCAAATATCCTAGAAAAAGAGAGCCTAAAAGAGCTTACATTTAATAGACCTGGAAGCGTTGGCATGCCTCTGCCTGGCACTATCATAAAAATAATCGACCCTGAGACTCTTGAAGAGCTAGAAACTGGTGAGGACGGACTCATAGTGATCGGCGGATCGCAGGTGATGAAGGGCTATCTAAACGATGAAGCTAAAACAAATGATGTCATCACGTATATAGACAGCGTAAGATACTATAAAACTGGCGATAAAGGCCACATAGATGAAAACGGCTTTGTATTTATCGTCGATAGGTATTCAAGATTTGCCAAGATAGGCGGCGAGATGATAAGCCTTGGAAGCGTCGAAGAAGAGCTTGCAAAGGTGCTTGGAAATGACGTTGTCTTTAGCAGTGCAAACGTACCAGATAGCAAAAAGGGGGAAGCGATCGCGCTTTTGGTAAAAAGCGGCACAGAGCCTGAGAATATCGAGCAAATTTTAAAAGAGAGCAACTTAGCTCCGATAATGATGCCAAGCTATATATTTATCGTTGATGATATCCCAACGCTTGCAAGCGGCAAGGTTGATTTTAAGGGGGTAAAAGCTCTAGCGGTCTCACTTTTAGCGGAGTGAGACGCCGCCCTTTTATTTTTGTGATAAAATAGCGCCAAAATATTACCTAGGTCGCAGTTGTGACTAACATTTGCATAAATCTTAAATTTATCTTTTTTTGCAAATTCCGTTATTGATTTTATTTTTCTTAATAAGGAGTTTTGTATGAAATTTTCTAGTGCTTTTAAATTTGGTGCGCTCTGCGTAGTTGGCTGTTTGCTCTCTTTAAATTCTGCCTTAGCAAATTCTTACGAGCAGATCAAAAAAGATGGCGTCATAAGGATAGCAACAGAAGGCGTTTATTCGCCATTTTCATTTCACAATGAAAAAGATGAGCTAATGGGCTATGACGTGGAGATAGCAAGAGCCGTGGCTAAAAAAACTAGGCGTAAAGCTAAAATTTATCGAAGCTTCATGGGACGCGATGCTTGCTGCATTTGACGCTGGCAAAGCAGACGTTGTTTTTAACCAAGTTAGCATAAACGAAGATAGAAAGAAAAAGTATGATATGAGCGTGCCTTACACCATGCCATATCCTGTAATTGTCGTGCATAAAGATAATAACGATATCAAAAGTTTTGCTGATCTAAAGGGCAAAAAAAGCGTGCACTCTGCAACTAGCAACTGGGCAGCGATAGCTGAGAAAAATGGCGCAACAGTAGTCGTGGCTGATGGCTTTAGCAAAGGCGTGGAGCTTATCATCTCAAAAAGAGCTGACGATACGATAAATGACAATGTCACATTTTTTGACTACATCAAACAACGCCCAAATGCACCGCTAAAGATCGCATATACTAGTAATGAGCCGATGCCAACAGCTGCACTTCTTAAAAAAGGCAACACCGAGCTACTAGAAGCGATAAACAAAGCGCTTGATGAGCTAAAAGCCGAAGGTAAGATAAGCGAAATTTCGATGAAATATTTTGGAAAAGATATTTCAAAATAAATGATCAAAATGAAATTTACAAATTTATTAAAAGTAGTAGCCGTGCTTGCAATGGCTCTAAATTTGCAAGCAAAAACTATAAAAGATGGCGTGCTAACAGTAGCAACTGAAGGCACTTACGCACCTTTTACATTTTATAATGACAAAAATGAGCTAGTAGGATATGACGTAGATATCGCAAGAGCAGTAGCGCAAAAGTTAAATTTAAAAGTTGAGTTTCTAACAGCTCCATGGGACGCGATGCTAGCTGCATTTGACGCTGGCAAAGCAGACGTTGTGTTTAACCAAGTAAGCATAAACGAAGATAGAAATTCTAATGAAATAATCAATCTTATGAGAGTAGGTTATCCAGGACAATATCCAGAAGAGCTATATGGAGTTAATTCTATGTTAGAGTAATTACCTATGCTTGGAGTTGAGGTTATCTATGAAGAGATAACTAAGGATTTAGCAAATAGATTTCTAGATGAAGCAAAAAAACATAAGATTATCTATAATGGCAAGATAGTTACACTACAAAAGTTTTAAACTCAAGAAAAGGTGTAGGCAGAGCTTATGAGATAGAAAATATCTACAATACTCTAATAAAAGTAGCAAAAAGAGACAATGAATCAGAAAGATAAAACTAAAATCACAAGAGAAATAAGGAGAGTAAAGTGAAAAATATTTTAATAGCAGCTTTTTTAACTACAGGTTTAGTTAGTAGCGTTGGTGCAGATAAATTTAAATTTACTTCAAATAAAACTTACGTGTATCAGAATCAATATGGTATTAATGTAAGATTGATTGTAGGTAGTGATGAAGGTTGTCCGGATAAGTTTAGTTATGGTGATGTTGAACCATTTATAACTAAAAATAATTATGGACATAAGACAGTTAAACTTAGTTGTACTGTTCATAAAGTTGGTGAGAGAACTTCTAGGTATTATACTTATGCTCAAACTGGAGGTAGAATGTTAGGTGGACTTATTCCTGATACTAACTTTTATAGATCTAAAGAAGCTACTGAAACTAATAGACCTACTATAAATGAATTAGGTATACCTAGATCAATAATTAAAGTAGGTGATGATAAATTTCTAATGTCTCAGATAGGAGACTTTAAAGAAGGATCTCTTAATTATGATAATGAGTATGAACTTAAAGATGGTAGACCTAATGGTGAAGAATCTGATGGTATCTATCCAATTGTTAATAGTTATCCTATCTTAGGTTTACTTGAATTCTTAGATATGTATGGAATTAGTACTGATAGCTTTAATAAAATTCTACTTTACATTAAACCTACTTATAGTCATGCACAGCAGTTATCTAGAATCAAAGTTAATCTAGATGAACAAGTATTTAATATAAAGTTAGAAGGCACTTATATAGATGAATTTAGACCATATGGAAAAAGAACAAAATACTATGATCCTACTTTTGAAGATCAGTTTCACTTTGAAGATTTCTATCCTTCGCTAGAAGATAGAATGGCTTGGTGAATAGAAAAGCGAGCATATTAAAAAAGCGTGCACTCAGCTACGAGCAACTGGGCAAAAGTCGCCGTAAAATACGGCGCTGAACACGTCGTAACAGATAGTTTTGCTAAAAGTATGGAGCTTCTTATATCAAGACGCGTAGATGCTGTTGTAAGAGATAACATCGTATTTTACGACTTCATAAAAGAGCGCCCAAACGCACCTGTAAAGATAGCTGCCTCACTTGATGAGAAAGACTACACAGCAGCAGCTGTTAAAAAAGACAACGCCGAACTCGCAGAGCAAATTTCAAATGCTCTAAACGAACTTTCAAAAGAAGGCAAACTAGAAGCTATCTCAAAAAGCTACTTTGGCAAAGACGTCTCAAAATAAATTTATAAACCAACAAGGCAAAAATGGAAAATTTAGATAGAGTGATCGAGCTTGTTTCAAGCTCGACGCTACCGATGATTATCGCACTTTTAAAGGTGACGATCCCGCTTACATTGCTCTCGTTTTCGCTAGGGCTTGTCATCGCCATTATCACAGCAGTAGCAAGGCTTTCAAATATAAAAATTTTAAAATTTATATTTGCCACCTACGTTTGGATATTTCGCGGTACGCCGCTTCTTGTGCAGCTTTTTATCGTATTTTACGGACTTCCTAGCATCGGCATCACGCTTGATACTTGGAGCGCGGCGACTATTGCATTTAGTCTAAACGTGGGTGCTTATGCCTCTGAGTCCGTAAGGGCTGCCATTCTTTCTGTGCCAAAAGGTCAGTGGGAGGCTGCCACATCGCTTGGCATGACGCACTATCAAATTTTAAAGCGTATCATCGCACCTCAAGCAGTGAGGATCTCGTTGCCACCGCTTTCAAACACATTTATAGGCCTTGTTAAAGACACTTCACTAGCAGCTTCTATAACGATGGTTGATATGTTTATGGTCGCTCAAAGGATCGCAGCAAGGACCTTTGAGCCACTCATCCTCTACATCCTAGCAGCACTTATCTATCTAGTGGTTTGCACACTCTTAACCTATCTTCAATCAAGGCTTGAAAAAGCTGTCTCAAGGTATGTCTAATGGCTATAAATTTTAAAAATATAAGCAAATCTTATGGCGATCATTTGGTGCTAGATAACATAAACATAAGCTTTAAAGAGGGGCAAACGACCGTGATAGTTGGCTCATCTGGTTGTGGCAAATCAACGCTTCTTAGATGCATAAATTTACTTGAGATCCCACAAAGTGGCATTTTAGAGGTAGATGATAGAGCTATAAATTTTAAAGAGAAGCTTAGCTCAAAAAAGCTTTTAGAAATTCGCAAAAAAACAGGCATGGTTTTTCAAAGTTTTAACCTTTTCCCACACCTAACAGCGCTTCAAAATGTCACCGAAGCTCCGATCTATGTTCAAAAAAAGGATAAAAACGAAGCAATAAAAGAGGCAAAAGAGCTTTTAGCTAAAGTGGGGCTTAGCCACAAAGAAGATACCTATCCAAACAGGCTCTCAGGCGGACAAGCACAGCGCGTGGCCATCGCTAGAGCCCTAGCTGTAAATCCATACTTTTTACTACTTGACGAGCCTACAAGCGCGCTTGATCCAGAGCTTGAGGCTGAAGTTTTAAAGGTTATTTTATCTCTTGCAAAAGAGAAAAAGTCTATGATCATCGTTACTCATAATATGAATTTTGCTAGAAAGATAGCTGATAGAATTTTGTTTTTAGATAAAGGTGTGATCGCATTTGATGGCTTGGTAGATGAGTTTTTTAACAGCCAAAATGAGAGGATAAAAAGCTTCATCTCAGCTATGGATATATGAAAATTTTAGCTAGAAAATCTAGCTAAAATTACATTAAGCAAAGTAAGGTTTTATCTGCTCGATCCAAGCTGAAATTCTACCCTCAGTTTTGTCGCTTTGATTGTCAGCGTCAAGCGCTAAACCTACAAATTTTCCATTTTTTACGGCATCAGAGCCATCAAATGTATATCCGTCAGTGCTAACCTCACCAACTACCTTTGCGCCAGCTTTTACGACCTCATCATAAAGCTTTGCCATGCCATTACAGTACTCATCAGAGTAGCTCTCGCTATCACCCATGCCAAAAACAGCGACTGTTTTTCCGCTTAGATTTAGCGCTTTAAAGTCAAACGCATCCCAGTCATCTTGAAGATCGCCACTACCCCAGGTTGATGTACCAAGGATGAGCTTATCAAAGCTATTTAGTTTTGCTGCGTCTACATCGGCAACGTTTAAAAGCTCATTTTCAAGGCCTAGACCCTCACTTATAAGTTTTGCTGCATCTTCGGTATTTCCCATGCTGCTTCCATAAACTATACCTATCATTTTTATCCTTTTTAAAAAATTTTACTAATAATCGTATAAGGCACAAGCTTGATCAAACCTCTCGCACAACAGTGCCTAACCTCAACGTGTCGCCTAAATTCCTCATTTCTAGGAAAAACGATATAAACCATCTCACACTCGTGACCAAGCACACCGACGGCTCTATCTATATCGTCGTTTAAATTTCTCATATCATCAAAGCTCACTTTTTTAAAGCTTGGCATGACACTGAGCAAATTTTTACCATCTTTTTTGACCGAAATGACACCACCATTTAGCATGACCTCTTTGTCTTGATGGCGGAGGCGTATTTTATCATAAACAAATTGACAAAACATCTGTGCCGCATCGATACAAAACTCAAATTTCCCACTTGCATAAAGCATTTTTATCATCTTTGCAGCCGCCATTTTTGGCTCTTTTGCTATAAATTTTATCTTTGAAAAGTCGCCTTTTAAATAAGCATTTATGATGATATTTGATGAAAAACAAAAGCGATCTGCTGGCTTACAATTTAGACATTTCTCACGAAGCAGGAAATTTATCCTGGCCTCAAAAATTTCTTTGAAATTTAGAAATTTAGCGTAAGAAAGCGGTATTTTTAGCTCACTTTCTACACCAGAATTATAAAGTGCAATAAAAATTTTTGCACGTGAAAGCTTGTCAAGCTTTGCAAAAATATTTGGAGTTATTTCGCCAATATCTGATAAAAGCCCGAATCTCATTGATTATTCTTTGCATCCAAATTCCTTATCTAGTCCAAAGACCTTGCAGTACTCGCAAAATACGCAACTAACGCTTCTTTTTGCACAAACAATTGGAATATTTCTCTTTTTTGCTTGAGTTTTAATAGTCTTCATCGTGTTGTGGTTTAAAAAGCTAGTTAGCATCACCACACACTCGGTATCTTGAGGGATTGGCTTGCGATTTACGCGGTTTTCATTTCTAGCATCCCAGTGTTCTATCTTCTCAGCTCCCAAATCATGTAAAACTGCCTTGATAGGCGTTATCTCATCTGCGCCGATAACTAAAACTGACATAATAAGCTCCTAAAATTTATTCATTTTCTGATAATGATTATAAGGAAGCTTAACTAAAATTTTTCTTAGTTATGATATTTATTATCACTTATATGTAGAAATTTGTAACGTTTTGCTTAGATATTTAAACATCTAAACTCTTTTAATCTTAGATACCGTAAATAAAAATATGATAAGTCCGCTTGCGGCAAAAAAACTACCAACATTACCGATATTTTGCTCGCCTAAATGAACTATCGTCTGATGCCCTATTAGCGCCCCTGCTCCGATGCCTATGTTATAAATAGCCGAAAATATCGCCATTGCAGCATCAGTTGCATTTGAGGCAAGACTTAGCACTTTTATTTGAAAGCTCATATTTACACCAGCTATGCCAAGCCCCCAAACAAAGGCCAAGACTAGCATTAAAACTTCATTTTTAGCAATAAAATTTAACAAAATCAAGCAACATAAAATAAGCATGATAGAAATTGCTGAAAATGTATTTGGAATAAGCTTATAAAATTTAGAGAAAAGCAGGCTTGCAACCACACCAGCAACGCCAAATATAAGCAAGAATATTGTGATAAATTTCCCATCAAAGCCACTGATATCTTTTGCAAATGGCTCAATGTAGCTATAGGTGCTAAAATGCGCACTTATGATAATTGCAGTTAGTAAAAATACGACCATTAAAAGGCCATTTCTTGCAATCTCTGGCAAGCTTTTAAGCGACCCTGAGTTTTTACTTGGCAGAAGTGGCAAAATTTTATATAGCCAAGCTCCAACACCAACAGCAAAAATTCCTATCAATCCAAAGGTCACACGCCAACCAAGTGCATCACCTAAAATTCTTCCAAGTGGCAGACCAAGTATCATCGCTAGCGATGTGCCAAGAGCTAGTAATCCAAGAGCTTGTGAGCTTTTATTTATCGGAGCTAGCCTAACAGCAAGTGAAGCAGTGATAGCCCAAAAAATAGCATGAGCAATAGCTATCATCAACCGAGCAATAATTAAAATTTTAAAATTCCAAGCAAAGGCGCAAAGCGTATGAGCTACAACAAATACGATAAAAACTTTTAAAAGAAGAGATCTTCGTTCTAAATTTGCAGTTAAAAGCATAAGCGGTAAAGAGAGTATCGTGACGCTCCACGCATAAATCGTGATGATAAGGCCGGTATCGGCCGTGCTCATGTCAAAATCTTTCGCAATATCACTTAAAAGTGGCACTGGGACAAACTCAGTAGTGTTAAATATAAAAGCACAAAAAGTAAGAGCTATAACCCTTAAATAGGCTACCCTATGAACACTTATCAAATTTTATCTTTAATTTTTTTCATTACGGTAATGGAATTTTGCTTAAAGTTAGTAATTCAAAAGACAAAATTCTCAGAATTTATTAATGACATAGATTAATAGTAGATTTTGGAAACTATCTCTATAATAAAAGATTTTTAAAAATCGTAAGAAAATTTAAGGCGGAAAAATGGCTAAAATAATGAAAACTATGGACGGAAACGAAGCTGCGGCGCACGCGGCTTACGCATTTACGGAGGTTGCGGGCATCTACCCGATCACTCCTAGCTCGCCGATGGCCGATTACACCGATATGTGGGCGGCTCAGGGTAAGAAAAATCTATTCGGCATGCCGGTTAAAGTAGTCGAAATGCAAAGCGAGGGCGGAGCTGCTGGTACCGTGCACGGCTCGCTGCAAGTAGGCGCGCTGACTACGACGTACACGGCTTCGCAAGGCCTTTTGCTAAAAATCCCCAATATGTACAAAATCGCAGGCCAGCTACTACCCGGCGTCATCCACGTGAGCGCGCGCTCTATCGCGGCCCAGGCGCTTTCTATCTTTGGCGATCATCAGGACATTTATGCCTGTCGCCAGACGGGATTTGCTATGCTGGCAAGTGGTTCCGTGCAAGAGGTCATGGATATCGCGGGCGTCGCGCATCTAGCCGCGATCAAGGGTCGCGTGCCGTTTTTGCACTTTTTCGACGGATTTCGCACGAGCCACGAGATACAAAAGATCGAGGTACTTGACTACGCGCACTTTGATAGGCTTCTTGACCGCGAGGCGCTGCAAAAATTTAGAGACGAGGCGCTAAGCCCAGAAAACCCGAAAACTCGCGGTACGGCACAAAACGACGACATCTACTTCCAGACGCGCGAGCTAGCTAACCGCTACTACGACGCGGTGCCTGATATCGTGGCCGAGTATCTAAAAGAAATTTCAAAAATCACGGGACGCGATTATAAGCCGTTTAATTATTACGGCGATCCGCACGCTACGCGCCTCGTGGTCGCGATGGGCTCTGTCACGCAAACTCTAGAAGAAGTCGTCGATCACCTACGCGCAAAAGGCGAAAAAGTAGGCGTGCTAAAAGTGCATCTATACCGTCCGTTTAGCCTAAAATACCTATTTGACGTGATGCCTGAAACGGTAGAAAAGATCGCCGTGCTAGACCGCACGAAAGAGCCCGGAAGCCTCGGCGAGCCGCTATATCTGGACGTTAAGGCTGCGTTTTACGGACGCAAAAATCAGCCCGTGATCGTAGGCGGCCGCTACGGCCTAAGCTCAAAAGACGTCGATCCGGCTCAGATGCTAGCAGTCTTTGAAAATCTAAATTTAGAGGGGCCTAAAAACGGCTTTACCGTCGGTATCGAGGACGACGTGACATTTACATCGTTAAAAGTCGGCGAGAAAATTTCGCTAAGCGATGCAAGCGTGAAAGAGTGCCTATTTTACGGTCTTGGCGCGGACGGTACCGTAGGAGCCAATAAAAACTCCATCAAAATCATCGGCGATAAAACCGATCTTTACGCGCAGGCCTATTTTGCCTACGATAGCAAAAAATCAGGCGGCTACACACGCTCGCACCTGCGCTTCGGCAAAAACCCGATCCGCTCGACCTACCTCGTCTCAAATCCGCACTTCGTAGCCTGCTCGGTCGCTGCGTATCTTGAAATTTACGACGTCATAGACGGTATCCGCGAGGGCGGGACGTTCCTGCTAAACTCGATCTGGGACGCCGAGCAGACGGTCGCTAAACTGCCGAATAAAGTAAAGAAAATTTTAGCCGCTAAAAGAGTAAATTTCTACATCATCAACGCCACTAAGCTAGCTCGCGAGATCGGGCTAAAAAACCGCACGAACACCATCATGCAGTCGGCGTTTTTTAAGCTTGCAGACATCATCCCGTTTGCCGACGCGCAAAAATACATGAAAGAGTACGCGCACAAAGCCTACGCCAAAAAGGGCGAAGCGATCGTGGAGATGAACTACAAGGCTATCGATATGGGCGCGGACGGGCTGGTTAAGGTCGCAGTCGACCCTAGCTGGGCAAATTTGACGGATGACGCCGCAAATGAGGAAAAATACGTCGGCGACGAATTTATAGAAAAAATCGTTAAACCTATCAATGCCGCTAGGGGTGACAGCCTGCCCGTTTCGGCCTTTGTGGGTTTTGAAGACGGACACTTTAAATCAGGCACTACGGCATACGAAAAACGCGGTATCGGCGTGATGGTGCCAAAATGGATCGAGGAAAATTGCATCCAGTGCAACCAGTGCGCCTTCGTCTGCCCGCACGCGGTGATCCGCCCGTTTCTCATCGACGAAAACGAGCTCGCCGCCGCGCCGCAAACTGTGCAAGATCACGTCCTAGACGCAAAAGGTAAAGAGGTAAAATGGCTAAAATACAAAATCCAAGTGAGTCCTCTAGACTGTACGGGCTGCGAGCTGTGCGCTCAAAACTGCCCGAGCAAGGAAAAATCGCTCGTCATGGTTCCTTTGGCCGAGGAGATGGAGAAAAACGAACAGGAAAACGCCGATTATTTATTTAAAAAGGTAACCTACAAAGACGACCTAATGAGCAAAGATAGCGTCAAGGGCGTTGGCTTTGCACAGCCGCTATTTGAGTTTCACGGCGCGTGCCCCGGATGCGGCGAGACGCCTTATATCGGGCTTGTTACGAGACTGTTCGGCGACCGTATGATCGTGGCAAATGCCACCGGTTGTAGCTCGATCTACGGCGGTAGCGCGCCTTCGACGCCTTATACGACGAACAAAGAGGGCAAGGGCGTAGCGTGGGCAAATTCGCTCTTTGAGGATAACGCGGAGTTTGGTATGGGTATGAACGTCGCGGTAGAGACACTTCGTCACCGTATAGAAGACGTAATGCTACGCACCAAAGATGCCGTGCCAAATGCCCTAGCCGCGCTATACTCCGACTGGATCGCGCACAAAAACGACGGCGAGAAAACGACGCAAATCACTAAAATTTTAACGCCGATTTTGGAGCAAAATTTAGACGTAGAGGGCGTGAAAGAAATTTTAGAGCTAAAAAGATATCTCGTCAAAAAATCCCAGTGGATCATCGGCGGCGACGGCTGGGCCTACGACATCGGCTTTGGCGGGCTTGACCACGTGCTAGCTAGCGGCGAGAACGTAAACGTACTGGTGCTTGACACTGAAGTTTACTCAAACACCGGCGGTCAAAGCTCAAAATCAAGTCGCGCGGGTTCGATAGCGCAATTTACGGCATCTGGCAAGCCGATGCAGAAAAAAGACCTAGGCTACATCGCGATGACCTACGGAAATATCTTCGTAGCTCAAATTAACTCAAACGCGAGCCAGGCAAACACGATAAAAGCCATCGCTGCAGCCGAGGCCTACGACGGACCTAGCCTCGTGATCGCGTATTCGCCGTGTATCGCGCACGGTATAAAAGGCGGCATGGCCTACTCCGGCGGTCAAGGCGAACTAGCGACTAAATGCGGCTACTGGCCGACCTACATCTACGATCCGCGCCTAATCAAAGAGGGCAAAAATCCGCTCAAAATGACCTCAAAAGAGCCGGATTGGTCGCTTTACGAGGAGTTTTTGCTAAACGAGGTTCGCTACAACTCGCTTAGAAAGACAAATCCGCAGCACGCGGACGAGCTGCTAGCTAAAAACAAGGCCGACGCGCAAAGACGCTACCGCCAGCTAAAACGGCTAAGCTTGGCTGACTTTAGCGACGAGGTCGAGTCTAGCGCGCCTGAGAGCGCCGAGGATGCCTCTGCCGATACCGTAGCCGAGTAAGGCGCAAATTTCTCTCGCCTAAATTTGACGGGCGAGGGAAAATATCTGTAAATTTAGCCGCTCGTTCGGGCGGTTAAATTTGCTTTCAAATTTGAAATTTTATTTAACGCGGCAAATTTAAAAGGCGCAAAATGAGCCAAACCCATCCTTTTAAACCGGTTTTTGATAAAAACTCTAAAATTTTAATCCTCGGTTCCTTTCCCTCCGCCCCCTCTCGCAAGCTGGGCTTTTACTACGCAAATCCGCAAAATCGCTTTTGGCTGGTGCTGGCCGGGATTTTAAACGCTCCGACGCCTACTAGTACGGATGAAAAGATAGATTTTCTGCTAGCTCACCGCATCGCTATCTACGACGCTGCGATCTCGTGCGAGATAAAGGGCTCGAGCGATGCTAAAATGACCGCCGTCAAGCCAGCAAATTTAGAGCCGATCTTTAGCGGAGCGCGCATAGCGCAGGTATTCGCAAACGGCGGCAAGGCGCACGAAATCTGCGAAAAGTATCTAAAAACTCGAATTTTAAACGCAACGGGTAAAGAACCCGTCAAGCTACCCTCGACTAGCTCCGCAAACGCAAATTTTAGCTTTGAAAGGCTCGTGCGCGAGTGGACGGTCGTCGTCGAAGCGTTAAAAGACGGTTAAATTTGATGTGAGCCTTCAAATTTAACTCATCCGAAATAACCGCGCCTTCACCTTAAATTTAGTTTCAAATTTTAAAATCACCAAAATCAAACAAAGTAGGAAAAACCATGAAAATACTAAAATTTCTATTTTTACTCCCGCTTCTAGCGATAGGTGCGCAGGCGCTGGAGCCAAAAGTCGTAATGAAGCCCGAAGTGAGCCTCAAAAACGGGCTTTACTGCGTAAAAGGCAAGCCCTACGACGGCACGCTAAAGATGCTTCGATACAGCGTCGAGGACCTATATGACGTAAATGCGATGGGCATGGTCTATCCGAGGTTAAAACCTCTGCCGCCCACGCTCATACGCGAGATAGACGTAGAGGGCGGCACGGCGGTGCGATACAGGGACTATTTTGACGGCAGGGACAAGCCCTCAAACGAATACCCCCTAAAAAACGGCGTCCGCGAGGGCACGGCGAAGCACTACCACGCAGATAGCGGCGCGCTGATGGGCGAGAGCGAATACAAAAATGACGTCCGCGACGGACTCTACCGCCGCTACTACTTCGACGAGGGCGGCGCGTTAAAGCAGGAGGGTACCTACAAAGCGGACAAGCGAGAGGGCGTATTTACCGACTATTACGTTAGCGGCGAAGTTAGCGCACGCAGCCCATACGTTGGCGGACTTCGAAACGGCGAGGACGTCGACTATTATAAAAGCGGCAAAATCCGCGGCAAGCGAACCTACAAAAATGACAAGCGAGAGGGCGCGGAGACGTGGTACTACGAAAGCGGCGTCGTGGAGGAGACGGGCGAATACAAAAACGACCGCAAACAAGGCGTTTGGAAGCGATTTTACGAAAACAGCAAAACGCACGTGGTAGAAAATTACAAAGACGGCGAAAAGGACGGCGTCGTGCGCGAATACTACCCAAGCGGCAAACTTAGAGGCGAATACGAGTACAAAGACGGCCGCCAAACGGGCGCAGGGTTGGACTACTACGAGAGCGGGGCGCTGGCGGCAAAAGTGATGTTTAAAAACGGACGCTATCACGGACTGTACGAGGAGTATCACGAAAACGGCAAGCTAAAAGCTAGAGTGATGTTTGAGGACGGGCTGGAAACCGGCACGGCGAAACACTACTACGCAAACGGCAAACTAGAGGCCCAGGGCGAGTTTGAGCGCGGCAGGCTCATCCGCACCAAAAAATACGACGAAGCGGGTAAGTTAATCAGCAACAAGTTTGATAAAAACGGACTTCCGAGGGAGTAAATACTAAAATAAGTTACTACTGGCATCATTTGAATTTTTACCAAACCAAATATTTGCATCTTTTATATTTTGAATATTTTAATTAGCTTTAAATCACACTACAATAGTCGCACTTAATATTAAAATTTTATATTCATCTTTTACATCTTAGTCATAAAAGTAGCAATCTCATTTATAAAATCGATAATATTTTTATAAATAAAAGCGAAATTTCAATATAACAAGTAGTATAATTGCAAGTATATAAATATTATTTTTATATTTAAGTGTATTTTTGATTTTGTAT
The DNA here is from genome assembly GCF_002092855.1 of Campylobacter concisus. Lineage (NCBI taxonomy): Bacteria > Pseudomonadati > Campylobacterota > Epsilonproteobacteria > Campylobacterales > Campylobacteraceae > Campylobacter > Campylobacter concisus. Next base: position 421,952 of record NZ_LVLC01000012.1, read on the forward strand.
TCTGGTTTTTAAATATCTTAATAAGGAGCAAAAATGCATACTCTTGGTCTAATCATAGCCTTACTTACGCTTTTTGTTGTAGGCTGGGCGATTTTAAAAGGCAAATACGCCACTTTCGTGCTTTTACTATCTGGCGTTATCATGCTTGTCTCTTCGGTCATTCTTGATACGGGAAAATTTTTACCAGAAAAGGTAAAGAGCACTGGAAATTCCTTACTAGATATAGTTGAGTTTATCCGCTATATGCTCTCAAATAATTTTTCGCAACTTGGACTTTTAATTATGTTAATGGTCGGTTTTGCAAGTTATATGACTCATATCGGAGCAAATCAAGCCTTTGTAGGCATCGCCACAAAAAGGTTTAAAGCCATAAAAAGCCCATATTTTATGATATTCATAGCTTTTTGCGTAGCAAAACTTATAAGCATGGTAATAACTAGTGCAGTTGGACTTGGCGTGCTTTGTCTTGCACTTCTTGGACCAGTTCTTATATCACTAGGACTGAATAAGCTAAGCGTTGGTAGTATTTGTGCGATGAGTGGAGCTAGCTCAATGGTACTTCTTGGCTCATCAACAGCTGCTGCTGCAAAAGCAACTGAACTTGAGGTGCTTGATTATGTTTTTATCTATAAAATTCCAGCAGCTCTTCCAACTGCGCTCGTGATCGGCATTGCATTAGTTCTTTGGAATAGATACTTAGACAAAAAAGAAGGTTGGGTTTGTAGCGAGCATGTAGGAGAGAGCATTAGTTTTGACGATAAGGTGGATGTTCCAAAAGAGCAAGCACCTATGATCTACGCTCTTTTACCATTTTTACCGATGATTTTAGTAGTAGTTTTTTCGCCATATTGTTTAAAAACTATAAAACTAAACATATCAAGTGTCATAATCCTTTCTATGATAATTGCTATGGTTTTTGAAGCATTTAGACATAAATTTAGCTTTGAAAAGCTTGGCGAAGGGCTAAAAGTATTTTTTAATGCCATGGCAAAAAGCTTAAGTGGTGTTGTTATGCTAGTTGTAGCAGCTGGTATATTTGCTGAAGGGTTTAAAGCTCTTGGTATGCTTGATGCTATTGTAAATTTGGCAAAAAGCATAGGCTTTGGGGGACTTGGCATGTCTATACTTTTTGTATTTATAACAACCATCGTTACAATCATAGCTGGCTCAAATGGTGCAAGCTTTTATCCGCTTTTAAACATGGTGCCAAATATAGCTAAGAGCTTAAACATCAACTCTGTTATGCTCGTGCTTCCTATGCATCAAGCCTCCACAATAGCTAGACCACTTTCACCTGTCTCTGGCGTAGTGGTAGCCATTTCAGGTATGCTTCACATTAGCCCGCTTTCGCTCATTAAAAGATGTAGCGTGCCAGCTATTTTAGGTCTTATAAGCCACCATATATTTGTATTTTTACTATCATTTTAAGGAGAAAATATGAGATGGAGCTTTGATGATTCTTATGTAGATTTTAATAGCGAAATTTTTATCTCATCGTTTGAAAATCTAAAAGCACAAAATGAAAATTTGGTTAATTTTTTAAACAATAGTGAGCTTACCAAAGCTATCATCTCATACGAAGAAGCATACAAGGAAGCAGCTAGCCTACTCGCATTTTGTCGTTGCAAAAGTAGTGATAATACAAAAGATGAGCTAGCTAGTAAATTTGAGTTAAAAATAAAAGAGCAAAAAGCTAAACTTGATACGGCAAAGGAGCTACTTTTTGATAAATTTGATAGCCTAAAAAGTGATGATAAAATTTTTCAAAGCACTCAATTTAAACATATAAAATTTCTATATTTAGAGCATAAAAATAGCAAGAGCAAAATACGAAAAAAGAGCGAAAGAGAATTTTTTGCAAATTTAGCGCTCACAAATTTTTTTCCACTTTTTGCAAATTTTAGACATCTAAATAATTTAATAAATATCTCTGCTACCAATAAAAATGCAAATACACAAAGCTATAATCTTGCAAAATGTATGGGTATATTAAAAGGATCAGATGATGAAATTTTACGCAAAAATGTGTTTGATGGCCTGAGTTCTCACTATGATAAATTTGCCGATCTTTATCTTGATATCTTAAATATGCTTCATGGATTTAGACTGGCTAAATTTAAGGCAGCAAAAGTTGATTTTTTAACTCCAAGCCTTGAAGAAAATAAAATGAGCCTTGACACTTTAAACGCCATGCAAGAAGCCATTAGCAAAAGATTGGAAAAAATAAGAGAATGCGTAAGAGTAAGAGCTAGCTTTTTAGGTGACAAAAGCATGAGAAGTTGCGATCTTTTGGCACCTTATCCACTTAGCAAGCACAGTGAAATTTCTCATGACGAGGCTATTAAAATCATCAAAAAAGTATTAAAACCACTGGGTGAAGATAGCTTTATCAAGCTTATGATAGATAAACACTGGATAGAAAGCGAAGTGCGAGAGAATAAAGCTGGTGGAGCATTTTTTGTGAGTTTGCCAAAATTTAAGCAACCAAGAATTTTTACCACCTACATGAATACTCTTTCGCACTTAATCCAGCAAGCTCATGAGCTTGGGCATGCTTGGCACTACTACTTGATGCGTGATCTTCCGGTTTTAAGCGCAAATTTTCCAATGAGCTTAGCCGAGAGCGCGAGTACATTTAATGAGACTCTTTTACGAAATGAGCTAAAAAAAGATAACTCCCTTAGGGTAGAAATTTTATGGCAGGAACTAAAAAGCGCTGCAAATTTTTTACTTCATATAAGCGTTAGATACGAGTTTGAGACTGGTTTTATAAAGCTGCGACAAAAAGGTCAAGTCAGCAAAAAAGATGCAAGCGATCTTTTAAAACAAGCTTGGGATAAATTTTATAAAGACAGCACGAGCGATGTTGAAGAATTTTTGCCATATTTTAAGCCACATTTTTATAAAACAGATAACTACATTTACAACTATCCTTATAGTGTCGGTTATCTACTATCACAATTTTTTCTAAGTGAGTTTAAAAAAGATGAAGCAAAATTTTGCAAAATTTATAAACAATTTTTAATAGAGTGTGGTACAAAAAGTGTGGAAGAGCTAATGAAAAAACACTTTAAAAAAGATACAACAAAGTGCGAATTTTGGCTGATTGGTATAGATGAAGCACTAAAAAATTTAGATGAGTTTAAAAAGGTAGTGGCTGTATAAATTTACTAGTTATCTTAAACGTTTTATTTTTTTTCGAGAAATTTTATAAATTTTTGATGGAGCATCTTCGAAAAAATGATCATCTACTATTTCATCAGCCACGCTCATAGCCCAAGCTTCATTAAAATTTTGCCCATTTTTGTTTGCACTGCTTGAATAAAGCCAGTCAAATTTAGCTAAAAATTTTTCGTGCTCACACTCTTTTACGACTCTAATAGCCTTTAAATTCGGATACAAAAATGTGGCTTTTCTTGAACGGCGTATGAAATTTTTATATTTTTTTGGCACTCTAACAAGCTCATTTAAAACGCTAAATTTTGCCGTCGTGATAAGGCAAGGCTTATTTTCATCACGCATTTTGGCCCTATTTATCTCTTTATAATCTTTACTCAAAAAGCCAGCTGTCGTATCAGTTTGTGCTAGAAATATCATAATTTTTCTCTTTTTGATAGTAAAAATATACAAGAGATTATTAGAGCAAATCCTAAAAAATCCCAAAATACGAATTTTGTTCCAAGCCAAAAATAGCCAAAAAATGCTGCGCTTAGCGGTTCTATGCAGGCTAATAAACTAGCTTTTGCTGCGCCTATTAGCTTAACACCTATCATATAAAAGCTAAATGCAAAAATGGTGCCAAGCGTAATAACAGCAATAAATGCAAGCCATTGATTTATCCCATTAAGCCCAGCAAATTCCCAAAGTCTCATATAGCAAGCAAGCACCACTCCGCCCATAACCATTCCCCAGCCAAGTGTGAGAGTGACTGAATATTTAGTATTTAGCCTTGCTGGAGCAAGATTATAAACACAAACGCAAATAGCGCTAACTAAGCACCAAAATAGTGCTTTTGGCGAAATGACAAGAGATGAAATTTGCGCATGTGTGCTCAGGAAAAATACGCCAAGCATGGCTAAAAATAGAGCCAAAATTTCAAGTTTTCTTGGGACGCGTTTTTCTTTTATACAAATGACCATTAAAATTAAAGCAGGAGCAGTGTATTGAATAACAGTTGCAACTGCGGCATTTGAAAGCTCAATGGAGTAAAAATAAGCATACTGCGTCATCATAAGCCCAAGCAAAGCATAGACTAAAAACTCGCTAAGGAGCTTTATATCTTTAATCGGAGCAAAAACGGTACTTGGTTCTTTAAAAGCATAAAAAATCACAATAACAATGCCAGCTAGCATCAGTCTATATGGCACCAAAAAATCAGAATTTATACCAAGTGAAAATAGATACTGCCCACAAACCCCACTAAATCCCCAAAGGATACCGCCAACTAAAGTAAGGAGTATCCCAAGACGATGAGTGTTCATTAATTATCTATCTTTATGAAGCTGTGCATCTTTGCCATAATGCGGCGAATATGGTCCATAAAGTATGCAGTTATGGCAATCTCTTGAAAACAAATAAGCATCTGCCATCACTGCTAGATCATACGATCTATCTGAGATGGTATTTGCCACTTGTGAGATGACAGCTGAGACTAACATACCAAGTAGGCTACTTTGGCCACTACTGCTATCTTCTGCTGCTATGGCACTACCTTGCCAAAGAGTAGCGCCACTTTTTATATCGATAAGCTTTGCTTCAAGAATGACCTTTGTTGAGCTTGAGATGACTGCATAGCTCGTACCATAATCTTTTATGTTTATATAAAGCACACTATCGGCATGAAAAATTTTATCAAGCTTATTTAGTGGCACGGCTGCGATCTCGCTTGGCTCGGTTATGCCATTTAGCTTAAAGGTATCATTTACAAGAGCCACTGGAAATACATAGTATCCTGCTTCACTTAGTGGTGCGACTGCATTTGCTAAAACAGCTGCTGGGCCTGAAATTTCTGTGCTATCGTTTGTTGGCATAAGCACTAAGATAGAGTGAGGTCTTTTTTGTAAAAATTCTGAGTAGTCGTATGGCTCAGGCTCTTTTATAGAGCAACCCGTAAAAAATACTGCTAAAAATGCAAAGGCTATAAATTTAAGGCTATTTTTCATTATTTGCCCCCTCTTTTTGCTCTACTTTTTTTGGAGTTAAATTTTTAGAGCCTTTGATGAAATTTATATACTCTCTTGACTCTGGGAAATTCTCTACTTCTTTGTCAAAATTTGCATTTGCAGCGCCTAAATTTCCGTTATTTAGATACAAAAGTCCAAGGTGTGCGTATACGCCAGGAGCGATCTTATAGCCCTTTTGTGTTGAGATCTGCACCAAATTTTCTAAGCGTGAAATTTGCTCGTTTGTATCGCCCTCTTCATTTAGATAGCTATATAGCGAGCTACTATATGATCCATCCCAATAATAAAGTGATCTTGGGCCGTTTGAATGACCGCAACCCGCTAAAAATAGCACAAAAAGCGCAAAGCTGGCAAGCTTTATTTTACTTGCCATGCTCCACTTTCTATACCATTTACTAGATTATTTACCGCTTCAATAATAGCTAGGCTTAAAACCTTGCCATTTAGCGTAGAGTCGTATCCTGCTGTGCCGCCAAAGCCGATGATCTCTCTGTTTGAAAGGGTGTATTCGCCAGCGCCACTAACCGAATAGACAACCTCAGCCGTTTTGGTATCAACGATATTTAAATTTACCTTTGAATAGGCAGTTTGTTGCTTGCCTTTGCCAAGTATGCCAAATAGCTGATGATCGCCTGTTGTCTTGCGACCAAACTCGGTTACATCACCGGTTATCACGTATCTTGCACCTTTTAAATTTTGAGCAGTTTTACTTAGCTCGCTCTCTTGTTTGATCACTTTCATATTTGATCTATCAAGCACCAAAAATCTGCCACTTTGCTGTAAATTTGTGATCAAAATGCTTTGAGCTTGGTTGCCAAGCCTATCCTCGCCATCAGCAAATACACCATTTTGGTAAGCTGATTGATTATTAAATCGGCCTATCGAAACCGAAATTTTTTGACCATTGTAAACTGTGCCGTAGCTTGCTACTTTTGGAGTCTCAACAACCCTTGAGCTCTCACTCGCACATCCAGCAAAAAGAGCTGCCGTAAGCAAAACTGCACCAACTTTAAATACATTTTTCATTTTTTATCCTTTGCGACAAAATCGCTTGTATATTACTAAATTTCTTTTTAAATAGCTTTAAATTTCATCCATGTGCCTTTTAGGTATCTAATCGTAAAAAGCACCGCCTTTACAGCCCAGTCAGCAAACATTGCAAACCAAGTACCTATCATGCCAAGATCAAATGTGAGCGCAAAGATATAGGCCAAGATGACTCTACAAGCAAACATACAAATTAAATTTACAATCATCGGATATTTAGCATCCCCAGCAGCACGAAAAACAGTCGGATACGTATAGGCAAGTGGCCAAATAAGGCACATAGCGATACCGTGATACCAGACGATCTGTCTTGTTAAATTTATGGCTTCGCTTGAGAGATTATAAACAAGAAGCAATGGCTCAAGTAAAAGCAAAATTACTGTTGTGCTAAAAAGCTGGACAATATAGATGCTTATCATCGACTTTCTTACGTAAAATTTAGCCTGAGCAAAGTCGTTTGCGCCAACGCACCTTGAGATGACTACACTAAGTCCTGTGCCTATCGCCATGCCAGGGAGCACTTGAAACATCACGATCGTCCCTCCCACGGCATTTGCAGCGATACTTGCCGTACCAAAGAGTGAAACAAGGCTCAAAACGATGATGCGACCCACGTAAAACATCGAATTTTCAAAACCATAAGGCACTCCGATATTTAAAATTTTCTTGATGATCTCGTAGTCAAATTTATAGATAAAGCTCTTTCTTATGTGAAGTTTTAGCCTTATATCAAGAAGCAAATAGACTATGACAAAGCAAGCAAGCATCTTGGCTATAAGCGTACTGATGGCGATACCTAAAACACCAGTATGAAATGTATAAATACTAATGGCAGTTAGAAGTACGTTTAATAAATTTGCAGCCGCCATAATATACATAGGTAGCTTTGCGTTTGACATCGTGCGAAAGATCGCCGCAGCTGCTGCATAGACAGCCAAAAATGGTGCAGAAATGGCCGAGAAAACAAGATAGTGGCTAGCATCATGCCTTACTTGCTCTTTAATATCGCCAAAGACATAATCTAGGATAATATCTTTTAAAACTATGATGACCGCTGCGATAAAAAGGGCAAAGATAAAACTAAACCAGACGAGCTGATTTGCTGTGATTTTGGCATTGCCACTTTGTTTATTGCCTAGATACTGGCTAGCAACCACTGAGCCGCCAGTAGCGATAGCTGTAAAAATGCTAATAAATAGCGCCATGACAAATTCCACAAGACTAATCGCACTTACAGCGCTTTCACTAACACTTGCTGCCATTAGCGAGTTTGCAAGCCCTAAGCTATACTCTAAAAACTGCTCAACCGCAATAGGGAAAAATAGCTTTGCAAGATCGGCATTTGAGAAAAATTTTGTATTTTGATCTTTGGTTTTGTTTACCATGCTTCCCCTAAGATAAACTTAAAAAATTTTAATATTTAAGCCAAGATCTGCTTTTTGCAAATCCTGACTTAAAAATTTTAGTGTCTTGAAAGATAATTTGTATCGTAGTTATTGCTTAAAAAGTCTTTATTTTCCATCATGGCGATGTGAAAATCTTTTGTTGTTTTTATGCCATTTATTATGAGCTGATCAAGAGCTACTTTCATCTTATGGATCGCCCTATTTCTGTCGGTGTCCCAAACTACGAGTTTGCCGATCATGCTATCGTAATACGGCGGTATAGAGTAGTCTTGATAGATATGGCTATCCATTCTTACATTGCGGCCACCTGGGCAGACATATTTTGTGATCTTGCCAGGACACGGAGTAAAGGTATTTGGATCCTCGGCTGTTATTCTACACTCGATCGCATGGCCTTTTAGCTCAATACTCTCTTGCGCTGGTAGTGCCTCGCCCTCAGCTACTTTTATCATAAGCTCGATGATATCAAGACCGCTTACCATCTCACTCACTGTGTGCTCAACTTGAAGCCTAGTGTTCATCTCGATGAAGTAAAAGTCCAAATTTTTATCAACTAAAAACTCAAACGTACCAGCTCCCTCGTAACCGATCGCTTTTGCCGCTTTTATGGCTGTTTCGTGAAGTCTCTCTCTTGTTTTTTCATCAAGTAAAATAGCTGGGCTTTCTTCGATCAGCTTTTGGTGGCGACGCTGCATAGAACAGTCGCGCTCGCCGATGTGAAGCACATTGCCATGGCTATCACCGATGACTTGAACTTCGATGTGGCGTGGGTTTAGGATATATTTTTCCATATACATTGTTCCGTCGCCAAATGCGCTCATAGCTTCACTTTCAGCAGACCAAAATGCTTTTTCTAAATCCTCTTCACGTTCAACTACACGCATACCGCGTCCGCCGCCGCCTGCTGCAGCTTTTAGTATGACTGGATAGCCTATTTTTTTAGCTAGCTCTTTTGCTGCTTTTGTGTCAGCCACAGCGCCGTCTGAGCCAGGTATGACTGGTACACCAGCTCTTTGCATAACCTGCTTTGCCTTGCTCTTATCGCTCATCAAAGCCATCGCAGCAACACTTGGTCCTATAAATTTGATCTTATGATGCGAGCAAATTTCTACGAAATTTTGATTTTCACTTAAAAAGCCATATCCAGGGAAAATAGCGTCTGCTTCGCTAATCTCAGCCGCACTTATAATAGCTGGGATATTTAGATAGCTATCACTTGAGCGCTCTTTACCGATGCAAATAGCCACATCAGCATATTTTACGTAAAGTGCGTCTTTATCAGCGGTTGAATAGACTACAACGGCTTCTTTGCCCATCTCCTTTATCGTTCGCAAAGCACGAAGAGCGATCTCGCCGCGGTTTGCGATTAAAATTCTTTTTAATTCCATTAATTTTTCTCCACGCCAAATAACGGCAATCCAAACTCAACTGGCTGTCCGTCAGAGACTAGCATCTCAGTGATCTGGCAGTCAAACTCAGCCTCGATCTCGTTCATAATCTTCATAGCCTCAATAATACCGACTACATCGCCCTTTCTTACTCTTTGACCTACTTTTACGAATGGGGCCGCACCTGGGCTTGGAGCAGCGTAGAAAGTACCTACCATAGGAGATTTTATGCTATCTTTTGGCGTATTTGATGCTGGTTTTACCTCTGAGCTAACGACTACATTTACGGGTGTTGGTGCTGGAGCTGCTGCTTGTGCTACTGGTTTAGCAGGTGCACAATAATCTGCAAATTTCTCAAGCTCTACTTCAAAATCACCGCTTTTTATCTTGATATGATTCATCTCCATATCATTAAAAAATTCGATAAGCTCTTTTATATCTTCTTTTTTCATAGAAATTTCTCCTAAATTTTTATATAAGCGTCTAATTGTAGCGAAAATTAGATAAAAAATTTTTTTATGAAGCAAAAACGAGAACTCAAAGTTACTCTTTTTTGCTAAGTTATTTTTCAGTAATAATTATCTTAATGCCTTTAGTATCAACTAAATTTTCATCGATGATGATCTCATCTATCTTTGCTGCCATTATTACGCCACTTTTTGGATTTTTTATGCTTTTTATTGCTCCGTTTATGCTCACATCAACATTTGAATACTCAAACGCAAGACTTGTATCCATAAAAATGCAATCTTTTACAATCAAATTTTCCACGTAACAAAGGGCTTGTAAACTCTTTATCGTGCAGTTTATAAGCGTCACATTTTTTGAGTTCCAAGCCAGATATTCGCCTGAGATTAGACAGTTTTGTGCGGTCACGTTTTCGCAGTTCCAAAATGCATCTTTTGAAATGAGCTTTGAGTTTGTGATATGGATATTTTTACAACCATCAAAGCAGTAGTTTCCGTCTAAATTTAGCCCATCGATCTCTAAATTCTCGCTATTTGCCCCGAAGTAATCGCCTTTTGCAAAAACATTTTTTATCTTCACATCCGCGCATCCCCAAAGTGTTTCACTAGCATCTGAAAAATTTATATTTTCTAATGAAATTTGTGAGCTTTTTCTAAAGCTTTTTGGAGCGTTGATGAGCGCGTCTTTGAAACTTAAATTTGTACTGTACCACATGCCAGCCCTTGCTAGAGGCTCCAAGTATCCGCCATTTAGCGTGATATCATTTGCATACCAAAGTGGGTATTTGTAGGCAAAAACGCACTCATTTAGCTTTAAATTTGAGCTGTGCTTTAGCGGCGATTCGCCATCTTCAAAGATACAGTTTGTAAAATTTACACTTTTTGCCCCAAACATCGCACGCTCGCCAGTAAAAATTTCTGAATTTTTCTCTTGCATTTTTGTCCTTTATTAATTTTTGCTGTTAAAATTATACTAATTTTCATCTAATTTAGTCGCTTTATTAAATTTACTTTAAAGACGCAAATCGTTATAATCGCCCAAAAAAGGAGCAAAAATGGGTTTAAAGTCAGACTCTTGGATAAGAAAAATGTCAGTTGAGAAAAATATGATAGTGCCATTTGCCGAGGAGCAAGTGGGTCGTGGCGTCGTTAGTTACGGCGTTTCTAGCTATGGCTACGATATCCGCGTTGGTGATGAGTTTAAAATTTTTACAAACATCGGCGGAACCGTGGTTGATCCCAAAAATTTCGACGAGAAAAACGTAGTAGATTTTAAGGGCGATGTCTGCATCGTGCCGCCAAATTCATTCGCTCTAGCGCGCACGATCGAGTACTTTAACATGCCTGATAACGTGCTAGCGATCTGCCTTGGCAAAAGCACCTACGCAAGGTGCGGTATCATCGTAAACGTCACGCCTTTTGAGCCTGGATTTAAGGGGCACATCACGATAGAGATTTCAAATACTACGCCACTTCCTGCAAAAATTTATGCGAACGAAGGCATCGCACAGGTGCTATTTATCGAGGGTGACGAACCTTGTGAGGTGACTTATGCCGACAAAAATGGTAAATACCAAGCCCAAGAAGGTATCACGCTACCAAGAATTTTGAAGTAATTTTCATGCCTTTGCGACCTTGCAAAGGCTAAATTTAAATACTACTTTTACAATTTCCTCTAAACATTAATTAAAATTTGACGAAATAGAATCTAGAAAGATAAAAAAATTTTTAATAAATTTTAAAATTTTGGCATAGCTTTTGCTTAAATTTTTATAAAATACAATTTAGATTTAGCTATTTATACCCCAAAAAATAGTTAGTAAAGGGCGCAATAATGTTTAATGATAAATCAATACTAATCACCGGCGGAACAGGAAGTTTTGGTAAAAAATACACCGAAATTTTGTTAAAAAAATACAATCCAAGAAGGCTAGTTATCTACTCACGCGACGAGCTAAAGCAATACGAAATGGCTCAAGTCTTTAAAGATAAAGCGATGCGTTTTTTCATCGGCGATGTGAGGGACTATAAGCGCTTAAGAACCGCGATGAGTGGTATAGACTACGTCATTCACGCAGCTGCGATGAAACACGTACCAATCGCAGAATATAACCCAATGGAGTGCATAAAAACAAACATAGATGGCGCTCAAAACGTCATCGACGCCTCTTTGGAGTGTGGCGTTAGCAAAGTGATCGCACTCTCAACTGACAAGGCGTGCAACCCTGTAAATTTATATGGAGCTACAAAGCTAGCAAGTGACAAACTCTTTGTCGCTGCAAATAACATTGTTGGAGACAAAAAAACAAGATTTAGCGTCGTAAGATATGGAAATGTCGTTGGCTCTCGTGGATCAGTCGTGCCGCTCTTTAAAAAACTGATCGCACAAGGTGAAAAAGAACTTCCTATCACGCATGAGAAGATGACCAGGTTTTGGATCACGCTTGAACAAGGTGTAAATTTCGTCCTTAAAAACTTTGAGAGGATGAAAGGCGGCGAAATTTTCATACCAAAGATCCCATCTATGACGATGGTCGATCTTGCAAAAGCCCTTGCACCAGAGCTTGGCGTCAAGATCATAGGCATTCGCCCAGGCGAAAAGATGCATGAGATGATGATCTCAAGAGACGACGCGCATCTTACATACGAATTTGATGATTACTACGTTATTAGTCCGTCTATCCAGTTTTTAACAGCGCAAGACTTCTCAACAAATGCTCTTCATCAAAAGGGCAAACCAGTGAGCGAGGACTTTGAATATAGCTCAAATACAAATAAAATTTGGCTCGATAGAGCAGGCCTTCTTGAGATGATAGGAGATGCTAAATGATCCCTTACAGCCGTCAGCAGATCACAGAAGAAGATATCAAGGTAGTAGCAGATGCACTAAGAGACGACATCTTAACAGGTGGCCAAAAGGTTAGTAAATTTGAAGAGGAGCTGGCAAAGTATGTTGGCGTAAAGCACGTTATCGTCATGAACTCAGCCACTTCTGCCCTTCACGTAGCCTATCTTAGCCTTGGCGTAAAGGCTGGCGATGAAGTGATCACGACGCCTATCACCTTTGCAGCCACTGCAAATGCGGCTTTGATGGCAGGAGCGCAGATTAAATTTTGCGACGTAAAAGCAAATGGCAACATCGATGAAGAGAAAATTCCAGCTCTTATCACACCAAAGACAAAGGTGATAACCGCGGTCGACTACGGCGGTAACCCAGTGGAGCTAGATAAGATCATAAATTTAGCCAAAAAGCACGGTATAAAAGTGATAGACGACGCCTCTCACGCTCTTGGTAGCGTGCAAAACGGCATAAAAGTGGGCGTTAAGGCTGATATTAGCATATTTAGCTTTCATCCAGTAAAGCCTATCACCACACTTGAGGGCGGCGCACTTGCTACAAACGACGATGAGCTAGCAAGACTTGCAAGACTTTATAGAAGCCACGGTATCGCCAAAACAAAGCTTTGGGATAGCGATATGAGCCTGCTTGGGTATAACTATAGGATCACAGACGTAGCCTGCGCTTTGGGACTTAGCCAGCTAAAAAGACTGGACGACTTTATCGCTAAAAGAAATGAGATAGCTAAATTTTATGATGAGAAATTTAGTGAGTGTGAATATTTTAAAACCATAAATATCCCAGCAAATACAACTAGCTCAAGGCACCTATATCCAGTACTTTTGGATGAGAAACTTTGGGATAAAAAAGAGCAAATTTTTGAAGCACTCTTGCAAAAAGGTGTTGGCGTGCAGGTGCACTACAAGCCAACATATAAATTTAGCTTTTATAAAGCACTACTTGGTGAAATTTCACTGCCAAATGCGGAGAAATTTTATAGCGCCGAGCTTAGCATCCCATGCCATCACGGCATGAGCGTGGATGATGCTAAATTTGTAGCTAGCACGCTATTTGATGTGCTAAAAAGCTTTAGCGAGTAAAAAATGATCTGCATCATCCCAGCAAGAGGCGGCAGCAAGAGGATACCTGGCAAAAACATAAAAGACTTTTTAGGCAAGCCCTTAATCGCATATAGCATCGAGGCTGCGTTAAATTCTAAAGTTTTTAGCGAAGTGATCGTAAGCACCGATGATGAAATGATCGCAAATGTGGCTAGAGAATTTGGAGCTAGCGTGCCATTTTTTAGAGATGCGAGCCTAAGCGATGACTACGCGACAAGCACTGACGTGATAAAAGACGCGATAAAGCGCGTAAATTCTAGCTTTAGTGATGTCTGCTGCCTTTATGCCACAGCACCGCTCATAACGGCTGAAATTTTAAAAGAGGCTGCAGGAGAGTTTAAAAAGCAGGAGTGTAAATTTTTATTTTCAGCGACTGCGTTCGATTTTCCTATACAAAGGGCGATAAAACTTGATGAAAACGCTAGCGTTAGCATGTTTTATCCTCAGTTTGAAAAGACACGCTCGCAAGATCTTGAGCCTGCGTTTCATGACGCTGGGGCATTTTATTTTGGCAAAAAAGAGGCTTGGCTGGAGTGCAGTGCTTTGTTTGCGCCACACTCAAAGGCATATTTGCTGCCAAGAAATTTAGTCTGCGATATCGACACGCTAGAGGATTTTGAGTTTGCTAAGAAGCTTTATTTGATAAATAATGGAAAGATCTGATTGAAAGAATTTAAAGGACTCCTCTTGCTAAAAACGCTCGTGCGCACTGATAGTAGCAGCAAGATAGGGCATGGGCACATCAGGCGAGACCTTTTGCTTGCTAAAAAATTTAACGACATCTCATTTGCATCTTTGAGGCTAGATGGTGACATTTTTGATGAGATAAACTACCCTAAATTTAGTTTAAGTAGTGGCGAGATAGATGAACTTTGTGAACTTATAAAAGATGATAAATTTGAGCTTCTCATCATCGACCACTACGGCTTTAGCTTTGAAGACGAAAGAGCTATAAAAGAAAAAACCGGCGTTAAAATTTTATCATTTGATGACACTTACGAAAAACATTTTGCAGACTACATATTAAATGTAAATTTATATGCGCAAAAGGCAAGATATGAGGTACTGGTAGAAAAAGATAGCGAAGTTTTTTGCGGAAGCGAATTTTTACTAGTTAGAGATGAGTTTTATGAAGAAGCGCAGGTAAAAAGGGAGAAAATTTACGACTATGCTATCATTCTTGGAGGCACTGATATCTCAGGGCTAAGTGCTAAAATTTCAGAAAAACTGCTCTTAAAAGGACTAAAAACAGCCGTCATAACAACTAGCGGAAATAAAAACTTAAGCGCTCTAAAAGAGATATCTAGTAAAAACGAAAATTTTAGCCTTTTTGTAGATAGTAAAAAAGTAGCAAGGCTGATGAATGAAGCCAAAATACTCATCATAACAGCAAGCTCGCTTGTAAATGAAGCTTATGTTTTGAGAGCTAAATTTAAAGCCATTTGCGTAGCGGATAATCAAAAAGAGATCTTTGCTTGGCTAAAAGAAAATGGGTATGAAGCTTACTGGGGAGATGAAATTTGCTTGAGCTTATAAATTTTACTTCACTTAGCGATGAGCAAAAGCTGATGGTCTTAAAGTGGCGAAACGACGAGCGTATAGCCAAATTTATGAAAAACAAAAGCGTTGGCAAAGCGGAGCATTTTGCTTTTTTAGAGAGATTAAAGAGCATTCAAGATAAGATTTATTTTTTAGTAAAAGACGAGAGTGAATTTATCGGAGTGATAAGCTTTGTTGATATCACGAAAGAAAGTTGCGAATTTGGCGTTTATAAAAACCCGGAGCTAAAAGGAGTGGGCAAAAAACTGCTTGATCTCATAAAAGAGTATGCATTTTTTACATTAAAGGTTGGCTCGCTAAAGGCAAAAGCTTATAATAACAACGAAAAAGCGCTCGCGCTTTATAAAAATTTTGGCTTTAGTATCTACGCAAAAGATGACGAGTTTAGTTACCTTGAGCTTAAAAATAAAACGGACTAACGGATGAAAATAGGAAATTTTGATACAGACAAAAAGGTCTTTATAATAGCAGAGCTCTCCGCTAATCACAGCGGTAGCCTAAAAACGGCGGTAGATACAATAAAGGCAGCCAAACGTGCTGGAGCTGATGCGATAAAGCTTCAGACATATACACCTGATAGTTTGACTCTAAATTCGTGCCTAGACGACTTCGTCATAAAGGGCGGACTTTGGGATGGGAGAAATTTTTACGAGCTTTACCAAGAGGCATTAACGCCAAGAGAGTGGCATGCTGAGCTTTTTAAAGTGGCAAAAGAGGAAGGGCTTGTCTGCTTTTCAAGTCCATTTTGCAAGGATGACGCCAACTTTTTAGAGCAGTTTAACCCACCAGCTTATAAGATCGCAAGCTTTGAGGTAACGGACTATGATTTTGTAGAGTTTGTAGCGAAAAAAGGCAAGCCCATCATCATCTCAACTGGCATAGCCTATGAAGAAGAGATAAGAGACGTGGTACAAATTTGTAAAAATGCAGGTAATAGTGACATCGCCCTTTTAAAATGCACCTCAAGCTACCCAGCACCGCTAAATGGCATGAATTTACAAACGATAGCTGACATGAGAGAGAAATTTGGCGTTGAGGTCGGCTTTTCAGATCATACCTTAGGCGTGACAGCTCCAGTAGTGGCGGTTAGCCTGGGTGCTAGGATAATTGAAAAGCATTTTATACTTGATAAAAGCGTAAAGAGCGTTGATAGCGCATTTAGTCTTGATGAGAGCGAATTTGCTCTTATGACAAAATGCGTTAGAGAGGCCGAGGAGCTTTTAGGCAAAGTAAACTACGAGCTAGATGAAAAAGCAGTTTTAAACAGGAGATTTTCACGCTCACTTTATGCAAGCGCGGATATAAAAAAAGGTGAAATTTTTAGCGAGCAAAATATAAGGAGCGTGCGCCCAGGATATGGTCTGCATCCTAAATTTTTAAAAGAACTGATCGGAAGGCCAGTAAAAAGAGATATAAAATTTAGCGAAAGAGTAACAAAAGAGGATTTAATATGAATAGTAAAAACAATAAATTACCTGACAAAAAGACTAACCTGCCTAAAGATAACGGAGTGAATACTCAAAATCCTATCTTTCAAAAAAATCTTCAAGCACTATTTCAGCAAGACGAAATTCTGGCGGCTAGGCTTTGGTCTATTGCTGGCAATGAAGACTACGAAATTTTTATAGGGAAAGATCCCATTGATATAAATTTAATAAACAAGCATACTTTTAAATATATCTATGAAAATCCTGAAGCAGACATTTTAAAGCTACTTGAAGATACAGAAAGTGATTATAAACGTTATCCAATACTATTTTTTTATGGACTAGGCAATGGCGTGCTCTATAAAGCATTAGCAAAAAATGAAACGCACCAAAAAATAGTAGTTATAGAGCCAGAGATCGAGATCATATATCTTGTTTTAAATGTCATTGATCTATCAAATGAACTAGAAAGTGGGCAAATAATACTTTTTTATTCAAAATTTGCAACCTATACACATTTTTATTATCTGGTTACAGAAGCAAAACTAAACTCATATGCAAAAACCTATGATAATCTTATGATTCATATGCCTTTTTATGATCAATTTGAAGAAGACTACATAAGAATAAACAAAGAGATTACAAGAGCATTTTCTCAAATAGTAGTTGCTCACGGCAATAGCATAGACGATCTTTTATTAGGCACAAGACAAAATTGCGAAAATTTGGTACCAATGATTAGCAATTACTGCTACACAAGTCTTGTTAAAAAAAGATATGGTCTTATGGATACGGCTATAATTGTATCAACTGGCCCAAGCCTAGATAAACAGCTTAATACACTTAAGAAATTTGCTCCATATGTTAGCATTATAAGCGTTGATGCCTCTTACCCAATCCTTGCAAGGCATGATATCAAGCCTGATTATGTAATGTCGATTGAAAGAATAGAACCAACTTCTAGTTTTTTTGAAAAAAAACATCCAAATATTGATGACAATATACACTTTATCGTTGCCTCAGTTACACACAAGCAAACTATTAAAAATATCTTGCCAAGAAAACTAGTACTAACCATGAGACCTCAACAAGAGGAGTATATGTTTGGTCTAAAAAGATATGGATATTTGGGCGTAGGACATAGTTGTGCAAACATGGCCTATCAACTAGCCTATGTCTTAGGACATAAAAATATCGTTTTCATAGGACAAGATCTAGCATTTGGTAAAGATGGGGCGAGCCATGCAAAAGGTCATGCCTTTGCGCAAGCGGATGAAAATTTATATGTTAAAGCTTATGGCGGAGAGGGAGAGGTTAAAACAACGTATGTTTGGACTCTATTTAAAAACCAGTTTGAAAATGATATCGCCCAATCAAGTCTAGAGAATATAAAATCATATAACTGTACCGAAGGTGGTGCTAGAATAGAAGGCACTATAGAAAAGCCGTTTTTAGAAGTAATGCATGAGCTTTGCAAAGATAAAGAGATTAAAAAACTGCCTAATATAAAAAAAGATAGTGAAACGACGGTAAATAAAAATCTTTTAAAAGCTTATAAAGTCATACTTGCAAAAATAAAAGCTCAAAGTGAAGTCAAACAACAAATAGAAAAAGTCTTTTTAGAAGTAGTGCCTAGTATAGATAAATTGCTTGAGCTCAATAAAGAAAATAAAATAGAAAAAAAGCACTTTGATGAGCTTCTTAAAATAACAAAAAAGATAGATAAACTAAAAGATGTAATCGCAAAACGTAATTATCAAAAATATGTAGATAATATATTGCAAATTTCAGTCTACTATCAAGAACTTGAGCTTGCAAAAATTTCTGTAGCACCAAGTGACACAACAATCCAAAAAACCAACAAGCTTCTTATGTGGGTAAATATGCACAAGTACTGGATGTTCTCCGCAGCTGGCGGACTAAATGCCGACATCGAAGTTACTAAAAAAGCTTCAAAAGCACTTGTTGCTGAGCTAAAAAAGAGAAAACTAATAACTAAAAACGATATAGGAAAAGCAAAAGAAAATTTTATACTGAGTATATAAGCTAATTTGTAAGTAGAATTATTTTACTTACAGTATTTTTATTTGGCTTACTAGTTTTAGTAAGCCTCTATCACAATTATAAATTTATAACACAACCCATTATAAACCACTAGAGCAAAGATAAAATAGATACATTACTATTTATTTTAGTAGATAAAGCCCCAAAGTTAAACTCTGGGGCGTGGGTTTGCGTATTGTAAAAGCATTAACACTCTTAAGGCTTTGTTACTGCGACAAAGCCTCTATCTAAAACCTTAATGAAACTATTGCAGTAGCTTCATTACGTTTTCGAGGAAACTTCACTCAGCTCCTACTATTGTAGTAGCTTCATTACGTTTTGTTGTACGCTGTTTGCTTGACTCATAGCATAAGCACCTGATTGAGCTAGGATGTTATGTTTTGAGAAGTTAGCAGACTCGCTAGCAAAATCAACATCTCTGATTTGAGACTCTGCTGATTTTACGTTAACTTGAGTTACAGTAATGTTATTAACTGTAGCTTGAAGTTGGTTTTGAACTGAACCAAGGTCTGAACGAACTTGATCAAGTGTTTTTTGAGCAGACTCAGCGATACTCATAACAGCCATTGCACCGCGAAGTGTCATAACACCAGCAGATTGAGCTACTGATAAAGCTCCACTCATTCTTTGGAAGCCCATAGCAGTTGCTAGGGTTTTATCTATTTGGCCTCTTATATCTCTTAATGATACTGATTGTTGAGCACCACCATTAGCAGAGAATGCTACTGATAGTTTAGTGCCACCACCACCATTTAGTTTAATATCTCTACCATCAAGACGAACTAGATTTAGTCTACCTACGAATCCAGTTAAAGATGTACCTTTAGCAGCTGCACCTTTACCGCCAAGACCTTTTGAGATATCTTTACCAGTTGCAACTATAGCACGACCATCACGGCTTGTTAATACCATTTTGCCTGTTTCAGCATCAACAGAAGCTTCAACACCAGTTTGATCTTTTACAGAGTTGATAGCATTTACAAGCGCACCGTTTGCATCATTTGCTTTAACTTCTAGGTCACCTATTTTAACGCCGTTGATTGTTAAAGATTTGATTTCGCCACCGGCAATAGCAGCACTTGCTTTCCAAGTAACATCAGCTGTAGCTCTAACACCAGTTTTATCAGCAACTTTGTTGATGTTCTCAGCTAGAGCACCAAGACCTTTACCGATACCTGTTGATATAGTAGCAGATGTAACGCCTACATCGTTTACACCATCAACGTTTAAGAATTTAAGATTTACTACATCCATCTTGGTAAGTAATTTTGAACTCTCGAAACGTGTAAGACCGATCTTATCAGACGTAGTCGCACCAATACTTGCTTTAACAGTTTGGTTTGAGTAAGCACCTATTTGAAATTCTTTATTAGAGAATGTTCCGTTTAGTAGTTGCTGACCGTTAAATGAAGTAGTGTTACCGATATTGTCAAGCTCTTCCATTAGACGAACGATATCAGCTTGCAATGCTTGGCGTGATTGAGTTGTTTGGCCGTCTTGAGCTGATTGAGTAGCTTTTGTCTTGATAGTATCAAGAATTTTTAGCTGCTCGTCCATAGCTTTATCGGCAACTTGAATGATACCAATAGCATCATTACCGTTTGCAATAGCTTGACCTAAAGCTGAAGCTTGACTTCTTAAGCTATCTGCAATAGATAGACCTGAAGCATCGTCTGCAGCTGTTTGAATCCTAAGACCTGAGCTAAGTTTGTTAAGTGACTTAGATAGGTCAGTGTTGTTGCTAACTGCGTTAGCGTGTGTGTTAAGTGCGTTTACGTTTGTGTTAATACGAAAACTCATTGTAAATCCTTTTAATTTTTTAGTTACGACTTCTTGTCGCACAAAAACTATATCGTGAAATTTTCTAAAAACTTTATAGGCATGAATGAAAAAATTTTTAAAATAATGAAGACGGATTTGATTTTTTATGCCTTGATACTTTAAAAATTATTTTTGCTACAATTACGCCAAAAAAATTAAAGGCTATATATAATGAAAAGCTTAATCATCGTGGAATCTCCCGCAAAAGCAAAGACTATCAAAAATTTCCTAGACAAAAGCTACAACGTCATCGCCTCAAAGGGCCACATCAGAGACCTGCCAAAAACGAGCTTTGGTATCAAGATAGAAGATGATAAATTTACCCCAGAATACCGCGTCAGCAGTGATCACTCTGCCATTGTAAAAGAGATAAAAGAGCTCGCCAAGGGTGCTGATGAAATTTATCTCGCGACCGATGAGGATAGAGAGGGTGAGGCGATCGCGTTTCACATCGCAAACGCCATCGGCAAAGAGCCAACCAGCCTGCCTCGCATCGTCTTTCATGAGATCACCAAAAGTGCCATACAAAACGCTCTAAAAAGCCCAAGACACGTCGATATGAATAGCGTCAATGCCCAGCAAACAAGGCGCTTGCTTGACCGCATAGTTGGCTACAAGCTAAGCCCGCTTTTAAATTTAAAGATACAAAAAGGCTTAAGCGCTGGACGTGTGCAAAGTGCGGCCCTAAAGATAATAGTCGATCGTGAGCGTGAGATACAAGCGTTTAAGCCGGTTGAGTACTACACTATCGACACCATTTTTAAAAAAGATCTAGACGCTGAGCTGGTTAAATTTGAAAACCAAAAGATCGAAAAGCTCACTATCCAAAATCCAGACCGCGCAAAATACATCATTGAAAATTTACAAAATGAGAAATTTAGTGTCCGTGAGATCGAGAGCAAGGATAGAAAGATCCAACCAAGTCCGCCATTTATGACTTCAACACTTCAGCAAAGTGCGAGCAACCGCCTTGGCTTTAGCCCCAAAAAAACGATGATGATCGCACAAAGCCTCTATGAGGGCGTGCAAACAAACGAGGGTTTCATGGGTGCGATCACTTACATGAGAACGGACAGCTTAAATTTAGCCAAAGAGGCTGTCGCGGCCGCTAGAGAGCATATATTGCAAAACTACGGCAAAGAGTATCTGCCAGCCAAAGTGATAAGCTACACGACAAGCTCAAAAGGCGCGCAAGAAGCCCACGAAGCGATCCGCCCTACAAATTTAAACTTCACACCGCAAATCGCGGCTAAATTTTTAGAAAAAGATGCACTCAAACTCTACACGCTCATCTACAATAGATTTTTAGCCTGCCAAATGAGCGCATGTGTGAGCCAAACGCAAAATGTCTATGTCGCAAGCGAAAAAGGCGAGTTTAAGATAAGCGGCAGAAAGGTACTATTTGACGGCTTTTACAAAGTTTATGGCGAGCTTGATAAGGATAAAATTTTGCCAAATTTAAAAAAGGGCGACGAGATGAGCTTGCAAAGCATAAAAAGCACGCAAAATTTCACCGAGCCACCAGCTAGGTACTCAGAAGCTGGCCTTGTTAAGAAGTTAGAGAGCCTAGGTATCGGCCGCCCAAGTACCTACGCACCGACTATCACACTACTAACTTCAAGAGACTACGTAAGGGTCGAGAAAAAGCAGCTCATACCAAACGAGATTGCATTTAGCATGATAGGCGTTTTGGAGGAGCACTTTAGCAACATCGTCGATAGCGAATTTACCTCACATCTTGAAGAAAAGCTCGATGAGATCGCACTTGATAAGGCTGACTGGCAAAAGGTGCTAAGCGACTTTTACTATCCATTTATGGAAAAAATAAGCGCTGGCAAAACTGGCATAAAAAGCCTAAAAACAGCTACTCCAATCGGCGAGAAGTGCCCAGAGTGTGGAAGCGAGCTAGTGCTTAGAAAGGGCAGATACGGCGAGTTTATCGCTTGCTCAAATTTCCCAAAATGCAAATACTCAAGAAACATCGCAAAAGATAATGAAAAGAGCACAGAGGCCAGCACTACTGCGGCAGCTAAACCAAAACGTGAGCTTAAAAAGCTTGACGTACCATGTCCAAAATGTGGCGGCGAGATCGTCGAGAGATATAGCAGGCGCGGTAAATTTTATGGATGTGCCAACTATCCAAAATGCGACTTCATCTCAAACTACGAGCCAGTTGAGCAAAAATGCGACGAATGTGGCGGCGATATGATCAAGAAAGAGCTTAAAAAAGGCACATTTATAGAGTGCACAAAATGCAAAAAAAAGACGCTTATCTCTGAAAACTAAAAAATTCTAGCCAAATTTGAGTCCTTGAGCCTAAATTTGGCTTTTATAAATTTGGAATTTAAATGCCTGACACCACCGCTAAGCTTAGCCAGCATAAAGGGCAAAAACCTCGTCACCAACTACACTCAGTTAGAGGGCAGCTTCACATCGTAGCACTCACTTTTTGGGCTTTTTGGCAAGCTCAGACCCTACTAATTTTAAAAACTACCTTTTTATAAGAAAAAGTAATGTCATAAAATTTAAGCTTTTCGCATAGTTTTTAATAAATTTATATCTTAGAGCAAATTTTAAATTCCATTCACTCGCAAGAGTTGACTACTAAATTTTAGTTTCGCTTGCAGCTTAGCTCAAATTTTAGAGCCAAAATTACTTGTTCATAAAATTTTAAAATTTATATGACACTTACCAGATATACGAACTCATGCGGCGCAAAGTGCTATCGCATGCACTTCTAACGTGCGAAGGGCTTAGATGATTTAAAGGGGGATAAGGGGACGGCTTTGCTTCGTTAGCTCACAGCTACAAACAAACCGTAACTCAAGCCCCCTTGCCCCCCCTTGTATAAAAATAAATTTATACATTTCATCAAACTATTTTTGCAAATTCATAAATCACCCTACTTAAATTTTAAACCTATCAAAGCTATAATACGCCCCAAAAAAGGATAAAAATGAAAACAATTATGCTTTGTGCGATATGCTCCGTCACGCAGGGAAACTGCGCTGAGGACTGCGCTTATTGCACGCAAAGTGCCAAAGCTGGCGCTGATATCACGAAATTTAAAGAAAAAAGCGTGCAGCAGGTGGTGGACGAGGCCAAAATGGCTTATAAAAACCACGCTCTTGGCTTTTGCTTAGTCACAAGTGGCGCTAAGCTAAATGACAAAAAGACCGACTATATCGCTTCTTTAGCAAGAGCTGTGAGCAAAGAAGTGCCAAATTTGATGCTCATCGCATGTAACGGTATGGCAACTTACGAGCAGCTTTGTGAGCTTAAAAATGCTGGCGTTTTTAGCTACAACCACAACCTAGAAACTAGCCGCGAATATTTCCCAAAAATCTGCACAACGCACTCTTGGGACGAGCGATATCAGACAAATTTAGACGCAAAAAGGGCTGGGCTCATGCTTTGCACTGGCGGCATTTACGGCGTTGGCGAGAGCGAGGCTGACAGGGTTAGCTTTAGAGCTAGTTTAAAAGAGCTTGAGCCATTTTCGTCTCCTATAAATTTTTTCATAAAAAGTGACGCACTAAGGCTTGATCTGCCACCTCTTAGCGCGGATGAGGCCCTAAAAATCGTGCGTGAGACCAAAAGCGCACTGCCAGAAACTAGGGTCATGATAGCTGGTGGCAGAGAGAAAATTTTAGGCGAGAGACAGTATGAGATCTTCGAAAATGGCGCAGACGCGATCGTGATAGGTGACTACCTCACCGCAAAGGGCGAGAAGGCAAGCAAGGACATCGAGGAGCTTACAAAGCGCGGTTTTAGCTTTGCAAGTATCTGCCACTAATGCTTGTAAATTTACTTTTTGCGGGGCTTGGAGGCTTTATCGGAGCTGGATGTAGGTTTTTAGCTGGGGAGCTGCTAAAATTTAGCCACTTTCCCCTAGCCACGCTTGGCGTAAATGTGCTTGGCAGCTTCATTATCGGCGTTTTATTTTGCCTAAATTTAAGCCAAAGCGCGAGGGTTTTCTTGGTCGTTGGCATACTTGGCGGCTTTACCACATTTTCAAGCTTTAGCCTTGATAGTGTTAAATTTTTACTAGAAGGCGAGCTGGTAAAAGGCTTTTTAAATATCTTTTTAAACCTTGTCCTTTGCCTACTTGCAAGCTATCTTGGTATTTTGCTTGGCAAGAGTTTATGAGAGTTTGCAAATTTAATAGAGTTTAAATTTTGCTAGATTTTCTTAATCGCATGCAGTGCTTTAGCACCATTGCATGCACTTTGAACGTGCGAGGGGATTGGGGGATTTAAAAAGGGGGATAAGGGGACGGCTTCGTAACTCGAGTCCCCTTGTTTCCCTTTTGAATAAAAAAACCTAAAAATAAAAAAGTCTGTATTTTTAAAAATAGAATTTTACTATCGCGAAAATTTTAAAATTCTATTCACTCGCAAGAATTGACTACTGATTTTAGGTCTCGCAAAGCTTGCCACTAAAATCAGAGCCGAAATTACTCGTTCATGAAATTTTAAAATTTACTTGACGCTTATCTGACTTGATAAATAAAAATTTGTCGTAGTTTTTAATCGCATGCAGTGCAAAATACCACCACATCCACCTTTCTACCTAGCTTCTACCTTTGGCATCTGAAGCATAAAATTTCTAGTTTCACTTAAAAGTACAGGCTTAAGCCCATCTACCAGAGTTTTTGGATCATAAATTCTCTCATATGAAAGTATTAAAACTCCATCTTTTCTAAGTAAAAAGTGGATTATTTCTATATTTTTACTGCTTATTTCATCTTTTATGAGAGCTAAAATTTGATCATTTTCTTCGCTATAAAGCACCTCTTTAGCCTCTTTTATCTTTCTTTTTAGCTCAACAAGCATGCTTTCACTTTTTATATTTTTGTCAAATTTCACTCTAAAGCCTACAAAATGTTCATCAAAATTTTCATTTTTTAAAAAGTAAAAGCTCTCATCTTTGGCTGTATTTTTCTTATAAAAAACGCTTCCATCAAATTTAAAACTTTGAACCAAACTTAGCTCATCCCCAAAGCTAAAAATTCCAAAAAATATCAAGACAAAAAATAGAAATTTACGCATAAATTTGCACTCCAAATTTTTAAAAATTTGTCGCCATTTTGCCCAAAAATCGCTTAGCTTAATCAAAAAATAACAAAGCTTTTTATACAATCAAACATTTTTATTTTAAGGATCTTTTTGCAGTTACATCAAGCTAGCGAGCTTAGTATTCTTGTCGTTTTGGCATTTATCGTCTTTGCTTCGCCTTATATTTCTAAAATTTTACGCATTCCTGTCGCTCCTGCTGAGATAATACTTGGAGCACTGGCTAGCTACATCGGACTTGTCGGCGAGAATGAGATGTTTAAGCTAATTAGCGAAGTTGGCTTTTTCTTTTTAATGTTTCTAGCTGGCATGGAGATTGATCTTAGAATGCTTATAAACATTGACCGCAAAATTTTACGTCTGGGGCTTATCTATCTTGCGCTCATTTACTCGCTAGCAACTGCACTTACGTTTAGTCTTGATCTTAGTTTGCTTTATATTATCATTATCCCGATAATGGCCGTTGGCATGATATTTACGCTATTTAAAGAGTATGGCAGAGATGTGAAATGGCTAAATTTAAGCATGCTTATTGCAACTATTGGCGAGCTTATAAGCATTACGCTTTTGACATTTATAGCAGCCTATTTGCAGTTTGGAGCTAGTATAAATTTGTGGCTAACGATTGGCTATTTGATCTTATTTTTAGCTATCAGCGTGCTTAGCTTTAAAATTTTAGATGTGCTTTTTTGGTGGTATCCTGGGCTTAAAGTGATCCTTATGCCACACTACGACAAGGACGAAAAAGATATTAGACTAAGTATTGCGGTGTTTTTTTCGATGATTGCGCTTATGCTTTATTTGAATTTAGAAGTTGCCTTTGGCGCGTTTATCGCGGGTATGTTTATAGCGACATTTTTTGATCACAAAAAAGACTTACCGCACAAGCTTTCAAGCTTTGGATTTGGTTTTTTGGTACCGATATTTTTTATACACATAGGCTCAACCTTTAAGCTCTCAAGCCTAAGCTCAAATGAAGTGATAAAAGATGCTATTTTTATATTTTGTGCGATGCTTGCCACAAGGTTTTTTTCAAGTGTGTTATTTGCAGGAAAATTAGGATTTAAGGGGATATTTTTGTTTTCTCTCTCACAATCCATGCCGCTAACACTTCTAGTAGCAGTTGCTACTATCGCACACAGATCAGGTGAGATAAGTGATTATTCTTACTCATCTTTTATCCTAGCAAGCCTAGCTCAAGCTATAATAGGGACAATAATTATAAAATTTCTAATGCAATCAAGAAGTAAGGAGTAAAAATGTCATCAAATACAGCTACGCTAACTGATAACAGAACTGGCAAGAGTTACGAGTTTCCTATACTAAAAGGCACTATGGGACCTGATGTGATAGACATCTCGACATTTTTTAGTGATACTGGAATGTTTACTTTTGACAGAGGTTATACTTCAACTGCGATGTGTCGCTCAGCGATAACTTATATAGACGGCTTAAAAGGCGAGCTAATGTATAGAGGTTATGATATCGCGTATTTGGCTGAAAATAAGACATTTTTAGACGTGGCATACTTACTCTTAAACAAAGAGCTTCCAACAAATGATCAGTATATAAATTTTAAAACCGAGCTTAAAAAAAGAAGCTTTATACATGAAGGCATGATGAAGCTATTTGACGCATTTCCAGATAAAGCTCACCCTATGGCGATCTTACAAGCAGCAGTATCAGCGCTAAGTGCGTTTTACTCAGACCACCTAAATATGGATAAACCTGAAGAGTATCACGAGATGGCTATGCGTATAATCGCTAAAATTCCAACGATCGCGGCCTTTAGTTACCGCTACTCACGCGGGCTTCCTATCATATATCCAAATTTAGATCGTGGCTTTACTGAAAATTTCCTCTACATGATGAGGGGCTATCCATATGAGCATGTCGATCTTAAACCAATCGAGATAAAAGCGCTTGACACGGTCTTTATGCTGCACGCAGATCACGAGCAAAACGCTTCAACTACGACTGTTAGAACCGTTGGCTCAACGCACGCTCACCCATACGCATGTATAAGTGCGGGCATCGGCGCACTTTGGGGCTGGGCTCATGGCGGCGCAAACGAGGGTGTCATCCGCCAGCTTGAAGAAATAGGCTCGGTAGCAAACGTTGATAGATACATCGCTAGAGCAAAGGATAAAAATGATCCATTTAGGCTAATGGGCTTTGGCCACAGGGTCTATAAAAATTTTGACCCTCGCGCAAAAGTGCTCAAAAAAATGAGAGATCAGCTCATGGACGAGATAGGCATCAACTCAGAGCTTATCAAGATCGCAAACCGTATCGAGGAGATCGCGCTAAATGATGACTACTTTGTAAGCAGAAATTTATATCCAAACGTTGATTTTCACTCAGGGCTCATCCTAAAGGCGCTTGGCATACCAAATAATATGTTTGCCGTAATCTTTGTCATCGGTAGGACGCCAGGCTGGATCAGCCAGTGGATCGAGCTAAAAGAGCAAGATACGATAAAGATCGTCCGCCCAAGACAGCTTTATGTTGGAGAGACAAACAGAACACCAAAATGAGTGAGCTTCTAAATTTAGCTAAAAAAGCAGCCGTTAATGCTGGAGCACAAATAATGAAATTTTACTCTGCAGATAATACGGCTCTTAAAGTCTGCCTAAAAGATGATAGCTCACCGCTAACTAGCGCTGATCTAGCCGCAAATGAAGCGATAATAAAAATTCTAAGCAAAAGCGGGATAAAAATTTGCTCTGAAGAGAGCATCTTGCAAGAGAGTGACAAAGATGAGTTTTGGCTCGTAGATCCTCTTGATGGCACGAAAGAATTTCTAGCTAGAAACGGCGAATTTTGCGTTTGCATAGCGCTTATAAAAAAAGCTAGGCCGGTGCTTGGCGTGATATTTATCCCAGTTAGTAAAGAGCTTTTTTATGCTGATGAAAATGGCGCTTTTAAAGAAATTTTAGATAACAATGATGAAATCATAAGCAGAGTTGATTTAAACAAAAAAGATAAAAATTTAGACAATCTAATCTTTTCAAGCAGAAGAGGCGACGCCAAAGAGATAGAATTCATAGGACAGAGCCTAAATTTTGAGCAAAGGTGCATCGGCTCAGCCATAAAATTTTGCCGTTTGGTTGAATTTGGTGGAGCTTATTTGAGATTTGCCCCAAGCTACCTTTGGGACAATGCTGCAGGAGAAGCGCTCGTAAATTTTTGTGGCGGAAAAGTATTTGACGCTAATAGTAGCAAAGAGATGAGCTATGAGCTCGCTGATTTAAAAAGTCCATTTTTCATAGCTCTCTCAAAAAATACGCTAGATCTAAAAGATAAAATCACACAACTATATAAGCAAAGTAAAATTTAAACCTTAAATTTCTTCTAGTAGATAAAGCATGCTAGCTATTTTTGCTGTGCCTAGCACGTAACTCATTATGTTTGCTGCGACTTTATCTTTTCTAAGCACTTTGCCATTTATATCAAATATATCTTCGTTGTTCTCTTTGATAAATTTCAAAGCTTTTGCTGCGACATCTTCTAAGCTATTTTTACCATCAAGCAATAAAAGTATGTAATAATCGATATTGTTAAGCTTTCTTGAAATGCTAAATTTATTAGCAAAAACAACATCGGCATTATTTTTATGATTTAAAAAATATCTTACATAATTTATTAAATTTTGACTAAGCCTTGAGTGTCCAGGCCTATACTCGATATTTTTTTGCTCATCTTTTAAGATCATTGCATCAGACGAGTTTGTTAAAATCCTTACAAAAGCGCTATAAACCATAAGCTTATCTTCTGGCAAAATTTCTAAAATCTGAGAAAGGTTTATGCTGGCTGGATACATCTTATAAAAGACCTCGCAAAGCCATGATATATCTTGTGGCATAGCACCATAACTATCTTGCCACTGGTTATCTTTCTTTATAAAATCTGCCACAACGTGAATTTTATTAATATCGCTTGGGCCTATTTGTTTATTGGCTATGCTCTCATAAGTTTTGCTATGGACTATTAGGCTTTGTCTAAATACTTTGTTGCTAATCATATCCATGAATTGCTCTAGATCGATTCTGTCCTTAAACTTGTTATTTTTGTATTCATCTACTACGGCTGTGCCAACATCTGGGGTAAAAATATCATCAAGCGTATACTCACAAAGATAAGTAAGCTCATTTTTGGCAAGCATGGCATTAAAATCTTTAAAATAAAATGGATCATTTGTATATTCTAAAAACTCATGAGCTATGTAAAAGTCATCTTTTGAGAGCACATGTTCTGTTACAAAAAGAAGCATCTTAAGGGGTATTTTTCCCTCATAAATTTCTTCATTTCTTGTTAGCAAATATTCTTTATAGACCAAAAGTGCTTCTTTGGCTGCTTTTAACCTCTCTTGCATGCTCTCTTTATCTTTTGCGGCAAGTAGCATTATATCTCTTACGATATCTTTTACTTTCCAGCCAGGATAAACATTATAAGAGATAAACGCCACGCCATTTGCACTTAAATTCTCTCTTACGACTTTTAATATAGCTTCTTTTACAAAGTCAGGCACCCAGCTAAAAACACCATGAGCAATGATATAGTCAAATTTCTCATCGCTTTTAAATTCGCAAATATCGCCGTGTATAAGCTCTAAATTTGTAAGCCCCATCTCTTTAACGATCTCTTGCCCTCGCCTTATCTGCTCGCCGCTAAGATCTATGCCAACTACTTTTGCATTTTTGTTATTTACTGCAAATGGGATCAAATTTCCGCCAAAGCTACATCCTATCTCTAAAACTCTTGCATTTTCACATGGCGGTGGAGTTATGCCAAGAAGTGTCGCACAAGCTTCAAGCCTATATGGCGATGATTGGGCAAAAGCTATTGATTTATAAGTTAGCTCGTCATAAGACTTTTCGATTTTGCTATTTTGGCTCATTTTAGCTCCTAGTAGTCTTTTTCTTTGATTTTTTCTAGCATATTTTTAGCATCATTCTCAGGATCATCCACTATATATGCGTGCCTTACCTTGCCATCTTTTATGATAAGTGTTTGTCTAAAGTAGAATTTATGGCCATTTGATGCAGAAAAAACTGGAAGTTCAAGTGCTTTCTCAAGCATAAACTCACTATCATTTAAAAACATAACTCCAGCTGAAGTTTCTTCTTGAAATTTCTTTTGAGCTGCTATATCTTGGGAGCCAATAGCTATGACCATAAAACCAAGATCGTTAAAATCTTTTAAAAATTTCTTATAGTTTATCGCTTGTTTGGTGCAGCCTTTCATGCCCACAGTATTTTGCAATTGCTCGCTTAAAAGGCTAAAGTCCTCGCCTATCTTTGGGTAGATAAAAATGACGCAGTCATGCGTTCTTACAAAGGCAGAGAAATCAAATTCCTTACCGTCTAAGGCATTTAAATATATACTTGTAGGCACTTTTATCATACTTCATCCTTTAAAATTTTTACTATTATATCTTTATAAGCTTTGTCTTAAGCTTTTTTAGAATTTAAAAGATAAACTACGAAAAGAACAAAAAAGCTAATTATTAACATCAAAAGTGCATAGATATGAGCTTTGGTGTAATCAAGCATCTCAACCGCTTCAAATATCGCAATACTTGCAACCTTGCTCTCTCCAGCTACGCTACCGCCTATCATTAAAACAACACCAAACTCACCCATAGTGTGAGCAAAACTAACGACAGTAGCTGTTAATAAATTTGATCTGATACTTGGCAAAATCACCCTAAAAATAGTCGTGAGCTTATTTTTACCAAGACTATAGCTCGCTTCAAAAAGGCTCTTTTTTAGGCTATTTAGCCCAGCATAAATCGGACCAAACATAAATGGCAATGAATAGATACAACTTGCCACAACAAGACCTGTGAAGTTAAAAACAAGCCTAACTCCAAAAATTTCCTCGATAAATTTACCAAAGGCCGAATAAGGTGAAAGAAAAATGAGCAGATAAAAGCCAAGAACGCTTGGTGGCAAAACTAAAGGCAGTGAGATTACTGACTCTAAAAATGATTTGCCGAAAAATTTTTTCTGAGACATAAAATAAGCAAGTGCAATGCAGACAAAAAATAAAATAAAAGTTGTTATGAAAGATAATTTTAGTGATAACCAAAATGGCTCGTAATCGATACTTTTTAACTCGTCTATCATGCTTTTTCCAAATTTACGCTAAATGCTTTTGTGCTAACTACTACCATATCGCCTGCTTTTAGATTCATTGCTTCGTTGCTACTTAGCACCACTTCACAAATTTGGCGGTTTATTAATACATTTGCCACGTAAATAGCATCACGTTTTTTTATCTCTAAAATTTTAGCGTTAAAGGCAAATTTCTGCGATCCTGCACTCTTTAAAAATATCTCACTTGCGCTACCTGATCTTGAAATTTTTCCATTTTCAAGGACAAAGACTTTATTGCAAAGCTTATAAATTTCAGCGATATCATGACTTACTAAAATAATGCTCATCTTAAACTCATCATGAAGTGCGAGTAAATAGTCTTGAAGTTTCTCACGCATAGCATTATCAAGTGCACTTAACGGCTCATCAAGTAGTAAAATTTTAGGCCTTCGCATGACGGCACGGGCAAGTGCTACGCGTTGTTTTTGGCCGCCAGAAAGAGTGCTGATCTTTGCGTTTTTTAGGCTTGTTAGACCGCAGATATCAAGAAGTTTATTTGCTAGGCTTATGTCATCTTTTGCAAAGAGTAAATTTTTAAAGACATTCATATTTTCAAACAATGCATAATCTTGAAATAAAAAGCCAATATTTCGTTTTTGTGGAGCTAAATTCCTCTTTTCATCAAAGAAAATTTTATCCCCAACCTTTATAAATCCGCTTTGTGGCGTTTCAAAACCAGCAATCAATCTTAAAATAGTAGTCTTCCCGCCGCCGCTTGCTCCATAAAGTGCGACAAAATCACCACTTTCAAAGCTAAAGTCTGCTTCTAGCATAAATTTGCCATCGCCACCATTTAGCTCTTTTTTGCAAGAAATTTCTATCATTTTTGAGTACTTATATGAATACTAGTAGATTTTATATAGGCAAAAACACTATCATTTTTACTCAAATTTAGCGCTTTTAAAGCGTGATTTGAAATGATAGCTTCGAAGTGGATTTGATCGCACTTTAGACCAACAATACTTAAAACTTCACCAAAATTTATGGCTTGTACTACACATTTTAATTCATTCTCAAGCGAGCTGGCGTCAAGTTTGTTTTTTGCCAAGACAACATCTGAGCTTTTAAAACCTAAGCTAATCTCATCATCTAAGGCGAATTTGCTAGCCTCATTCAAGACTAGCATAAATAAATTTGCCTCTAAATTTAGACCCTTTAGCTCAAATAAGTTAACGTCATCTTTAGTTAAAATTCCAACGATCTTTGCTCTTATCATTTAGCTGGAACGTTGTAACCAAATTTATTGAAAATTTCTCTTGATTTATCACCTAAGATAAACTCATAAAATGCTTTTGCATCATCATTTTTTTCAGCATGTTTTAGAAGAACGATACCTTGATCTATCGGAGTGTATAGCTCTTGTGGAACAAGGATGTAATTAACGCCCTCTTTGTATTTTGACATTTTCTCATCAAAAAGTGCGCTAGCAGCGATAAAACCTACATCAGATGCACTTAATGCCTGAGATAGAGTTTCAGAAATTTTTTGAGCATAGACGATATTTTTTTCTACTTCGTCATAAAGTTTTGCGTTTTTAAGAGCCTCTATACTAGCTTTGCCGTATGGTGCAGTTTGTGGATTTGCGATAGAGATCGCTTTTAAGCCACGAACAACTTCAATACCTTTTTTGAAATCAACATTTCTAATAGAAAAAAGAGCAACAGCACCTTGTGCATAAACTTTTGGAGCAGCTACTGCAAATCCTGTGTCATAAGCCTTTTGTGCAAAGCCCATATCAGCAGCCATAAAGATATCAGCTGGAGCTGAGTTTTGGATCTGAGTAACAAGACCACCGCTTGCGCCAAGAGTTAGGTTGATCTTAGCGTCTGGATGAAGCTTATTAAACTCTTTTATAAGCTCTGGAAATGCGTATGTTGTGTTTGCTGCTGCATATACATTTACTTCAGCGCCAAATGCGTTTATGGCAAGCAAAGCTGTCACACATAAAAATTTAAAAGCTTTTCTCATTTAAACTCCTATAATGATTTGAGATGATTTTACTATTGCTAAAAGTGTATCGCCAACACCTATTTTCATCTGGATAGCACTATCTTTTGTGATGATGGCAGTTAAAGTCTGCTCATCGCTTAGTTTTAGTGTGATTTCAGCATTTACAGCACCTATCTTTGCTTCGATCACCTCGCCTTTTAATTGATTTTTTGTGCTTATTTTTATATCTAGATCCCTAGCCAAAATAACAGCTGGAGCTTTAAAAATATAAATAACTTTTTGTCCAACTTTTAGGCCTAAATTTTTCTCACTTTCAACCGTGATGTTTGACTCAAGCGTGCAGCCATTACTTAGTTTTGCAATTATTTGAGAATTTACCGCACCGCGGTTTATGCCAATAATCTCGCATGAGAGCTGATTTCTAGCACTTAAGTTCATATTCATTCTTTGAAGATTTACAATATCTACATCCTCAAAATCTACTTTTTGACAAATTTTTTGTAAAAAATCCTTTTGAGTCTCAAGAATGGCATCATAAATTTTTATCAGTTTATTGGCATACTCGCTTAGCTCAGAGCCACTATTTTTTTTATTTCCATCAGCTCTAATAATAAGCGGCTTACTACTTTTGTTATTTATCGTATCAAGGCAGTCCCAAGCATTTTTGTATGATATGCCAACCAATTCTGCCGCTTTTGTGATACTCTTTGTCTCTTTTATAGCCTTTAATAATGTAATATGTTTAGCTAAAACCTGTGTATCTTCGCCTAAAAATAGTTCTAAATTTATATCTGCTTTCAAAATTTTTACCTTTACTATATTAGAGAATAATTTGTGAAGTATATCTAATTATATTAATCCTTAAGCTTAAAGATTTAAGCCAATTTATAAATTTCTCTTAATTTCTTGTAAAGTTTTTAAAAGATAAAATCAAGCTACATTTTATAAATAAAAATAAGGCTTAGTATGAAATTTTTGCTTTCTATCTTTTTTAGTTTGCTTTTAGCCTGTGCTAATACTGACATAAATACGAATAGCGAAAACGACGAATTTGATGTTGAATTTGAAGCAAGAAAAGATGTTTTTGACCCGCTTAGTGGTTACAATAGAATGATGACACACGCAAATGACTTTATCTATGTAAATATGCTAACTCCGGTGGCAAAAGGCTATGCCTACGTTGTGCCAAAAACAGCTAGAACAATGGTTTCAAATTTCTTTGACAACCTGCTTTTCCCAGTTCGCTTTGTAAATAACTTACTTCAGTTTAAATTTCAAAATGCTGGTGAAGAGACATTGAGATTTTTAGCAAATACGATAATAGGCTTTGGCGGACTAACAGACGGAGCAAAATACTACAACCTCAAAGCTCACGATGAGGATTTTGGACAAACGCTTGGATATTGGGGGCTTGGCAGCGGTTTTCATATCGTTTGGCCACTTATTGGACCATCAAATTTAAGAGATACTGGTGGCATGGTCGGAGATTATTTTACTGATCCTATTAGCTACGTTGATCCCATACTTTTATCAACTGGCATCAAGTCATATAGAGCGTTTAATAGCTTTTCACAAGATCCAACTGCTTATGAAAAACTAAGAAAAGATGCTATTGATCTTTATCCATTTTTACGCGATGCTTACGAGCAAAGACGTGACAAGCTTATCAAGGAGTAAATATGAAAATTTTAAAAATTCTAACTATGATTTTACTTTTTACAACTAGCCTTTTTGCTATTTCAAAAGAGCAGATCAAGCCTGAAGTAGAGATGAAAACAACAAAGGTTATTGAAATTTTAAAAGATACAAATTTAGACAATAACGCAAAGACAAAAGAAATTTTTGCTCTTCTTGATCCATTTTTTGACTATAAACAAATGGCAAAGATAAGCCTTGGCAAACGTTACAACAGTCTAAGTAGCGATGAACAGGCTAAATTTGACGCAGCATTTGAGCAAAAACTAAAAGGCTCATACATAGATAAACTTTTAGGATACAAAGACCAAGAGATACATATAACTGGTGAGAGCGAACCTCAAAAAAATAGATACTGGCTAACATCTGAGCTTGTAAATGATGGCAAGAGCTACGAATTTGTCTATAAATTTTATGACGCTAAAGAGCGTGGTTGGCTCATTTACGATCTTGATATCGTTGGCGTAAGCATCATTCAAACATACAGAAGCCAGTTTGGCGATGTGCTAAATAACGCTGATTTCAATACTCTTTTACAAAAGCTAAACGAAGCTGTTTTGCCTGATCAAAATAAAACCAACCCTTAATGCGACAAATTTTTAAATTTATCATTGCTAGAAACAAGCTTATTATTGCTCTGATTTTAGCTTTAAGCGTAGTTTTTGGCTATCTTAGTACCAAGCTTAGCGTCGATGCTTCAGCTGAAACGCTACTACTTGAGCATGATCCTGACTTAAAAGCTTATAGAGAGATAGCTAAACGCTACGACTCACCTGGATTTTTAGTGGTTGCTTTTACTCCAAAAGATGATCTTTTTTCACCTAAAAATTTAGAACTTATCAAAAATTTAGGCGATGAACTAGCTAAAAACGATATGGTAAATAGCGTCATCTCTATAATAAATATTCCGCTTTTAAATAGTGTAAAAGGCGGGATTACTGGTATCTTAGATCATACTCCAACGCTGCAAGATAAAGATATAAATATTTCAAAAGCAAAGCTTGAGTTTGCCAAAAGTCCGATTTACAGCGGAAATTTGATAAGCAATGATCTAAAAACCACAGCAATTGCTCTAAATTTAAAACAAGATGAAAAATTTAATGAGCTTGTAAATGAGAGAAATTTACTTAGCCAAAAAGAGTTAAACGGCACTATCACACAAGCTGAGCGACTTAAGCTAGAGGCTCTTGCCTATGAGTTTAAAGCCTACCGAGATGAGCTTAGAAAAAGCGATCACGAAAACCTTGAGGCCATAAAAGCAACCATAGCTAAATTTAACGCAAATGACGAGCTATTTTTAGGCGGTGCAAATATGATCGCCGATGATATGATAGGCTTTATAAAGAGCGATCTTTTAGTCTATGGCTTAAGCGTACTTGCTCTTCTTAACTTTAGTTTGTGGCTATTTTTCAGACAGATTAGATGGATAGTTTTGCCGATGTTTATATGTGCCGTAAGTGTCATTTTTACGACCGGAATTTTTGGCATATTTGACTGGGAAGTGACGGTCATTAGCTCAAACTACATCGCGCTTCAGCTCATCATTACTATTTCAACAGTCATCCATCTAGTCGTTAGCTATAGAGAATTTTACGCAAAGCATCCAAAATATAGCCAAAATCAGCTAATTTATCTAACGCTTCGTGATAAATTCTCTCCATCTTTTTGGGCGATATTTACCACGGTTATTGGCTTTAGCTCGCTTATGAGTGCTGACATAAAGCCAGTTATCATGCTTGGCATTATGATGAGCACTGGCATTAGTGTTTCGCTTGTGCTTGCGTTTTTGCTATTTGGTGCGATAAATGTAAATTTAGAAAAATTAGCTCCTATTAGAACCTTTGAAAATAGCTTTAAATTTACAAAATACTGCGCGAATTTAGCTCTAAACTCAAGAAAGATTATCTACGTAGTTTGCGCTCTAGTTGTCTGTTTTGGTGTTTATGGTATCAGCAAGATAAAGGTTGAAAATAGCTTCATTGGCTACTTTAAAGAAAGCACAGAAATTCGCCAAGGAATGCAAGTTATTGATACCAAACTTGGCGGCACGATACCAGTTGATGTGATAGTGAAATTTAAAGAGCAAAAACAAGATAAAAATACCGAGCAAGATGAGTTTGAAAATGAGTTTGAAAGTAATGCCAAGGATGCGAAATACTGGTTTAATAGCTATCACACAAGGGTTGCTGAGAAGATTCACGACTATATAAAAGAGCAAAAATTTGTCGGACACGTAAGCTCGCTAGCAACCCTTATAAAAGCCATAAAAGAGCTAAATAACGGTGCGAGTGATGATTTTTTATTAGCTGCAATGTATGAGAAATTACCACAAAATTATAAAAATATCTTATTAAGCCCCTATGTAAGCGTTGAAGATGATGAACTTAGATTTAGTATAAGGATCGTCGATAGCGACTCTGAACTTAGACGAAATTTATTTCTAAAGGAGCTTAGAGAAGGGCTAGCACAGCTTACTAAAAATGACAATGTAAGTATAGAAGTTGCCGGCATGATGGTGCTTTATAACAATATGCTTCAAAATTTACTTAGCTCACAAGTTGATACTTTTGGACTAACTGTCGCTATACTTTTTATCATATTTTGCTTTATTTTTAGAAGCATAAAGCTAGCAACCATTGCGATAATTTCAAATTTAATCCCGCTTTGCACACTCTTTGGTGTGATGGGATTTTTTGGCATTCCGCTTGATGTGATGAGTATAACGATCGCAGCCATTAGTATAGGTATCGGCGTTGATGATATCATTCACTACATACACCGATTTAAAGAAGAAATGCTTACAAAAAGCGTTTTTGAGAGTATTAAAGCTGCTCATGCAAGCATCGGATATGCGATGTATTACACATCGTTCACTATTTTTCTTGGCTTTAGTGTGATGATAACTAGTAACTTTATCCCAACTATATATTTTGGCTTACTAACTGATCTTGTTATGGTATTTATGCTTCTTGGTGCGCTAATCATCTTGCCAAGCCTTATTGCAAGCTTTGTAAAAAAGCGCGATATTTAAGCTAAATTTATTTGATAACTTTAATAAATGAGTAGACATCGGCCACGCCGTCAATGTGCTTAGCGTACCAAATAGCATGTTTTTCTTGTTCAATGCTATCAACTACGCCGCTAAATACAACATCACAGCCAACTATGCTAACACGCACATTTGTGCCCTCAACTATACTATCTTTAAAAAGATTTTGCTTTAAGTTTGCAAGAATTTTTAGACTATCGCATGGATATTCTGGCTTTTTGATACGAAGATAGGTATAAATTTTTCGCACACCATCTGTACTTTTGGCTAGTTCTACTAGCTTATCTTCAAGCTCTTTACTATCAACAAGTCCGATCAGATAAGCATCTCCGTAAAAAACCTCTATCTCGATATCGATATTGCTAAGTCCTTTTGAAAACAAAATTTTGCTTTGCAATTTGCTTTGTATAAATTTATCTCTTGTGATCGAGTAAATACCACGTTTATCACGTGAAATAGAGTATGCATCATATACATTTAGCGGTGCAGTTGCTGGAGAAAGAACCGAAGAGCAAGAGCAAAAAAATAGAGCTAAAAATGTAAAAACGCTAAATTTTAAAATCAGAAATCCTTTTGTAATTTCAAAAAGTTTATAGAAAATGGGCTAAAATTTATCTAAATCTGCTAGAATAACGCACACGGAGGATAAAGTAATCTGGTGATGCTCACGGGCTTCAAACCCGATGACTGGGCGGTTGACCGTCTGGTGGGGAGTTCGATTCTCTCATCCTCTCGCCACTCTCATTTTAAATTTTACTTTTATCAAGCAAATTTATAATCCCAAACAAAATAAAGCTTAATACAACCAAAACAAGGCTTAAAATCAGCGCTTCATCACTTTTGCCATCGTATACGGCATTATAAATGGCAAGCGAAATAGTGTCTGTTTTGCCTATGATATTGCCACCCAAAATTAGTGTTATGCCAACCTCGCCAAGCCCACGCGAGATCGCTAGAACAAAAGCCGATGCTACGCTTTTCGCAACGCATGGAAAGAGCACGAAAATAGCTGTTTGAAATTTATCTTTCCCAAGGCTGTATGCTGCTTCACTTAGGCTTTTTGAAAGTGAGCCAAGAGCAGAA
Source organism: Campylobacter concisus (assembly GCF_002092855.1). Classification (NCBI taxonomy): domain Bacteria; kingdom Pseudomonadati; phylum Campylobacterota; class Epsilonproteobacteria; order Campylobacterales; family Campylobacteraceae; genus Campylobacter; species Campylobacter concisus. The sequence continues at coordinate 461,288 of NZ_LVLC01000012.1, forward strand.
GCGACAGGCTTTACAAATAGTGGTAAAGAGGCTATAAAAGCAGCTAGCACAAGAGCCTTAAAACTAAAAATAATTTCTAAATTTAAAGCCTTGCCGACGATACCATTTTTGCCAAGCAGATAAAGCAGTAAAAATCCAGTCGCAATGGGCGGAAAGATGAGTGGAAAAGTTACGATCATCTCTAAAATAGCTCTAAGCTCTGTCTTACTAAAAGCTAAATAATAAGCTAAGGCCAGCCCAAAAATGATAAGTAAAGCCCCTTGGCACAAAACGACCTTTATGCTTAAAAATAGCGGGTCAAACAGCCAAGAGAGCTCTTGCAAATTTCGCCTTATCTTATGCCAAATTTAGTGTAAATTTCTTTTGATCTCTCGCTTTTTAGCTCATTTATAAATTTCTCACAATCAGCCTTTTTATCGCATCCTTCAAGCTTCGCAGCTACAATGTTTGCTGGAGCGTAAAGCGATTTGTCTATCAAAATAAAACTGCCAAATTCGTCTTTATGTACATTTAGTTCGGTCTGATTAATAAATCCAGCATCAACTTCGCCGTTTAATACATAAGTAACGACTTGTGGCACGCCGGCAACCGCTAAAATTTTATCCTTTAGCTCGCCACTTAAATTTGCTTTTTGCATAAATTCATTCGCTCTTTTACCATAAACTGTCTTTACAGCATCTGGCATAGCGATCTTAGAAAGAGTTTTTAGCTCATCAACTTTTTCTATTTTCACACCTTTTTTAGTAGCTAGCACCAAAGCGCCTGAGCCTAAATTTACGTATTCAGCAATCTTTAGATCAGACTTTTTCAAAAAGTCTTCATCGCCCACGATCACGTCAGTTTTGCCCTCTTTTGCCTGCGCCATGATCGCTGTGATATTTGCAAAAGAAGTGTCGATATTTACGCCATCTTTTTTGAGATTTTGTGCGACTGCCTCAACTATCTTTTTATATCCGCCACCAGCACTTACTAGCAAATTTTCATTGCCAAATGCAAAAATTGCAACCATTAAAAGTAAGAACTTTTTCATATTTTTCCTTTAAAAGTAAAATTTCAAGATTTTATAAAATATACTCTTATACATTCTTAAAATATATTTTTATAATTTTTACTTTTCTACCAAAATGCTATAATCACGATAAAAAAAGGACAGACATGAACGAACTTGAGCTAAAGATGCAAGGCAAGATAGATAGGCTAACAGACAAGACCTTTATGCTAGATCCAAGGATCGGTGAGGGCTACTTTACGGCGAAATATTTTCTAAAAGTAAATGAGATAATTAAGCAAAATTTACCTGATCAGCATGTGACGATGCAGTTTTTCCAAAGGCGCGATGATATCGTGCTTTGCGGCATTGACGAGGTTTTAGCCATCATCAATAAATTTGCCAAAGACCCAAGCGAGCTTGAAATTTATGCGCTTAATGATGGCGATATCATAAACGTAAACGAGCCAGTTTTAAAGATAAGCGGCAAGTATGAGAATTTCGGCTTTTTAGAAAACGTGATCGACGCGACCCTTACTAGAAGAAGCTGCGTGGCGACAAATTCAAGAGACGTGATAAGAGCGGCAAATGGCAAGGATGTTTTTAGCATGGCAGACAGGCAAGATGACATCTGCACGCAACCAGGCGACGGCTATGCATCATTTGTAGGCGGCATCAAAAAGGTCGCTACAGATGCTCAGGGTGAGCTTACGGGGCTAAAAGGTGGTGGTACCATGCCTCATGCACTCATTCAAATGTGCGGCGGGGATATAGTAAAAGCCTCAGAAATTTATGCTAAAACCTTTGAAAATGAGAAGATCACGGCCTTAGTGGACTATAATAACGACGTGATCACAGATGCATTAAAGGCTGCAAATGCCCTAAAAGAGAGGCTTGGCGCGGTTAGGGTTGATACTAGTAAAAATTTGATAGATAAATATTTTGAGGACAAAGATACGAGCAAATTTGACCCACATGGCGTTTGCAAGGAGCTTATATTTGCTCTAAGAGAGGCGCTTGATAAAGCTGGCTTTAAATACGTTAAAATCGTTGTTAGCTCAGGTTTTAGTCCTAAGATTATAGAAGATTTTGAAGCTTATAACACGCCGGTTGATACTTATGGCGTGGGAAGTTATCTTGTTAAAAATGACATTTGTGGCTTTACAGGCGATTTAGTCGAGCTAAACGGCAAAGATGAGGCTAAATTTGGTAGAAAGAATTTCGCTTCAGATAGGCTAAAGAGAGTGGAATTTTAAGAGAAAAGATGAAATTTATAAAAATTTTAATATTTCTAGCGCTTTTACTAACCGCTTGCACCGCCGCAAACTACGCTAATGCCTTTGAAAAGGTTGGCATCCTTGAAGACGGAGTTTATCGCTTTAGCCAAAATGGCATCGGGCTCAAAAAAGACCTGCTTGTAAAGGTGATCTCGGTGCAAAACGCAGAAATTCCTCACAAAAGGATCATCTCCATGCTAAATATCCCTAAAAAATCTAAAATTATAGACTTTAAAACAAGCGATGCTGGCGTAATAGTGTGGCCATTTTACGAGTTTGAGGGCAAATTTATAACGACAATAATCGTTGAAAATATAAAAAAAGAAGATAGCGATCAAAAACTGCTTAAGATGCTTGAACTTAAGCATCCGTTTTACTCAACGCTCCAAGCGCGAAGGAAAGGTGCTAAAGACGCCATAGACGTGAAATACGTGCTAAATTTCAAAGAGGCAAAGCTGGTAAAATCGTTTCAAAACCACCCTTAAAACTTTATTTTAAATAAATTTCATTAAAATGGCGTAATCAAAAAAAGGATCATCTTTGCACAATCTAAAAACCATAAACGTCGCTCACTCGCCGGACGCTGACGATATTTTCATGTATGCCGCAGTCAAATTTGGCTGGGTTAGCAGTAAAAATTTAGCCTTCACATCAAAGGCGCTTGATATAGAAACGCTAAACGAAGAGGCGCTAAAAGGCACTTACGAGGCAACAGCGATCAGCTTTGCGCTCTATCCTAAAATTTGCGATGAATTTGCACTTTTGCGCTGTGCGGTGAGCTTTGGCAATGGATATGGCCCAAAACTTATCAAGCTAAAAGATAAGCAGCTAAAGCGAAATTTCAAGGTCGCGCTATCTGGCAAAAACACGACAAATGCCCTGCTCTTTCGTATAGCCTACCCAGAGGCAAGGATCGTTTATAAAAATTTCTTAGAGATCGAAAATGCCGTACTTAGCGGCGAAGTCGATGCTGGCGTGCTTATACATGAAAGTATCTTAAATTTCTCAGACCAGCTCTGCGTGGAGCGCGAAATTTGGGACATCTGGAGCGAGCTAAACGGCGAAAATTTACCGCTTCCACTTGGTGGCATGGCGCTTAGACGAAGTCTGCCGATAACCGACGCGATCGAATGCGAGAGAGTGCTTAGTGAGGCCGTTAGGATCGCCACTTCACACAAGCTATTTTTATCTCACATGCTAATGGAGCGAAACCTCATCAGAGTTGGCAAAGAAGAGCTTAAAACGTATCTAAATTTATATGCAAATGACGAGTCTATAAGCATGAACGAAACGCAGCTAAAAGCGCTAAATAAGCTATATCAAATAGGCTATGACAAAGGCTTTTTTGAAAAGCCGATCGACGTAAATGACTACCTAATCCCAACTGAATACAACGAAGTAAGGTTTAGCTGATGCAAAGTACGCTTGTCTCACTTGGAGTTGAAACCTTTAAGATCGCCCTTTATATCAGCCTTCCGATGCTGCTAAGCGGACTAATCGCAGGTCTTATCATCTCCATTTTTCAAGCGACCACGCAGATAAACGAAACTACGCTAAGCTTCGTGCCAAAAATTTTGCTAGTTGTCGTTGTTATCATATTTTTGATGCCTTGGATGATCTCGATGATGGTTGAATTTACCACTCGCATGCTTGATTTTATACCGGAATTTATCCAGTGACGAGGCTTGTTGATTTTTCTAAATTTACCTCAGTTAGAATAGGCGGCGTGCATGAAATTTTCGAGGTAAATAGCCTTGAAGATCTAAGCTCGCCTCACTTTTTAGGCGCTGTGGTGATAGGCGGTGGCAACAACCTTCTTATCTCGCCAAATCCTCCAAAAATGGCGATGCTTGGCAAGAGCTTTGACTATATAAATTTAGAATGCTTCGGCGATAAAATTTGCCTTGAGATAGGAGCTGCGACAAAATCTGCCAAAATTTATAACTTCTGCAAGCAAAATAACATCGCGAACCTTGAGTTTTTAAAAAATATCCCAGGCACGCTTGGCGGACTTATAAAAATGAACGCTGGGTTGCTTAAATTTAGCATAAGCGACGACCTCACGCATGTGCGTCTAGCTCGTGGCTGGGTGGGTAAAGATGAGATAAGCTTTAGCTACCGTCACAGCGGCATAGACGAGGCTATTTTGGGGGCTAAATTTAAGCTTCAAAGCGGCTTTGACGCAAGCATCTCTGAAGCCATAAGCGCAAAAAGAGCAAATCAGCCAAAAGGGGCTAGCTTTGGCAGCTGCTTTGTTAATCCCCAGGGCCATTTTGCAGGGGCAATGCTAGAGGCAGTTGGACTAAAGGGATACGCAGTTGGCGGAGCGAAATTTAGCGAAGAGCACGCGAATTTTTTGATAAATTTTAACCACGCAAGCTTTGAAGACGCCATTAGCCTTATAAATTTGGCAAAAGCTAGAGTTTTAGAGAAATTTGGCGTAGAGCTTAAGACTGAAGTTTGCATTTTATAAGGACGATGATGAGTGAGTTTTTGAGCGAAGTTTTTACCATTTCACTTTTGTTTATAGCAATCGGGTTTTACGCCATTTATAGGGCTAAAAAGGCGCAAAGCGAGCATGAGAAAAATGTGGCTGATTATGATAAAAATTTACTAAATTTTGCCAAAATTTTAGGCGTAAAAGATCACATAGACCTAGTTAAATTTGATGAAATTTTAGTTCAGGCCTTAGAAGAAAAACTAATTTTTAAATTTAATAAATTAACCTCGCAAGAGGAATTTCTCTCTTTTATAAAAGATGAAAATTTTAAAAATAAGCCCCAAATTTCACAAAATAATATCGATAAAGTCTTTCTCACACTTTGCGCAAGCTCGCTTGTAGAGCCACTTAAGCTTGGGATACTAAAAAACGAAGATCAAATTTATGGATTTTTGTTTGAAAAAGAGCACCTTTTTGCTCTTATTGATAGCGCTGCACTGCTTGGCGAAAATATTATAATTTGCGAGTAAATCAAGTAAAATTCATCTCTTTTTAGATAAAATCAAGCCAAATTTCAACTATAAGGTAAAAAATGGCAAAAGAAAAAGATAGTGACAAAAAGATAGCTATCCCAGAGAGCGAAGCGGACAAGAAAAAGGCGCTTGAGCTTGCACTAAAGCAGATCGATAAAGCTTTTGGTAAAGGCACGCTTTTAAGGCTTGGCGACAAAGAGGTTGAGGCCATCGAGTCGATACCTACTGGCTCGCTAGGACTTGACCTAGCTCTTGGCATAGGCGGCGTCCCAAAAGGCAGGATCATCGAGATCTACGGACCAGAGAGCTCTGGTAAGACCACGCTCACGCTTCACATCATCGCTGAAGCGCAAAAAGCTGGCGGAATTTGTGCATTTGTCGATGCAGAGCACGCACTAGACGTAAAATACGCTTCAAATTTAGGCGTAAATACCGATAATCTTTACGTCTCTCAGCCTGACTTTGGCGAGCAGGCACTTGAGATCGTTGAGACACTTGCAAGAAGCGGTGCGATCGATCTTATAGTAGTTGATAGCGTCGCTGCTCTTACTCCAAAGAGCGAGATAGACGGCGATATGGGCGATCAGCACGTTGGTCTGCAAGCAAGGCTTATGAGCCAGGCGCTTAGAAAGCTAACTGGAATTTTAAGCAAGATGAAGACAACTGTTATCTTCATCAACCAAATTCGTATGAAGATCGGTATGATGGGATATGGCACGCCAGAGACCACAACTGGCGGTAATGCGCTTAAATTTTACTCATCTGTAAGAATCGATGTTAGAAAAATAGCCACACTTAAACAAAATGACGAGCCTATCGGCAACCGCACAAAAGCAAAAGTGGTTAAAAACAAGGTCGCGCCTCCATTTAAAGTGGCTGAATTTGACATCATGTTTGGCGAGGGTGTGAGCAAAGAGGGCGAGATCATCGACTATGGCGTAAAGCTCGACATCATCGACAAATCAGGCGCGTGGTTTAGCTACAAGGCCGAAAAACTAGGTCAAGGTAGAGAAAACGCCAAAGCCTACCTAAAAGAGCACCCAGAAATTTCTGATGAGATAGTAGCGGCGATAAAAGGCTCAATGGGGATCGACCACCTAATAAGTAGCGGCGCAAAAGACGAAGACGACGACACAAACGAAGTAGGAGATGAATAATGGTATTTATTGAAGATGTAGAAGCTCACGAGGTTTTAGACAGCAGAGGCAACCCAACAGTTCGTGCGACAGTTAGACTAAGCGACGGAACTGAGGCAAGCGCGATCGTGCCAAGTGGCGCAAGCACTGGTAAGCGTGAGGCGCTAGAGCTTCGCGACAAAGACGAGAGATACGCTGGCAAGGGCGTTTTAAAAGCTGTTTCAAACGTAAATGAAAAGATCGCTGAGGCGATAATCGGCCTTGATGCCTACAACCAAAAAGCAGTTGATGCGGAGATGCTTGAGCTTGATGGTACACATAACTACTCAAATTTAGGCGCAAACGCAGTCCTTGGCGTATCTATGGCGGTAGCTCGCGCAGCCGCAAAGAGCCTAAATATCCCGCTTTATCGCTACCTTGGCGGTGCAAACGCTAGCATCTTGCCAGTACCGATGTTTAACATCATAAATGGCGGCGCGCACGCAAATAACAGCGTTGATTTTCAAGAATTTATGATCATGCCATTTGGTTTTAGCACATTTAGCGAAGCACTTAGAGCTGCAACTGAAATTTATCACAAGCTAAAATCTATCCTAAACGCAGCTGGCCATAGCACTGCTGTCGGCGACGAGGGTGGTTTTGCTCCAAATTTAAAAGACAACGAAGAGCCACTAAAGCTTATCTCGCAAGCTGTAAAAGAGGCTGGATATGAGCTAGGCAGCCAAATCAAACTTGCCCTTGACGTCGCTTCAAGTGAGCTTTATAAAGACGGCAAATACGAGCTTGAAGGCAAGAAATTTAGTAGCGACGAGCTTATTAGCTACTATGAAAAACTTTGTGAAAAATATCCGATATTTTCTATCGAAGATGGCCTTAGCGAGGATGACTGGAGCGGCTGGGCTGAGCTTACAAAAAGACTCGGCGACAAAGTACAGCTAGTTGGCGACGACCTTTTTGTCACAAATGAGAAAATTTTACACGAAGGTATCGAGAAAAAGATCGCAAATGCAATCTTAATCAAGCCAAATCAAATAGGCTCAGTCACACAAACCATGCAAACTGTCCGCCTTGCTCAAAGAAACGGATATCGCTGCATAATGAGCCACAGAAGCGGTGAGAGCGAAGATGCATTCATCGCTGACTTTGCAGTCGCACTAAACACTGGCGAGATAAAGACAGGTGCTACTTCAAGAAGCGAGCGTAACGCAAAATACAACCGCTTGCTTGAGATCGAACTTGAGGCTGGAGAGTTTTTGGGGGATAATATTTGAGCGAAATTTTAGACGAATATGGCAACGCTGATGGCATATTTCATAAAATTTTAAAATACATTAGACCGACATTACGCTACGTCATAGCCACCATTTGTGTGGCTATGTTTGCTTTTTATGTAGGCAATATGATGTTTGGCAAACGCTCACTTGATGTTATGTTAAGCCTTCAGAGCAAAAAAGAGAGGCTTAGCGAAGACGTGGAAATTTTAAAAAAAATGAACGCGCGTCTGCAAAAAGATTATTTTGAATTACAAGGCCTTGAGCCAGACTTTAATAAAAAGTAGGAATGATGAAAAAATTTTGGTTAGTTTTATCTATATTTGCAGCAAGCGTCTTTGCTAGAGAGAACCCATTTATGCCTATTAGCGAGCTAAATACAAGCGTTATGACAACAAATATCATAGAAAAATTTGATAGCTTTGATTCTCTTTCGTTTAAATTTCCAAGCGATGCGGCACTTTTACTAGATGTCACTATAAGATATAGGGCGAATGACGGTACTATAAAGGAAAAAAGGCTAGCCGATATAAATAAAACTATCGATTACAGCGATGAATTTGCTTTAAATAAGGTAAAAAATCCAGAACCAGTTGTGGCAAAAAAGCTAGATGTTTCGGTCACAATGGCAAATATGCCTAGCCAAAAAGTAAGCACTCCTGTGATAATAGAAAAAAATGAAACTAAAATTTCAAATAAAGATAGAAATAAAACTTCAGATATGCCAACTCCAAATGTTGTAGTGATCGATCTTAGCACAGATAAAGCAAAAGAAGCTACCATAAAACCTGAACAAAAGGTGGTCGAGATAAAGATTGAGCCTAGCACAAAGCCAGTTGATAGTATAAAAAATGGAAAAGATGTTAAATTTCTAGGTTTTATAAGCTTTCTAGCCAACGACAAAGAGCTAAAAATCGCTACAAAAGCTAAAAATTTAAAGCATTTTGCTTATGAGAAAAATAAGATCGTTCTTGACTTTGCAAAGCCGCCAAGAAGCTTTAAAACTAAGAGCTTAAAACTTGAAAATGAATATTTTAAAAATGTGATCATAGGCTGGCATGATAGATATTTCAGAGTGGTTTTAGAACTTGATAAGATGCATAAATATAAGCTTGAAGCCTCTGAAAATGGATATGTGCTTAAGCTTTTATAGTTGAATTTTAAAAAGAGTAGATTTTATAAAATTTCAAATATAATACTTTTCAAAATAAAAATTTAAGGTTATTGGTTTGAAATACCCGCTTGATTGTAAAGATAATTTTGAAAACTCATTTATATTTTGGCTCACTCGCTACGTCAAATTTAAACTTAGCTCACTTTCGAATAAAGAGCTTAGGGATCCAAAGGCGCTTGCAAGTGTGAATTACGCTCTAAGCCGCGAGATAAAAAATATAGACCAGCTTGATGGCTTGGTAAAAGGCGCGAGAAATGCAGGACTTACTGGCATAAATACCTACTTTAATCCACTTAAAAAAATATATGAAACAATGAAATTTTACGAGCTTAGCAGCCTAAAACAGATCGACGAAGAGCTGCTAAGCGAAATATTAGCTAGTACGACTGGTGGGCTAAGTGATGCTAGCAAGAAAAATTACCGCATCTCAGTGATAAATTTCTTTGCGTTTTTAGACAAACAAAACGAAGAGGATGGCAAGGCCCATGTTTTTGATATAAATTTAAAAAACTGGGGTGGAGTGAGTGGCAATAAAGGGCAAAAGTTACCTGAGTTTATGGGCGAAGATGAGGTCAAGAAATTTCTTGATGCGATCGAGGAGAGTGATTTTAAGCAAAACTCAAATCGAAATAAGCTCATCATCAAAACTATCATTTTTACTGGCATTCGTGTGAGCGAGGCTCTAAATTTAAAGCGAAAGGACATCACTGAAGATGGCGATCTTTTTATCATTAGGATCCGAGGCAAAGGCAACAAATACCGCATCGTTATGATAAAACGACACTTAATAGAAGCTCATCTAAACGCGATCGCAATAAACTACATCAACAAAGAGGGCTATCTTTTTATCAATAAAAAAGGCACCAGGCTTACGCAGGCTTATGTTAGCCGCATAGTTGAGCAAATTTTATTTAAAGCTGGTATCAGAAAAGAGAAAAATGGTGCTCACATGCTGCGCCACACCTTTGCAACGATGCTTTACAAAAAGCAAAAAGACCTTGTTTTGGTGCAAGAAGCTCTAGGGCATGCAAGCTTAAATACCTCAAGAATTTATACTCACTTTGATAGCGACAAGCTAAAACTTGCTGCAAAAGTGGCTGAGGATCTAGCAAACTAGAGCGCTTAAAGCCAAAGCAAACTAGCAATACTAAATTTAACTCTGCAAAATTTAAAACATTAAATTTAACTATGAAACCCTATAAATATGTGAGGAAATTTTAGCTTGCAAGCAACCTAAAAGCTTGCTCTGTATCTAAATTTACAATCCGCAAGACAAAAACTCTTACAAAAAGTGAAATTTGGCAAGCAAATTTTACTCTACTCGCCAAATTTATATCAAACTAGCCGATCTTTCTTATATTTGCAGGAAGTGCTTGTCTAGCGCAAGTACCAACCAACCAGTCATTTAAACTAAATTCGCCATTTCTTTTTGGATCAAGAAGTCCAAGCTTATTATGATTGACCCCTTTTTCTAAATTTGCGATCCCAAAAGCTGGCTTTCCATCGACGATGTGCGTTCTTATACCAAACTCATCATGACCAAATCCATGCTCGATACTAATAACTCCGCTAGCAACGCCATCCGTCACAAACGCCTCGCCAACTTGTGCTCCATAAGGAGTAGTCACTTTGACCTTATCGCCTGAGCGAATGCCCTGCTCACTTGCGATATCTGGTGCTATCCTTATGAAGTTGCTAGGATGAACAGCTCTTAGCCTTGGGCTAACAAAGGTGTAGAAGTGTTGGATATTTGACTTTCTTGAGCTTACTGTGTATTTCCACTCAGAGCGTGGGAAAAATTTCTCAAGCGGCGTGCCGTCACTTGCTACTGGTAGCATCAGACTTGGCACTCCTGGCATAAATTCGCCTGTTATTGAGTGTCTATGCCCACCAAGTGGCTCATAGTAGATAGAAGCTGGCGTAGGCGCTGGCACTTTTACGGTTGCTTTATCACCCTTATATGCGCTCTCGTAGCTACCATATCTGCCACCTTTTGCTAGTATGTGCGCCACTTTTGGCTTCTCTTCATCTTTTAGATAAGGATCGAGTTTTGTCATCACTCTTGATATCTTACTAAGCTTTTTGTCCTCGTCGCTTATATCTTTCACACCCTCGCCGTCAAAAGCCAAATTTGCTAGTGCAGCCGCATAATACTGCTCTTTTACGTCAAGGTCCATGAAATTTCCATCTTTGTCTTTGAAGGCATTTTTGCCAAAGCCTTTTAGTCCAAGCCTCTTTGCCACGGCTATATAAAATGCCTCAACGTCGATCGTGCCACCGTTTTTATCCTTTGCCTGCTTTGAGCTAACAGCCGGATAGCGCACGACTGAAGTTTTAGCGATCGTTCCCCAAAGAGAGTTTGGAAGTGCCCAGTTTTCTAAATTTACTCCGTCTGGTACGATGTAGTCAGCATAGGCGTTTGTCTCGTTCATAAAGGCGTCGATGCCAACAAAAAGTGGTAAATTTTTACTATCTTTTAGTACGTCTAAAACCGCTTTTTCAAGTCCTGCTTGGCCGTAAAGTACGTTTGTCATGTAGTTTATGAAAACTTTTACTTTGTATGGATAGCCAGCCTTGTGGCTTGTAAGCGTTTCGTTTACAAGTGGCATTGAGATAGGATACCATGGCTGAGTTGATGGATAGCCGCTGCCGCCAGCTGCCACTTTGCGTTTATACTCAGAGCTTGTTTCGTAGTATTTGCCTGATCTTGATAAATTTAGACCATTTGGTTTATAAGCGCCCTCAAAGCTCTCAAGGTCATATCTGCCTTTTAAAAACTCGTGAGTACCAGCACTTGCATTGACGTTGCCACCTTTGTAGCCGTAAGTGCCCATTAGCGTGTTTAGACAAAGGATCGCAAAAGTAGTCATACCAGCTTGCGTATGCATCATACCGCCATGCACGTTTGTGCTCACCTGTCTGCCGTTTTTAGTGAAATTTTCACAAAGCCAGATGATATCTTCAACGCTTACACCGCAAATTTTTGAGTACTCCTCTAAGCTATGCTTATAAGCTGACTCTTTTAAAAGCTGCATTGAGCTTTTTACCTCGACCTTTTTGCCGTCTATTAAAATTTTACCTTTGTAGTAGAGCTTGGCTGGTTCATTTACCTTGTAGCTTTGTATCTTGCCATCTTGCGAGCAAACCTGCCATTCATTGTTGATAAGTGCAAATTTACCATAGTCTTTGTGGTCTTTTTCGGTGATGACTAGATGCGTGGCATTACACCAGTGTATCTCGCCTGCTAGCTTTGCCTGGTCTAAATTTGGCTGGATAAGGTAGTTTGTAGCGTATTTTTCATTTTCTATGATCCAGCGTATCATAGCCATAGCTAGAGCCGAGTCGGTGCCTGGCTTTATCGCTATCCAGCGGCCTTTGTCTGAAGAGGCGTATTTTACAGCATTTGTAACGCTTGGGTCGACCACTGCGTAGCTAAAATCATCTCTAGTGCCTCTTGCATAAGAGAGCATTTTTGCCTGTTTTTGGAAAGGGTTGCCACCATTTGACGGCGAAGTGCCCCAGTAGATAACAAATTTAGAGTTTTCATAGTCTGGTTTTGTATGTGCAAAGCCCTTTGCGTTATGTGCGATCTTACCACCGACCCTAAAGCCACCACCACAAATTCCGCCGTGCGAGTAGTGATTTATAGTGCCAAATGACTTTTTGACAAAGCGATCAACGATGTCAGAGCGTCCGTCATATAGATAAAAACTTAAAAATTGATTGCGCTTAGTGCCATATTCTGGGTTTTCGCTGTCGATTAGCTCGTCGCTATATATTGCTCTTAGCCCGTCCACATGCCCCTCACCAAAGAGATCTCCGCCCTCTACGACCTCTTCTACTAGCTGCTCAAAGCTTATGCTCTTCCATTTTCCCTCACCCCTTTTACCAACTCTCTTTAGTGGCGTTAGTATCCTTGCAGGCGAGTCTATCATCTCAGGCAATATCGCTCCTCTAGCGCAAACTGTAGCTCGCTTTTCGTCTTCGCCACTTAGTGTTGTGACAAGAAGTGCGTCATTTATCGATGTGTCAAAATTTGCCCAGTGTACGTTTGAAAGTGGGTGGTATGGGTTGCCACTACATCTTAAAACTCGGTCGTTTTTGTCATCCACATGAAGCCTTATGCCACACTTCGTCGTACAGCCATGACACATCGAAAAGATAACACTATGTCCATCACTAAGTGAAATTTTGCCGTCCTTTACTCGAAATTCAGGCTCTAGCGAGTTTGACTGCGGTTTATAGTCGTCTTTTCCCCCATCTGCTAGCACAGCGCTCGTAGCTACCGTTGAGAGTACAGCTGATCTTTTTAAAAATTCTCTTCTTTGCATTACTTATTTCCTTTTACTGTGCTATCTCTTCGCTCCAGCTGATAACCTTTTTATATCCATTATCAAGCTCGAGTTTCTTATCGTTTTTAGCCAAAATTTCGCTAACGCCGTGGTAGAACACCTGCGGATTTGTATTTTTAGGGCTATCTATAACCATAGTCTCATGTGTGGCTAGAAATTTTCTAATATTTGAGTTAGGATCATTAAGATCGCCTATTATACGGCTACCACCCACACAGCTCTCTACACATGCTGGCTGAAGCCCTGCTCTTAGTCTGTGATCACAAAAGGTACATTTATCGGCCTTATAGGTATGCAGGCTAAGATATCTTGCGTGATATGGACAGGCCTCTACGCAAAGCGCACAGCCTATGCACTCTTTTGTATCAATCTTTACTATACCATTACTTCTTTGATGGCTAGCACCAGTTGGACAAACACTAATACAGGCTGGATTGTTGCAATGGTTGCAAAGTCTTGGAAGTGACGCAATGACTGCCATTTTGCCGCTTTTATCTCTTGCCTCGTACTCGGAAACAATGGTTCTAAAAGCGCCTGGCTGAACGTCGTTTTCTAACATACAGCTCATAGTACATGACTGACATCCAACACATCTTGTTAGATCTATCGCCATGCCGTAGCGAACACTACTACCGCTAAAGTCCTTTGGTGCAGCCTTTAGTGCGGTCGTAGCAAAAAATAATCCTGCAGCTGCAATGAAGCTGCGACGAGAATTTAAGGTCTGTTGCATAAAATTCTCCTTTCTTTTTAGAATTTTTTCTTATTTTAGCATAGTAAATATTTTTTCTAAAGTTTATTTTATATTTTTGCAAAATGTATTAAATTTTGAGAATTTTTGTAGCACTTAAAAGATAGAATTTGGATAGTAAAATTTAGAAAGAAGTGGAAAAAAGATAGAAAATAAACTTCTATCTTCTTAAATTTATGCTTTGTAGTTTAGCATATAAAGGCGAATGACTTGCTCCGCTGTCATCTTTAAATTTCTAATCGCGACATCTTTTCTCATCGCTTCTTCAAGACTCACTGGCTCATTTAATATACAAAAATAGGCATCAATCCCATTTTTGTGGCAATCTTTGGCACATTTTTGCACGCTTCCAGCAAATGCGATCACTGGCTTATGATACTTTTTTGCTAGTTTTGCAACCCCAGTTGGTGTCTTGCCCATTGAGCTTTGAAAGTCCATACGGCCTTCGCCAGTGATGACTAGATCAGCCTTTTTGATCTCATCTTCAAGTGCGATGGTCTGCGTGATGATCTCGATACCTGGTCGAAGTTTCGCTCCTAAAAATGCCACGAAAGCAAAGCCAAGTCCGCCAGCTGCGCCAGCACCTTTTTGTGTGTGAAATTTACTATTAGTCTTTTCCTTTACAAGAGTTGCAAAGTGTTTTAGTCCATCATCAAGCTCTTTTACCATACGGCCATTTGCACCCTTTTGAGGGGCATAAACATGGGCTGCTCCATTCATGCCATAGAGAGGATTGTCTACATCGCAGGCGATTAAAAACTCGCACTCCTTTAGCTCTTTTAAAGCATCTTCATCTGTAAACTCATAAATTTTGGCTAAATTCTCGCCTTTTCCTTCAAGTAAAGCACCATCTTTATCATAAAATTTAAAGCCAAGTGCGCTAAGCATGCCTGTACCAGCGTCATTTGTCGCACTTCCGCCGATGCCAATGATAAATTTTCTAGCGCCTTTAGCAATGGCATCTTTTATCATCTGACCAAAGCCAAATGTGCTAGTTTTTAGTGGATTTCTCTCGTCTGGGTTTATGAGTGTAAGGCCAGAAGCACTTGACATTTCAAGTATTGCAAGGTCATCTTTTAGTGCATATCTAGCTAAAATTTCAATTCCAAGTGGATTTTTAACTATCGTATCTATAAATTTTGCACCAAGTGCATCAGCCATCGCCTCTACACTACCCTCGCCACCATCTGCGATAGGCTTGACAACGACCTCGCAGCCAATCTCTTCTAGTCCTTCTTTTACAGCAAGGCCCGCTTCAAGAGAGCTAAGCGAGCCTTTTAATGAATCAATCGCAACTAAAATTCTCATAAAAGCACCAAAGATAAGATATAAACGCTAATTATACCAACGATGCCCATTATAAACGTCATAGCTGTTTGTGTGCGATATCCTTGTTCTGCGCTCATCTTGCTAAAATTTGTCACAACCCAGAAGTAGCTGTCATTTGCGTGAGATACGCACATCGCACCAGATGCTATCGCCATGACACAAAGTGCAGCTGAAATTTCACTCGTAAAGCCAAGTGTTTGCATGAGTGAGTTGTCGGCACTAAACGCACCCATGATAGACGCTGTCGTGATGATAGCCACGGTCGAGCTTCCTTGAGCGGTTTTTAGTACGGCCGAGATGATGAATGGGAAGAAAATTCCTATCGCTTTTATGGCGGTTGCGTTTTCTTTTATGAAATTTACAAAGCCAGCCTCAGTGATGACATTACCCAAAACACCGCCAGCTGCAGTGATAAAGAGTATCGGTCCAGCGATCTTTAAAGATTCGTTCGTGATGTGGTCAAATTCTCTTATCTTTCTGGCTTCTACTAATAAAAACACGCAAAAGATCACGCCGATTGCAAGAGCAATGATAGGGTTTCCTAAAAATAAAAGTATCTTTGGTAAGAGAGCCGTTTTATCAAACATGCCTTGTTTTGCTAAAACATCGACAATAGAGCCAATCGCCATAAAAATGATAGGCATGATGATAGGAGCAAGGCTCAAAAATCCGCTAGGTAGCGTGCCAAATTTCTTTAAAAGATCTTCGTAACTAGCTGTGATAGTAGCGTCAGCATCTTTGTCGCTGATAGTCACGCTTTTGCCAACACTCTTTGAAAAGAAATAAACAGCTATCAACACAGGCACTGAAACGACTGTTCCCATGATGATGACAAGGAGCAGATTTCCGCCAAGACCAAGTGTTCCTGCAGCTGCTATTGGGCCAGGAGTTGGCGGGATGAAGACGTGAGATGCGTATAGACCGCCACTAAGTGCGACTGACATCGCGACTGGACTTGCTGAAATTTTCTTATAAAGCGCTTCGCGAATAGAGTTTAAAACGACAAATCCGCTATCGCAAAATACCGGAATGCCAACAACCCAGCCCATGATGAGCATAGCAAGCTCTGGACGCTTTTGTCCAACTAGCTTAACAACCATATCAGCTAGCTTTAAAGCAGCTCCCGTTTTTTCAAGCACGGTACCGATGATCGTTCCAAAGATAATAACGATACCGATACTCTTAAATGTGCCACTAAAGCCGACACCTATCATCGCTGGGATCTTGGACAGATCGATGCCTGCGACGATCGCAAGAACCAAAGAAATACTCATAAGTGCCAAGAATGGATGCACTTTTAACTTAGAGATCATAACGATCATAAGTATGATGGCTACAACAAAACAGACAATTAGTGAGATTCCGCTCATAAAAACTCCTTTGCTCTGAGATTTTGCTTAAGATTTTAGCAAAATTTGCTTGTATTTTTTCTAATATTTTTAAGTTTTTTGATTAATTAAATTTTTTTGACATATTTGAGTAAATTTATGACTATTTGCCTAAATTTAGCCATTTTATAAGTTTAAAATTTTTAGCTTATTTTAAAATAACAAAACCAAGACCAAATTTATCAGTATGCCTATTATAATCAATCAAACTCTCGCCATATCCCGTAAAATACTGCAAATAGCCATAAACTCCGGTTGAGAAGATAGGAAACATATATGAAATTTCAGCAGCACCTTTATTTGTTTTATCAAAATGTAAGTTATTTCTTAGCATTAGGCTAAAAATGTGTTCATTAAGGTTGTAACTAAGCCTTACATCGCCGTGTCCTATGTATTTTAATATATCTTTATTATCGCCCTTATTGCCCACTACCATCCAAGCTCTTGGCGAAATGCTAAGCTTGTCAAAAACAAAATCACTTTGCACATAAGCTCTATTCCAGCTTCTTGAATTGCTACCATCTCGTCCATTTGACTCATGCAAAAGTCCAAATTTTAGATTTTTAACACCTATTTGATCCAAATATTTTGGCGAAGCAAAATTTAGAAAAATTTCTGGCTGATAGTTTGTCTCACGAAATGGCGCTGAAGTTCTTGTTATCTGCCACCAAGATGTCTGCGTGTAGGCTACCACAAGGCTCTCTCTAAATCCAAACAGGTCATAAAATAACGGCTTTGCAAGGCTTATTTGAAACTTAGTTTCAATGCTCTTTCGCTCATCGTTTGGCACATTTTTGGTATAAGTTACTGGCAAAAGGTAGTTAAATTTATAAAGCTCGATACCAAGTGCATTTTGTAAATTTTTACTACTTTTATCTTCTCTTAAAAGATCAGCTTGCTTTAGCTTTGCATCATTTGGCGCTGGCTCGCTTGCTTGCAAGTTTTGCACCGCTTCTTGCTCGTTTAAAGAGCTTTTGGCTAGCTCTTTATAAATTTGCATCGCAGCCTTTATGTCGCCACTTTGCTCCAGCTCTTGTGCTCTTTTAAAATCATCTAGCCCACTTGCCATCAAAAAACTAAGACTAAGGCTTAAAAATAATAAAATTTTACTCATCATCTATCTTCTTTTCTTGGATTTTCTTTGCCATTTCGTATTCGTCAGGGAAATTTACGTTAAAAAACTGCTCACTATCTTTAAAATTTACGACTTTGCATTTACAGCTTTTTCTCAAAAGTCCAATTTTATGCTCATTTTTTAAATAAAACTCATGAGCCAAAGTGACAAGCCTTGGGCTAAAAAAACCACAAAGCGAGTGAATGTGCTCATTATCACTGGCCACAACCATGTCAAATTCATCTTTAAATGTAGCAAGCTCCTCTAAGCTTTTAAGATCAAAAAATGGCATATCAGCTGGTATCACAAAAATACTATGATCAAAATTTTTAAGAATGGAGTAAAGTGCGAGCATTGGCGAATAGTTATTACTATTTTCATCTTTTATAAGCTTTAGTGGCGGGCTAAATTTCTCAAATTTTGAGCTCACATAAACTTCGCCAAAAACTTTGCTAAATTTCGCAACCTCATAATGAGTAAGCGTCTTAAAACCACCAAATGGCAAAAGTGTCTTATCTTGTCCCATACGCGAGCTTTTGCCACCTGCTAAAATCACGCAAGTTTGCATCTTTTCCCTTAAGAAAGTTATGAGCTAAATTTAGCTAAAAGCGGCTTTGATCTACCAAAAATATGTTATAAAAACTTATTTTTGTTTATCATACTTGTAAAATTTAAGCCTGCCTTGCCCTTTTCATTGTTAAAAATTCCTCATAGCGACGATCAATGATAGCTTTGATCAAGGCATAGTTTTCTTGTGAATTTTCTATATAAAAATAGGCGTTATCAAAGTATTTTTCACCAAATTTTTTCGAAACAAAATCCGTATAATCCTGCAAATACCAACCATACATTTTGGCAAATTTTGTCCGATCAGTCGTATAGTAAGCTTTTGCAAAGACTTTACCAGCAGTATTTAGCTCCGCACTTCCAAGTACGCCGTCCATAGCGTCAAAAAGATACTGACGATAGTTAAAATTTTCGTCCATCTGTGCTATATCGTCCGCAAAATCTGCCGCAAATTCCTTTGAGTAAAATTTGTGTTCCATGCACCAGCGAAAGAAAAATGCAATGTGTGTCGCACCGTTTTCATGCGGTATATCAGTCGGCGCATCTTTCGCACCCCAATGCCATTTTGCTTTGTCATATATTATATCTGGCATTTTTATCCTTTTAAAATGCTCAATTTTACTAAAACCATCTTAATCGCAGTAAAAATCATAGCTATTTTATCCATTTGCTTGCTACGATTAGAAAAGATATAATGGCGCTTTTATTTAAGGAGAAGCAATGAGCGAAAAAAATCTACAAATTTTAGGCTGGATCGGCACATGCCTATCAGTTGTTATGTACTTTTCATACATCCCACAAATAATGGGCAACCTTGACGGCAACAAGACGCCTTTTATACAGCCACTGGCAGCCGCACTAAACTGCACAATCTGGACAAGTTACGGTCTATTAAAAGCTAAAAAAGACTATCCACTTTCTGCTGCAAACTTCCCAGGCATAATCTTTGGTCTTTTGGCTACGATAACAGCGTTTTAATGCGCTGATTTAGTTGTTGTGGGGATTTTATATAAAACATTATTTGCTTCGTCGCAACAACTAATTTATAATGTTTGCGCTATTTTGGCTAACTTTTCTTTAATTATATTGCCTTTTGAGCTTAGCGAAAAGATCATTTGCACTAGCTCCTCAGTTGTTGCCTCTATTCTTTTGTCATCACTATCTAAAGTTCTGAATTTGTTTAGGATAAGCGGACCGAATTCTTGATATGTGGACATAAAATCCTTATAGTCCTCTTGCAGTTCTGGTGCGTAAAAACTGATAAGCGAGTGTAATTTACCAATTTCAAATTTTGGATTTTCTATATTTAAATTTGGATTTATTAATAAAGCTACTTTGTAATGTATTCCCCCTAAAATATCCCCTACTATAATAAACGCTTCCTCTAGCTTTTGTCGCCTGAGTTTATTTTTCTCTTTTTTCGTGTTTAGATTAGCGTACACCCATTGCGCACACATTGTTAGGACTGCACCAAGTACAATTTTCAATAAGTCAGATATCAAACTATCCATATTATTTTTTATAAGTCCCTTGGATCGGCGATTTTACCTGCTATGGCTGAAGCCGCTACAACTGCTGAGTTAGCCAGATAAATTTCACTCGTTCTATCACCCATACGTCCTACGAAATTTCTATTTGTCGTCGATATGCAGCGCTCATTTGCGCCCAAAATGCCCATATATCCGCCAAGACAAGCTCCACATGTTGGGTTACTCACAACTGCTCCTGCTTCGATGAAAATGTCAATTAAGCCCTCTTTCTCAGCAGCCCTTGCGATCTTTTGTGTCGCTGGAGTGATGATGAGCCTTGTCTTGCGAGCTACTTTTTTGCCTTTTAAAATTTGTGCTGCAATGCGAAGGTCGCTTAGGCGGCCATTTGTGCATGAACCGATAAATGCTTGATCAATGGCTAAATCGTCACGAACCGCTTGTCTTACGCTCTTGCCGTTACTTGGCAAAAATGGATATGCGATGACTGGATCAAGATTGGTCACATCGATCTCTAAAATTTTGTCGTATTTTGCACCCTCGTCTGAGTAGAAAAATTTTGGTTTATCGCGTAAATTTTTATCTTTTAAAAACTCTTTTGTGATCTCATCAACCGCGATGATACCGCTCTTTGCACCAGCTTCAATCGCCATGTTGCACATTGAAAATCTATCATCCATACTAAGGCCCTCTATCACCTCACCGCTAAACTCAAGCGCCTTGTAAAGTGCGCCATCAACGCCTATTTGGCGTATGATCTCAAGGATGAGGTCTTTGCCGTAGACGTGTTTATCAAGCTTGCCTTTAAACACAACCTTGATGCTCTCAGGCACTTTAAACCAGTTTTTGCCAGTGATCATCGCATAGGCTAGGTCGGTGCTTCCCATGCCAGTGCTAAATGCCCCAAGAGCGCCGTGCGTACAGGTGTGGCTGTCTGCGCCGATGATGACGTCGCCTGGGATGACTAGCCCTTTTTCAGGCAAAAGTGCGTGCTCGATGCCCATATCCTTTTCGTCAAAATAGTTTTTAAGGTCGTGTTTATAGGCAAATTCGCGTGAAATTTTAGCTTGATTTGCGCTTAGGATGTCCTTTGTCGGGATGTAGTGGTCCATCACGATAGCAAAGCCGTCTGGGTTAGCTAGCTTTTTAGCGCCACTTCGCTCAAACTGCTTGATCGAGATAGGCGTCGTGATGTCGTTGCCTATGATCATATCGATTTTGCTTTCGATGATCTCTCCTGCACCTACCTCTTTGCCAACGTGATCTGAAAATATTTTCTCGGTGATAGTTTGTTTCATAAATTTCCTTTAAATTTTGAGGCGATTTTAACGAAAATTGCTAAATTTAAAGAAAATTTACTAAGCCAAAAGGCCTAGTAAATTTAGAATTTAACGCTAGCTGTTAGCATAAACTGACGAGCATAGCCTGGGGTAATAGGAAGCACTGAAGAGTCAGTTCCAGATGATGCTGTTACGTAGTAAAGTTTATCGGTTAGGTTTTTCACATTAAATGCAAAATTTGTCTCATAGCCTGAAATTTTAGTCGTATAGCTAACAAAAGCATCGTAAGTAATAGCATGTGGTAATTTATAAAAGTTTCCATAAGCTGCTGAGTTTTTTTGTTGATTGTAAGTATACCAAGAGCCAAAATACCTGGCGCCACCACCTATTCTTAGACCTTTTACGCCAAGATGAGTAAAATCATAATTAGCAAATAAACTCGCTTGATGCTTTGGAGTAGCCTCAAGCGGCTTACCCACCTTCCAAGCCATATTTCTATCTTCTTTTAGTTTAGTTTTGGTGTAGGTATAGCTTGAACTTACACTAAGCCCATCTGTAATACGTCCATTAAAATCAAACTCTACTCCTCTAGAATTTGCTTTACCACTCGTATATGATATATTGTTTACATTGTTTATAATATTTTTCTTATCGATATTAAATAAAGCTGCCATTGCGGTTATGCTATTGTTTTGAAATTTTGTTCCAAACTCGATAGATTTTCCCTCTTCTGGCTCTAATGAGACAGCACCTTTGCTGCCGATAGAAGTTTGTGGCTTAAAGCTTTGAGAATGGCTAGTATAAACTGACCACTCAGGAGTTAGTAGATATAAAAGTCCGACATTATAAAGCAGCTTGCCACCACTTTTATCTATACTTTTAGTAAAAGGCAAAGGTCTGGCAATATATCTGTTTTGATCGCCTACTATTTGGTTATAGTATTCATACCTTAGTCCCGCTACAAATATTAAGCTATCAGTTAAATTTATACTATCTTGTGCGTAAGTACCGATCGTTTTTAGTTTGTGGTATTGCGTCTTTTTGCTAGCACCTCTACTTTTGATGTCATCTGCAGTAACTCTACCATAAATAGGCGAGTAGATATTTATATTATTTCTAGCATCATTTGCTTCGATCTGACGAGCTTCTGGACGTTGTCTTAGATACTCTTTAGCATCTACTCCAAATAAAAGATTATGAGTTATGCTTCCAGTTTCTACTATACCGTTTAATGTAAGTGATCCAGCATGGGTCTTATGCTCAAAATCTTCATACCACTCCATACGTCTTTTTGCGATTCCACTAGCCAAATTTATATTCATAATGCGAGCTTGTCCGTATTCATGTAGTGAGCGTGAAAATGCATAAGCTCCCTTTAATAGCCAATTCTCGCCAAAATTTTTCTCAAAACTTAGATCAAAAGTATCTACTTTGCCGTCTATCTCGTTAAATGGCTCATCTAATCTGACTTTTTTATCTATGTCTAAAATTTGTCCTGATTCTAGCATATACATGCCACGATCTGCGGGGTCGGTGTATTTTGTATGGGAGTAGGCAGCATCAATACGATAGTCGTCACCTTTATAACTTATACTTGGAGCGATGAGTAAATTTTTATATTCGCCATACTCTCTCCAATAATCCTTACCCGACCAATCAAATATAAATCTATATGCAAAACCGCTCTCACCCAAAGCTCCAGTTGAATCAAAGCCAAAATCTCTATACTTTTTGTTACCGGTGCCAAGCCAAATTTCATTGCTATTTTCATAAAGCGGTTTTTTAGTTACTAGATTTATGATACCGCCGGCATCTTGAACGCCGTAAAGCAAGCTTGCTGGGCCCTTTAACACCTCGACGCTTTGTACAGTTGCATTAAAGTTGTGCGTCACACCAGCTGATACACCATTACGCATTATAGAGCCGTCACGTCCGCCACCAAAGCCACGCTTTAAAGCCGCATCAAAATTTCCTGAAGTTGTATTCGCATAGCTAACACCACTTACGTTTTGAAGCGATTCCATTAAATTTTCTGGCTTTTTATCCTTTAGCTGCTGCTGGGTTACGACGTTTACTGTCTGTGGTATCTCAAGAATTGGCGTATTTGTCTTGCCCACCTCACTCGTTGTGGCTCTGTAACCATCGTCTGCGCTATCTTCAATGCTGATCCCATCTAAACTTACATCAGTAGCATTTAAAGCAGAAATAGCAAAACAAAGCACCGCACTAATGCGAAATTTATTCATTTATCATCCCTTAAAAAATTTTTAATATTATAAAAATAGTTATCATTATATAAAAATATATTTTAAATTTTTATGAAAAAAATTTACGAAAAATTTATATTTTAATAACATTACAAATAAAATATTTGTAAAAATTAAACATGGATCAAAAAACAGATTTTTACTATTCTTGTCATAGCTAGCGATAAAGCTTTTATTAAAACATTTTTGCAACATTTCTGATATAATCCCCACATGAAGTACGCACATTTAGTTCAAATAGCAAGTTATTTATCAAATTTTACAAAGATAAACCAAGCAAAACGCATTAATGATATGGCTATTTTGATCGAATTTAATGGCGAGAAGATTATCTTTGATCTAAACAAATCAAACTCCTCTATCTACAAAGATGACGAGCTAAAAGAAGCAAAAATTTATCAAGCACCTTTTGATAATGTGCTAAAAAAGCGCTTTAACGCCTCGCATATAAAAAACGTTGAGTACTTAAAAGATAATAGAATTTTAAAATTTATCTGCACGCAAAGTGGCTCATATAAAAGTGAAAATTTTATTCTCTATCTTGAATTTACAGGTCGCTTTACAAATGCTGTGATAACTGATGAAAACAACGTAATAATCGAAGCGTTAAGACATATTGATAATAGCTACCGAAAGATAGAAACTGGCGAAGTTTTAAGAGAGCTTCCAGCTATCACTATCAAGGAAAAACCGTGCGAGCCCATAACTGACTTTGAGGTGTTTTTTAAGAGCGAAGCGACTAGAGTAAATGAATCAAGGATAGCTAGTTTAAAAGAGGCGAAGCTTGCAAGCGTACAAAAAAAGATAGATAATATGAGCGAAATTTTAAACTCACTTGAAGACAAAGATGAGCTAATGAGAAAGAGTGAGGAATCTGCGAATTTAGGATCGCTTTTGCTTGCAAATTTGGGAAATTTTAAGGGCTATGAGAGAGAAATTTGCCTGAAAGATTTTGATGGCAACGAGATAAAATTAACCCTTAGCGATACACCAAAAAATAGTGCAAATGAATTTTACACAAGATCAAAAAAGTTTCGAGCAAAGGCCCTTGGCGTGGAGATAGAAAAGAGAAATTTAAGCGAAAAGATTGAGTTTTTTGAAGGATTAAAATCCCTCTTAAAAGAAGCGAATAGTCTTTATGAGCTTGAAATTTTAAGCCCAAAAAACAAGGCAAAACAAAAAGAACGTCATGTAAAAGATGTGAGTGAAAATGCTGAAATTTTTTACGTTAGAGAGTTTAAGATTTTAGTTGGTAGAAACGAAAAAGGCAATATAAATTTGCTTGACCTTGCCAAAAAAGACGATATATGGTTACATCTAAAGGATACCCCAAGCGCTCATGTCATTATTAAAACAAACAAGAGCAAGGTACCCGAAGATGTGCTAAAAATGGCAGCTAAATTCTGCGTAGAATTTAGCGTAAAAGGAGCTGGCAGATACGAGGTGGACTACACCAAACGCGAAAATTTAAAACGTGAAAACGGTGCAAATGTCACTTATACGAACTATAAAACTATCATCATAAATAAAGGCTAAAAAATGGCTGTAACACCTTTAGGAAATAGTAACTTTATAAATCAAAACGCACCAGTAGTGTCGCAAGTGCATGCAAATCAACAAGCTAGATTTGATATGCAGTCTTTGATGACAGCTGAGCTTGCCTCGCAACAAAGTGAAGAGATCAAAGAGGTGCGTCCGATGGAAGAGTCTTATAAAATAGACCCTGAAAAGGAACATGAACGCCAAAAAAATGAAGAAGAGGCAAGTGAGTTTGAGAGTGAAAAACAAAATTCAAGAGATAGTGACGAAGAAAATTTGGACGATATAGCAGATAATGAGGAAATAGTACCTAGCGAACATCACATGCTTGACATAACTATTTGATGCCTAAACACCCCAGCCCCACAAACACCACGTCTCAAGTCAGTGATACTCCCCAACACCTAACCCTCCTTCAAATTTTTAACGCAGTAAATGATAAAGAAAAACTTTTCAAGATCCACTCTGACTCACCTAAAGCCTGCCCGCTTGGCGGCAAGATCGAAGGCCTCTTAACCAACCACTTCCTAAAAGCACAAGAAGCTTTAGAGG
>NZ_LVLC01000013.1 GCF_002092855.1 Campylobacter concisus
CCCTCTCCCCCTCCTCCCCCTCCCTCTCCTTCCTTTTCTTCCTTTCTTCCCTTCCTCTTTCCCCTTTTTCTTTTTTCTTCTTCTTTTTCCCCTTTCCTCTTTCTCCTCTCTTCCCTCTTTCAACATCGTCTCTTTCCTCTTTTTTTCCCTCTTCTCCTCTCTTTTTTCTCTCCTTTCTCTCTTCCTTTTTCTCTTCCTCTTTTTTCTCCTTTTCCTCTTTTCTTTCTCTCTCTCCCTTTTCCTCTTTCTTTTTCTCTT
>NZ_LVLC01000014.1 GCF_002092855.1 Campylobacter concisus
GCTTAAAAATTCGCTGTATCCTACATAAAACCGTTCTTTGTGGATACTATTTCTTTTGATCTGCTCGTTTATATTGAGCTTTCCTTTTAGAAATTTTAGGTTATCTTCTAGCGTCACATAGTCGCTTTTTATCCCCTTTTTTACAAGAGCTTCAAGCTCGCACAAAAACATAGAGATGAAAATTTCCAAAAGCGGTAAATTTTGTATTTTTAAACTGGCTAAATTTGAGCTTTTAAATGGGAAATTTTTTAACGTATTTAGCATTTTTATAAAAACCACTTTTGATCTTTCGGCGTCGTTTTTGTTTGTTATTTTTGGCAAAATCTCTATCGTTAAGCTACTTTTTGTTTGCAAAACGCTGTCATCGTTTCTTTCCTGTATAAATTTTCCGCTCACCCTGCTTA
>NZ_LVLC01000015.1 GCF_002092855.1 Campylobacter concisus
CCTCTTACGCGAGCCTTTGCTCTATTTACGTTTTGATATTTTTCTACTGGCATTCTACTACCGGCGTTACCGTATGTTAGCGTACCACGACCGATGTACTTTAGATCGATGAAATTTTTATAGTCAGTTTGAAAGAGATTTATCGTAAAAAAGCTAGGCGAGTTATGAAGAGTTACAGCAAATTCTTTTGTTTTTGCGATCTCAGGCTGAAGGGCTAAATTTGGAAATATCGTAAAATCAGGATGCTGAAAAGTAAAATAAATTTCATCAGATGTTGGAGCTCTAAAGCCATTTG
>NZ_LVLC01000016.1 GCF_002092855.1 Campylobacter concisus
CTGTAACCATCGCTTGATTACTAGTGATTGCCTGACCGGTTAATCGTTCTGCTTCCGGTAAATTCGGTGTCACAACAGTCGCTAACGGGATCAGTTCGTCGCGAACCGTTTTAATCGCATCCGCGGCTAATAACGCCGCCCCGCCTTTCGCAATCATGACTGGATCAACTGTCAGCGGCCCAAAATCAACTCGTTTCAAGTTCTCAACGACGGCATGGACATGTTCAGCATCTGCAAGCATCCCCGTTTTACAAGCGCGAATGTCTAAGTCAGCTGCTAACGAAGCAAATTGTTCGTCAATGAGCTTCGTCGGCATTGCCATAAAATCTTGGACCCCCAATGTATTTTGAGCTGTCACGGCAACGACTACCGCGGTACCAAAAACGTGACGTGCCTGCATCGTTCTTAAATCGGCCATGACACCGGCACCGCCACCACTGTCCGTACCAGCAATCGTTGCCACTTGTGGAAATTCATTCATTAAATCTCGCGACCCTTCATTATATTTAATCAACTTTAGCAATTGTTTGAATTTCT
>NZ_LVLC01000017.1 GCF_002092855.1 Campylobacter concisus
AAAAAAAAAACTTTCACGCTCATATAACTTTTGTAACGGTTAAGGACGGACAGCAAAACTGGAGAAAAGAGAAAATCAAGCCAGCCGACCTAAGAGAGCTACAAACAGCAGTTGCCGAAATGTTGCAAATGGAGCGAGGACAAGAAAACTCAGAGGCTGAACGCCTAAGTCATAAGCAATACAAAAAGGCAGCGCAGAAAAAAGAGCAGCTAGAAGCTGAAAGTTTAAGCCTCAAAGAGCGTAACGCCATACTAGAGCAAGAACGTAAAGAGAGTAAGGGCAAGGGATTTTTAAAAGGCTTCTTTGATAGCTGATCGAGCATAAAAAAGAGCGACCAGGAATTTAGCAAAGATGAACCACTAGCAGAAATTGAGAGGCTTAAGGCGCTTGACAAACAAAGGCGAGATGAGATAGAAAGGCTACGCCTAGAACAACAAGAACTAGCCGAAGAAGTGGCAAAAAATAGCCTCTATACAAAAAAGCTCGAGCAAGACCTCGAGGAAAAAAATAAAACTATCAAAGCTCAAGAAATCCAAATTATCAATCTCAAGCAAGAGAATAGCGAGCTAAAGAATTTCATATCAAAAGCAATGACTTACGTCAGAGACCACGCAAAAGATGTCTTTAG
>NZ_LVLC01000018.1 GCF_002092855.1 Campylobacter concisus
TAAGTGCGCATTATCATGATAATGCGCACTTACACTCCAAATAAATTGGAGTTGTGCTAAAACCAAAAAACTTGTACTAGAAGTCGACTAGTCGACAACAAAAAAGGACGGATCTAGTTATCCGTCCTTTCATCACATCATTCAGTTTCTTCTAGTATTTCGCCAGTTTCTTTATCAATTTTAGGCTTACGATTATATCTATATCCCATTTGATAATTAGCGTCAAAATACAATCGAAAACCACCAGCATTGGCAGTTATTATATCATTCACATCACTCATGTTTTGAACACCATGTTCAGCACCATGAACTTCAATAAAATCAAGCAAATGTATCACATTAACTAAGTGTTCTTTTCGAATGATATTTAACAACAAATTTTTCAAGC
>NZ_LVLC01000019.1 GCF_002092855.1 Campylobacter concisus
GTTGGAAAACGATTTTTGAATTGGGTAATAACGGTAAATACGATGATGAAGCGTATGCTGAGATTCTTGCTACAGTATTGAATTTGCGTGTTGAAAAAGGTTTAACTCAAAGTGACGTTGCGAGAATATCTGGTGTATCTACGAGTATGATCTCTAAAATTGAAAGTCAATATACAGTACCGAGTGTAAAAAATTTCTTACGATATATTTTCGCCTTAGATTTGGTTTGGGAACTCGTTCATAAACGTTAGCTGAATTTTGGTTTTAAAAAAGAGGTTCAGTATGAACCTCTTTTTTGGGGTTTTGAAAGTGACGTTTTTTGTCACTTTCCTCTTATCTTGATACAGTAGAATCAATTCGTTTTTTTGTTTTTCATTTAAAGCCTTGACATGGCGGGGTTTAGGCGTAAAATTAGCCTCATAAATGGTTGAATGAAAACAAAATAAAAAACCCACGTGAAATCTCTGTTTGGCGACCGAGCACGTGAGTTGATTATCATTTGCGATTTATAGCCTTATTCTAGGGGGTAAACCCTATGATGTCAAGGTTGTAAACTTAGCTAAAATGATAATTCAGCTCCTTCACGTGGAT
>NZ_LVLC01000020.1 GCF_002092855.1 Campylobacter concisus
TTTTTTGGTTTGTGTTGTAAATAAATTTTTAGCGCTGAGGGGGGGCAAGGAAGCGAATTTTGCGACCGTACTACGACCCCCCTATAGGTGCCGAGTGCCAACTTTTAAATTAAATTGAGGCTCGCTCTTACTCTCCCAAGGGTTACAGCGATTAAAAAGTGACCGCCGTTTGACCGCCGTTTTGACCGCCGTTTTTGCTTTTTGGTGTTTATTATTGCATTTTTGGTGTACTTTTGTTAATGTAATCTTATAAACTTTGATAGGAGTTTTATTATGACAACGACAAAAAAGAGATTAACGATTACGATGTCTGATTTAGTTTATAAACGTCTGTCTGATATGTCTAAGGAAAAAGGTTTAAGTAAATCTGCTCTTATAACAGTGGCGTTAGATGAGTTTTTGA
>NZ_LVLC01000021.1 GCF_002092855.1 Campylobacter concisus
GGTATAAGATGGTGTATTTATGATATTGGTATTACTTAGAGTATCTATGCTTGATATGTAGTTACTAACATATGAGCCTACCCCTGCACTGATGGCTGATTTGGCGAGGGATGATGTATCAAATTTAACCTTGCCATGAGATAAGAGATTGTTTGTTAGTTGGACTGTTGAGTTTGCTATGACAACGATTGTCATAGATGAAATAGATGCACTTGCAGTTGAGCTAGCAACTGATCCAAGTGCTCCAGCTACAGCGGTTCCAGCTCCTGCTGTTAGGAATGTAACGATGGCTGTTATTATTAGAGCTCCCATACCACTAAGAGTGGTTGGCTTATCTTCCCACTCTTTAGAGTTTAGGACTGCGTTTACTTGATTTATCGTCTCTTCATCTATTGGGGTATTTGAACTTGAT
>NZ_LVLC01000022.1 GCF_002092855.1 Campylobacter concisus
TCGTTTATCTAGGTCTTGTTTAATCGTCTCTTGTCTATCCTGTTCTTTGCGTGCCATATCGGCCTTGAAGCGACTAGCCACGTCTTGATATAAATGCTGGTCGGCTAGTCGTTGCTTAATTTGCTTTGCAAATCCGTGTACTGCGTCAGTAAATCGTTGTAAGCCGTCTGCAATGGTGCGAACTGCTGGTCTAATTCGCTGGTAGATTTGTTCAGCATGACTACCTTGGTCATTAATTTCTTGCATTGAAGTTCCAAGTCGTTCAATTTTTGTTGATTGCTGATTAAGCGCTGGTTTTCTTGCTTCA
>NZ_LVLC01000023.1 GCF_002092855.1 Campylobacter concisus
TTAGGAGACGAAGTTTTACAGAGTTAATAGCCTGTTTAAGCAGATTTCCTTTTGATTTCCTTAGGATTTCAACATTTGTTTTAGAATTTGTTACATACTTTATAAATTTATCCACATTTTCAGTATTATTCATAGTAAATAACTGTCTTACAATGTTTAATACACCAAGCTCATCAAGAAGCTCATCTGTTGCCTCTTTTTTATTTGGATCAAATATAAATGAACCAATAGAATTATAAATTTTTGATTGACCATCTTCACTAAAGTACTCTGCAAAAGGAAATAGCCCTTCTATGGCAGTTTTTACTATAAGCGTTGGAGCTTCCTTCTTCATATCTTTTTCTATGGTTTCATAAGGGATATCTTGCATGTTTAAAGTCTTTTTCAAGATAGCATCGTCCTTTTTCCAACAATCCTCTATCTCTTTTGCTTGTTTATCAAGTAGCTCTTCTATCTGCTTTTGCTCCTTTAGCCCTAAGATAGAAGTGTCTATGATTTCATGCTTATTCTCATTATTTGCTTTTAAGAGCTCTTCCACACTTGCTACGTTACCTTTTTTTGAGTATTCCATATAGTCTCTTAATTCTTCGATGCAAATATATTCACCAACATTTGCATTTATACTATCTTTGTAAAAAAACAAAGCTTGCTCTTTTTCGCCAAGTCTTATTGTTGCGTTTTTATGGATAACCTTTATCTTTTTTTCTGCTATCTCTATATATTCCCCATCATTACTAACAGATTTCTTTACTAGGTCTCCTGGGTAGCTTTTAGTTATTATAAAGTAAGCCACGGCAATAGAGAGCACTTCTGTTAAAGAGTAGTGGTCTTTTGGCATACGATCGATTATTTCACTTGTAAGTTCTTTAGCATCTCCTATATTCATTTCATCTTCGTATTTTTTCATATTAACCATATCATCTACACTAGGATAGTTTGGGTCAAAACTTCTTTCAGAAACATTTTTATTTATCTTTTCAAAAATATCTTTAAAAGTTAGAGTGACCTTATCCATATAAGCTTTTTCATTTTCTTTTATCTTCTCCATATCGTTTGGCTGCTTAGCATAAGCATTTATATGTACAAAATTCACATTATAAAGCTCGTCATTTTTTAGTTGATCTGGTACATATGCAAAAGAAGTTTTGTTTGCTTTTTTATCACTTGCCTTTTTTCTCTCTATAATATTGTCTATATAATTCTTATCTATCCTTGCAAATGGGGATAAATTTAAAACAAGAGTTGATTTGTTGTTGCCTTTATTTATATCTATACTATATTGGCTATAGTCTTTAACAGGTTCTAGGGTTTTTATGTCAGTAAATTTTTGTTTTACTACACTACCATTGTTTGATCTATTTATTCCGTCTTTTATCTCTTGATCCAAGCTTTTGCTTACAACTTCCTCTCTTAATCCTGCACTTGATCTAAAAGGGGAGTTTGAAAGAACGATATAGTTTTTATTTAAATTTGAAAAGTCTTTGCTATTCATTTCATCATTTATAGATGTGCCATTTTTGTCAGACTTATCTGATATTAGATTGGCTAGTTTTACAGAGTTGAAATTTGAAGCGCAGATGAAATTTAGATTTGCATTTGTACTTTTTATCTCATCTTTTAATCTACTAAATAAGGTATCATCACTTGAGCCAAATCCTAAGTTTTTATTTATGATATCGTAAGAGCAAATATCTTTAGTATATTCAAACACTGATACATCATCTAAATATCCATATACGCTATATCCTTCATCTGCATTGCAGTTTATCTCCTTTGCGACTGAATTAATCTGAAAAGGAATATAGTCTAAATTTAAATGTGTAAAGTCTATAAAAAAACCAGCCTTAGAATTCTTATCACTTTTGAATACCAAGACATTGCAATTTGAGTTTATATTTAAGGTATTTATAATAGAAGCAAACCTAGATGTAAAAAATCTTAGTATAGGCAAAGATACTCCATAAAACGCTTTATTGTCATGATACTTATATACTTCAGTGGAAAAATTAATAAGTTCCCAAGCAACAGTACCCCATCCCATTAATTTTTTACCCACTGATTTTGCGCCTGACAAATCAACAAGGCTTAATATAGAAAGTATGAACTGCTTTATAATAAATTCTCCATCATCCTCGTTTAGATCTTTTAAATTTTTATCTAGCTCATCAAAACACTCTTTGACGCTTCTTTCAAATTTAGTTTCGTTTAACTCCTCATTAGACATTAAAGGCTTGGCATCATTTATTAGATCGTCTTTTAAAGTACTTAAACACTCTCTTAAAATATCTTTGCTTTTGTTGTAATAAGATATTATAAATTCAAACATTTCTGCAAAATTTTCTACTGGTCTAGCTTGATATTCTCTTCCTGGACCATACTTTATTTTTTCTGTTCTAATTTTTATAGGATCGATCTTTTCCTTTAAATTTACAAAGAATTTATCAACTGCACTCTTTTTATGAACTACTTTTACTGGAATTCCTCTATATTTAAATTCTCTTGTTCTACTTAGATTTCTATCCTTAAAGCTCTCTTTATCTATATAAAAGTCAGTCACGATAGATATTGTCCTATCTTCTTTAGAAAAAAATTCTTTCCAAGAACGAGAATTTAGAAATGTTGATAGTTCATTTCTTATTAAGACTGCCATACTGCCAAAGTAGTTTGACTCAAGAGAATTTAAACTAGACGTATAAAGCGTCACGCTCTTTGCATCAGCCATATACTCTTTTATCTTTTTTAAACTCTCTTCGCAAGAGTAGGTTATATTTATATCATTCATCGTTATGCCACCACTACTGTTTTAATTATATTTATATCATCGCTATATTCACTATCTAACCCACAAGCAAATTTCATACATACTGTTTTTGCCTTACTTGGCGTAATATAGATAAGATTGTTATCGTCGCTAATATCATCTACAAACTGAAAAAATCCTATTCCACTCTTAGGAAGCGTCATGTCTTTATAGATAGGTTCAGTATATTTAGGGGTAATAAAAATAAAATTTTTATCCATAAGCGAGTATTTGAAGTTAAATGATGAGATGCTAAATTTATCATCTCTAAATCGGGCCTTTAGATACTCTTTTAGCTTCTTATCTTTTATATCAGAGCCTTCATCTAAATTTAGCTCCATTTCTTTAAATCCCTCTTGGTTTTTATATTCCACATCATTTAGCTTATATATACAAACAGCAAGATTATCTGTTTGATTAAGGGCTGATTTTATATGAAGCCTTATGTAGGCATTATTTAAATTTATATCTTTTATTATTTCGCTACTATCTTGCATACTAGGATTA
This sequence comes from Campylobacter concisus, assembly GCF_002092855.1. Taxonomy (NCBI): domain Bacteria; kingdom Pseudomonadati; phylum Campylobacterota; class Epsilonproteobacteria; order Campylobacterales; family Campylobacteraceae; genus Campylobacter; species Campylobacter concisus. Next base: position 3,308 of record NZ_LVLC01000023.1, read on the forward strand.
CTTAAACTATGCTCTAGTTTTAGTTTATTCTCTTTTTTTATGCACCTTAGCGAAGAGCCCGTGTTGCTTAGGCAGTTTGGCACTAGATCTTGCATTACAGCGTAGTGATCATTCATGCTTTTTAGACTAAGTGCTGATCTTGGTACATAAGCTACTATGACGCATGGAATCCTAGCCGAGCAGCCTACTATCGGCGAGTTTATAAAATCAACATCGAGTATCACGCCTTGATCGTCTGATCTTATGCTCCTGCCTACCCTACTTTTTAAGATCACATGACCGCCATGTGGGCAAATGATAGTGTCATCCTCTATGACAGGGCATGAAGTCGCAGTGGATGAAATTTCTTTAGATTGATTATCTTTTTGTAAATTTTGCCTTTGATTTAAATTTGAAAGAGCCTCTTTAGTCTTTTTGTTCATTGGTTTTAGATCGATATTTAGACTCTTATTTAATAGTGAATAATTTAATATATTTGCTTGAGAATTTCTATAAGCAACATTTAGCCTTCCTATATCTTTATCCTCATCTCTTGGCTGATGAGTAAAATTTAGAGGTATATTCTCATCACTATTATATTTTTCGTCTTTAAAATAAAGTGGATAATCCTCCTCTTCATTGGCTTTAGACAAAAGGGCAGAGTTTAGATATATTCTTTGATTCATATTTTTACTATCTAGCTTAAATATCTCCTTTAATACCTCAACATCGACTATACTTTTATCCACTGCACTTACACTAAGGGTATCGTTGTTTTTATAAAAGATACTTCCCACGCTCTCATTCATAAGAGCTTTTATATCATCGGTTGCTACTTTATTGTTGTAAGCCACATCATCATTATTTTGAGCGGATTTATTATTAGCTATTACTATGGCTTCATCGCTAGAGCTTATATCCTTGGAGTCTATGCTGGCCAAGAAATTTTCATTTTCTTTTAGCTTTGCTAGATCCGCATATTTTAGATTTATTATGCTCTTTAGCATATCTATTCTATCTTTTACGAAGATGCTAGCCTCTGCTATATCTACTCTGTTATCTCGTAGTATCGTTATATTTTTATAGATGTTTTTGTTATAAGAGAAGTATTTACCAAGCTCATTTACATCTATCTTTTTTTCAAATACAAATAAATTCAAAGCACAAATAGCCACTAGCATATCTATATCACCAGCTCTAGCATCACTTACTATCTTTGTCGCATCTAGTTTATCTAGATCATCTATATCTAGTATCTTTACTAGATGTGCTTCTTTGTTGGTATTTTTATCTATGTTGCTGCCTAAATTTTCTATTATATACCCGACCATATCTTGCTTGAAATTTTCATCACTAAATTTGCCATATTCATAAAAGAGATTTAAATAAGCATAAAAGATATATAAAGGCGCATCTAGCATAGAAGCATCACATATATCATCTATATTTACATCTAAATTTAACTTCGATCTTATACATTTTAGTTTAAATTTAAGCGACTGGATATATTCATTTAGATAATCAAGTGCTTCAGCTATATCTTTACCCTCTATCTTGGCTTCATTTTCTTTGTTTTCCAAGAGATAACACAACATATATAAAATCAAAACGCTCTCTTTTAAAAAGTGAGATCTAATTAATATATTCACCAAGTGTCTATTCTCAGTATTTTCATACTTTACTTCGCCAGTTGTATCTATGCCTAGCTTATAGCCTAGATCAGATATGACCGAAAAGGTAGGTTCTATCAAAACAGCTACATCTTTCGAAAAGCTATCTTCATCTCTATTGATACTTTGTTTAACGCTCTCTACGTGATGTATCTCTATGTCTATATCTTTTTCTTTGCTAGCTTTATTTATATTAGAGCTCACCTTTTTATCTGCAAGAGTCTTTTGAGCTTGTTCATTATTTTTAACTACATCTACGTATTCATCTACGCTACTCTTATCATCCTTAAAGCCAAACATCCCTTTTATCTTATTAAAGACCGAGCCTACCATCTTTCCTATAAAGCCATCTTTGTCTATGACCCTTGCTATCCATCTTGCACCTTTTGCTATGGCTTTAGCCACAAAGCTAAGAAGCCTTAAGCTCCAAGTAAAAGCTGAAGCTAATATACCACCATAAATTCCTGGAGCGTTATAAGTATAAAGTTCTTTCACTCCGCTATCTTTAAAGGTTACTGCATATATTTGAGCTAGATGACCACCTAATGAGTGACCTGATAAAATGATGTCTTTGGCGGTGTTATCTAAACCACTTAAGTTTTGACTATGAGAATTTATAGCTTCTTGCATAGAGGATTGAAGTGATTTTAAAGCAGATATTTGCATAAGCGCTCTTGATGTGATAGCCATAAAGGCATCATCTAAGAGATCGTTTATTTTCATCTCTGTTCCTCTAAAGCCTATGATATAGTTTGACTTAAGCGTGTCATAAAATATAGTTGAGCTAAAACCTGATTTTTGATTAGGTATGTGCTTTACTAGCTCATAGCGATTAACAAAGAGTTTCGTGCGAGGGGAGAGGGATTCGGGTTTATAAAAGATATAGGGTGGCTGATCTGGTACCAAAGCTATAAAATTTTTTACATCATTTTTGAGTTCAGTATCTTTTGTTTCTCCATTTGCTCCAACCGGCTTCTTTACTATTTTATCTGCCATAAATCTTGCTTCTATACAAAGAGCATAAGCGGTAGGATCTCCTACTTTTTTTACCACATTTCCATCTTTGTCTTGGATATCACCATTTAAAATATCACCTTTTCTTATATTATCTTTATATCTCCAAACAGGCTTTTTTATTTCATCTTCTCTATAAGAATTTACGATATTTTCAGGGACATTATCTTTACCAAATTTATCATAAAGCTCATCAAGTCCATTTCTTTCATTCTCAAATACATTATGAAGCATTGCATAACTTGCATCAGCTATATCAATATAGTCTTTAAAGCAATTTATTAGCTCTTTATTTGATTTTTTAGTTAGCACTTACTTGTCCTTGTTTGCTTTTATGAATTTGTTGTTTATTAGAATAAATTTGTTTCCACCGCTTACTGGAACTATACTTTTTTTACTAAAGCTTATTCCCATTCCTTCATCTCCAAATAAGCCATATTTAGTGCTATATGTTTCATAATAAACATCTATGCTTATAGGAACTATTTCTCCATTATCATTTATATATAATTTTCCTAAATCTAAATATGGTTTTTCTTTGTTAAAATTTTCTAAACCTATAAACTCAATTATTTTATTTATATAGACTTCAGAGATTTTAGCTTTTTTGCCAGTTTGGTTTTCATAATCTATCCATCGAGTGTAGTATTTTTTGCCATTTGAGAGGGTTTGAGGGAATTTTTCATCTACCAACTTTGTATTTACAGCATAAAGACCGCCACCTAAATCTCTACCTTTTGTATTTTTTCTTAGCTCTTTTCTTTCAGCTTCTCTTCTCTCTATCTCATCAACAAATTTTTGATTAAATATATATACTCCACCATATTGTTTAGCTAAATTTTCTAGTTCAGAGTTACTTATCTTTTTATTTGCTTGATTAGCTGAGCAAGCTATTAAGAATATACTTGTTAGAAGTAAGAGTGTTATTGCTAGAAATTTCATTGATTATCCTTTTATGTTTGAAATTTTAGTTTGGATATTTTATTGTTATTGTATTTATAATATTATTAATTTATTATGTGCTGTTTGGGGTTTATTAAAATTTATTATGCAGATAAAAATTTATTTCGGGTATTTTCATAGATTAGTTTATTTACCATAAAGCTCATCAAGTCCATTTCTTTCATTCTCAAATACATTATGAAGCATTGCATAACTTGCATCAGCTATATCAATATAGTCTTTAAAGCAATTTATTAGCTCTTTATTTGATTTTTTAGTTAGCACTTACTTGTCCTTGTTTGCTTTTATGAATTTGTTGTTTATTAAGTAAAAAATATTATCTCCTGATTTTGTACCAAAAGACTCTTTGGTAAATGATACACCTCTACCTTCATCACCAAATAGTCCATATTTGGTTTCAATATAAGTATATGAAAGATATATTTTTATAACTCTCATCTCTTTTCCATCAAAATATATATATTTAGGATAAATTCTAGGTTCTTCTTTTAAAAAATCATCTCCAATAAATTCTTTTATCTTATTTATATAAAATTCTGGTACTTCTGCTTTTTTACCAGTATCTCTTTCATAATCTATCCAGCGAGTGTAGTATTTTTTACCATTTGAGAGGGTTTGAGGGAATTTTTGATTTACCAAGGTCATATCTACATCATATATCGTTATAAATTTATCACCTTGTTTTATCTTTCTAGGATTAGATCTTATTTTATCACCTAAATTTTTGGCTAGCTCTTCTCTTTCTCTTTCTATTCTCTCTATCTCTTTCTCAAATTTCTCATCAAATATATATACTCCACCATATTGTTTAGCTAAGTTTTCTAGTTCAGAATTGCTTATCTTTTTATTTGCTTGATTAGCTGAGCAAGCTATTAAAAATATACTTGTTAGAAGTAGTAATATAAATGCGGTAAATTTCATAAATAAATTTTTAAAATAAACAATCAAAAATCTAAGAATTTCACATAATGAAGTCAAGAAGTTCATCTAAGGATTTTATCCTTAGATGAAAGATTAAGATTTTTTGATCGCTCTAATAGGAATAACAAATATTGCTGCGATCACATAAAAAGCAATACAAAAAACAGCCGCCATCATAAATATCTCGCCGATATCATAAAAGCTTGACTCAAGCCTAAATGTATCCACGTAATTTATCGCAAACCATAATGCTACGCCAAGAGCGATAGCAAAAACGAAAAATCCCCAAGAAAACAAGAAATTTAATATCTTAGTTCCCAATTTCTCTCCTTTTTAATTATTTTTCTAACTTAAAACCACCACCAAAAGCTCTATAAACTTCGACTGCACTATCGACCTCATCAAGCTTTGCAGAGACATCTTGTAATTTTGCTTGAAGCAAATTTCTCTCTGCATCAAGAAGCTCCAAATGTCCAATGTAGCCAGCATCATATTGCTCTTTAGCAAGCGAGTAAATTCTTTGTTGGGATTTTAGCAAATTTTTCACTTGTTCCAAAGAAATTTTTGCATTTTGCCTTGAAGCAAGCGCATCTCTTACTTCGCCAAGAGCCGATTTTACCGCTGCTTCATAATTAACAGCGGCAATTTGTTCATTTGCTTTAGCCACTGAGACATTATTTTTTGTCCTACCAAAATCAAAAATTTTCTGTGCTAAAGAGCCGCCTATGCTCCATGTATTGGCATTTCCAACAAAGATATTTTCAAAATCAATACTTGAAAAGCCAAAAAGTCCAGTCAGTGAAATGCTTGGAAAATACTCAGCCTTTGCAACACCAACAAGAGCATTTGTAGATTTTAGATCAGCCAGTGCCTTTGCCACGTCGCTCCTTCTTAGCAAAATTTCAGAGCTAATGCCAGCACTTATCTCTGGAGAAGCTGGTAAATTTTGCGAGCTAGCAACAGCTCCACCTAAAATTTCATTATTACTTTTACCAGTCAAGATAGCTAGTGAGGTGATAGCTTTTGACTTTGCATTTAATATAGAAGTAAGATTGGTCTTAGCGCTTTCTACTGCTGCCTTACTTTGCAAATAAGTCATCTCGTTTATGCTTCCAAGATCAAGCTGTGTTTTACGAAGTGCTAGCGTGTCTTCATAGGTTTTTAAAGTCTCTCTTAGCACAGCTTCTTGCATATTTAATGAAACTAATGCAAAGTAGCTTTTTGCAACATTTGAGCTGATACTTAGTCTCGCGCTACCATAGTCAAATTTGGTTGCATTTAGGCTTTCTTCAGCTGCTGCTACATTATTTCTTACTCTACCCCAAAGATCAATCTCATAATTTAATCCCAAATTTATATCTGATTTTCTATAACGAGTTTGTGGTTGTTTAGTATATGTTTCGCCACTACTTTTTGCTTTGGTATATCCTACATTTAAATTTATACCAGGAAGCAAGTCTGCCTCAGCTACGCCAAGGCTTGCTTTTGCTTTCTCTAAATTTAAATAAGCAACACGTAAATTTGTATTTTTCTCAAGTGCATTTTCAACTAGAGAATTTAAATTTTCATCGTTAAATTCTCTCCACCAAAGATCCCTTATATCACTTGTCTCATAAGTGTAGGTAGATGTGAAATTTGTATCTACATTTGGCATATCTGGACGAAATGAGCAACCAGCTAAAAACGCCGCCGTTATAAGTATAAACGCCTTATTTTTCATCTTTTTTTGCTCCCTTTTTCCAGTATTTCTCATTTAAATTTTCAAGCAAATAGTAAAACATTGGCACGAAAAATATAGCTATCGTCGTAGAAGCGATCATGCCACCAACCACGCCAGTTCCTAGTGAGTGGCGAGAAGCTGCACCAGCACCTGTGCTTATAACCATCGGGAAGACGCCAAGTGTAAATGCAATTGAGGTCATTACGATAGGCCTAAAGCGAAGTCTAGCTGCATTTATCGCTGAGTCAAATATACTCTTACCGCTATCACGCTCTTGCATTGCAAACTCTACGATCAAAATGGCATTTTTGGCCGCCAGACCGATGAGTAGCAAGAGTCCGATCTCAAAGTAGATATCATTTGTCAGCCCTCTTATCCAAACTGCTAGCAACGAGCCAAATACCGCAAATGGCACGGCAGTGATGACCGCAAGTGGGATGAGCCATCTCTCGTACTGAGCGGCAAGGATCAAAAAGACAAAGATCATACCAAAGATAAAGGCAACTGTGCCTGTTCCTTGAGAATTTACCTCTTGATACGCCGTTCCCGCCCAACTTATAGCGTAGTCCTCGCTACTTAGCATGTCATTTACGACCTCTTGGATCGCTCTGATCGCATCGCCTGACGTGTAGCCAGGTTTTGGATCGCCCATGATCTTAGCTGATGGAAAGAGGTTAAATCTATCAACAATGTCAGGTCCAATCGTTCTTGTAAGTGTTGCTACTGAATTTAGTGGCACCATGCCGCCATCATATGAGCGGACGAAAATTTTTCTTAGATCCTCAGGATTATTTCTAAAACTTTCCTCAGCTCTTGCATATACTCGGTAAGATTTACCAGCAAGATTGAAGTCATTTATATAGTAAGAGCCAAAAGTAGCTGCTACCGTGCTAAAAATTTCGCTCTCACTTACACCAAATAATTTAGCTTTTTCTTTATCAACTGTTATCTTAAACTGACGATAATTTGTCTCAAGCGTGGTTCTGACATTTGTTAGTTCAGGCCTTGCATTGGCTATTGCTGATACTTTTCTAGCGTCTGCTTCTATCTCATTGTAACTCTTGCCGCTTTTATTTTGTAGATACATCTCAAAGCCACCAGTCATTGATAGACCCATAATAGGCGGTAAATTTACAACAAATGTCATTGAGTTTTTTGAGCCCCAAAGCATACCATTAAACTGGCCAGCTAATGTATCAGCTCCATTATTAACGCCTTTTCTCTCACTCCAATCTTTTAGCTTTATAAAGCTAACGGCTGAATTTTCCCTAAGCGAGCTAGCTAGTATGTCATAACCTGCAAAAGCCATAGTGAACTCAACATTTGGATTGCTTAAAATGGCGTTACTAATCGAGACTACTTCTTCTTTTGTCTTTAGCATATTTGTTGAAGGTGGAAGTGAGGTGATAACCATTAAAGCACCCTTGTCCTCTGAAGGCACAAGCCCTTTTGGCACAGCATCAAATAGCTTATAAGTGGCAAATCCTAAAATACCAATTACAATAAAGCTAATAATAATATGCCTTAAAATTTTAGCCACTCCGGCCGTAAAGAGTCTAGTGCTAAAATCAAAGAAGTCGTTAAATTTCTGAACTATCCAAAATGGCTTGCTCTCTTGCTTCTTAAGCATAACCGCACAAAGCGCTGGCGTAAGAGTAAGAGCGACAAAGCCTGAGATACAAACAGAAACAACAAGTGTTAGAGCAAACTGCTTTTGTATAACGCCAACAAAGCCCTCCATAAATGAAACTGGCACGAAAACCGCGCAAAGCACGAGTACGATAGAGATAACTGGAGTTTGCACCTCCTCCATCGCCTTAAATGTCGCATCTTTTACACTTATGTCTTTATCTTCATGTAAAATTCTCTCGACATTTTCTATAACGATGATCGCGTCATCCACGACGATACCGATGGCAAGAACTAAGGCAAAAAGTGTAATCAAATTTATACTAAAACCCATCACATAAAGTCCGCCAAATGTACCTATGATAGATACTGGCACGGCAAGCATCGGAATGATAGTCGCGCGAAAACTTTTTAAGAAAAAGTACATTACGATTAAGACGAGTACCATCGCTTCAATGAAAGTTTTTATAACCTCATCAATTGAAACATCTATAAATTCTGTTGGATTGTAAGCTATGGTGTGCTCTAGTCCAACAGGATAAGTTTTCTTTAGCTCGTTAAGCTTTTCTTTTACAGCATTTGCGGTAGCAAGAGCATTCGCATCGTTTTGTAAAAATAGCAAAAGAGGAATAGCTGGTTTGCCGTTTAACATCGCGTCGTTAGCATAGCTAGCTGCCCCAAGCTCTATGGTAGCTACATCTTTTAGCTTCAATACTGATCCATCAGAACTTTTAATTATTATATCGCCAAACTGGGCTACATTTTTAAGACGTCCATCGGTACGAACAGAATAAACATAAGGATTACCACCATCCGATGGCTGTTCGCCTATCTTGCCAGCAGCGTATTGTGAATTTTGAATTTTTACTTGAGAAATGACGTCACTTGGAGTTAGTTTAAAATGAGCTAGTCTATCTGGCTTTAGCCAAATTCTCATAGAATACTCTTTAGTACCTATCAATACTGTATCACCTATACCACTAACCCTTTTTATCTCATCAGCAATATTTAAATTTACATAGTTATATAGTTCGATCAAATCCATATTTGGATTTGTAAAGCCAACAACCTGAAGGATCGAGCCGCTTCTTTCGCGCACTGTTACGCCCATATTTTGCACTTCTTGAGGCAGTCTTGAAAGGGCAGCTTGCACGCGGTTATTTACATCGATCGTAGCTTGTTTTGACGATGAGCCGATCTTAAAATATACGCTTATATTCATCGTACCTGCTGAGCTTGATGTGCTTTGCATATAAAGCATATTTTCAACGCCATTTATCTGATCTTCGATCGCACTTGCGACTGAATCAGCGATAGTCTGCGCATCAGCACCGCTATATGTCGCACTTACAGAGACAGTAGGTGGAGTAAGACTTGGATACTCCTCTATTGGAAGTCCCTTGATACCCATAAAACCTGCTATAACTATAATGATAGATATAACAGTCGCAAATATCGGGCGGTTTATGAAAAATCTTGAAAACATCTATCTGCCTTTACTTGCTACTTGTAGCGTTTGCATCTTTGCCGTTTATAAATTCCGCACTTAGGTCTTTATCAGTTTCAACTGGTGCACCAACTCCTATTTTAAGGAAGTTATTAACAATTATCTTATCACCCTCTTCAAGACCTTCAGTGACTGCTACCATATTTTTTGTTTGATATCCTGTTTTTACATTTTTTTGGCTTACTTTGCCATCTTTTACAACTAAAACATAAGAGTTTGTAGCACTTTGTTGAAGGGCAACTTGTGGGATGTTAAAGGCATTTTTTTGAACAAATCCACTCATCTTTATATGACCAAACGCACCTGGTAAAATTTTACCCTCGCTATTATCAAAGCTAGCCTTTGCTAAAACGCTGCCAGTCGCGGTATTTACGACACTATCTATAAAATTTACTTTACCATTAAAATTTTCGCCATTGACACTTAACACAGTGTCACTATTTAGCTGTTGCCATGAGCCGTTATCCAAATTTGTCTTTCTAGTTAGATTATCCACATCGGCGATATAAAATTCTGCTTCAATAGGATTTATTTTTGTAAGTCTTACAAGCTTTGTTTGGTTTGCTATGACAAGCGAGCCAACATCTACTTGGTTATCACCCACTACGCCGTCAAATGGCGCTGTGATAGTCGTGTAGCCAAGGTCGATTTTCGCATTTTTTAAATTTGCTTTTGCGCTTACTAAATTCGCATTTGCAATGTCATAGGCTGCAACTGCTGCGTCATAGTCTTTTTGAGAGACTGCATTTTTCTTATAAAGGGCAGAAATTCTTTTAAACTCGGTCTCGGCATTTTTCAAATTTGCATTTGCTACACCAACAGAGGCATCAAGTGAGTCAAAGCTTGCTTGATATTTTTCTGGATCTATTAAAAATAACTTATCGCCTGCTTTTACTTTGCTTCCCGGCTTAAAAAACTGCTTTATGATAGTTCCGCCAACTTTTGGATAGATAATAACATCTTGACTACTTGCAACCGTTGCGGTGTAATCGAAACTAATAGGTATGTCTGTTTTTTGTGCGGTAAAAATATCCACATGAGATAGTGGCATCTGGTGACCTGCTGCCGCTTTATTCTCTTTATTTTCAAAACAACCACTTAGAAATAAAACTGCAACCGAAAGCACAAGAACACTCTTAAAATTTGCCATAAAAACCTCTCTTAATTTTAAATTTTAATATCATATTTAGTTTTTGTAATAATTGTTACAAAAATTTAAAGTTCTCGATTCTATTAGAAAACAAATAAAAAGTCAATTTTATTTTTTACTAACTCCATTCAAAAACAACTCAACACACAAGCTAATATGCTTTTTACGCTCTTTTTCACTAAGCTTTGGTTCTTCATTTATCAAAAGCGAATCGTAGTAATAAGCCCCGATCACGCTTTGTATAAAGTACTTTGCAGCAAATTTGGCTGAAAATTTTGAATCAAGTTTGGCTTTTACCTCATCTCTTTCAAAGAAATTTATAAGCACAAGATCGATCTTTTTTAAAATTTGATCCAAAAACGTCTTACCAAGTTTGCCGCCATTTTTAGAACCCTCACTCATCATTATCCTACCAAGAGAGATATGCCTTTTGCTGCAAACGATAGAAAATATTATGGTTGCAAATTTGGTTAAAAATTCCTCCAAGCTGTGGGAAATTTTAAGATCTATTTTCTCATCGATCTCTTTTATAAGAGCGTCTATCTCTTGCTCGATGATCGCCTCAAAAAGCCCCTCTTTGCTCTCAAAAAATGTGTAAATGCTAGAAAGCGATCCGCCACTTATCGCTACGATATCGCTTAAGCTTGTCTTTTCGTATCCTTTTTCTAAAAATAGCTCAAGCGCTGTTTTTACGATGAGTTCGTATCGTTTTTTGCCTTTTTCTGAGATCGCCATCTTGCTTCCTGTTAAATTTTTGCCATTTTATCATCTTTTAGGATAGATAAAAGTACTTTGCCTTTGCACGCTGATAGCTGGCTCATCGGTGGCATAAGCTTTTATATTTATATGTTTTAAAAGATCTTTATCGCTTAAATTTTTATTTTTTGATTTTAGCGTGACGATGACTCGTTGTTTTGCACCAGCTTTTAATATAAATGGCTTATTTGGACGAGAAATTTCTATATTCTTATCGTCTACTTCAAAGTAAAAGGCATGCTCTTTATTTTGTGTGTTCTGCACCAAAAATACGTACGAATTTTCGACTTCATTTTCGCCTAGAATTTTATAAAGCTCGCTTGTTCTATTTATGTTTAAAAGCATACTTTCTTTTTTGCCACCCATCAATACCCCAGCTGTTAAGACAATGCCCAAAATGACGAGATAAGCAACCGTTCTAAAGCGTAAAATTTTGACTCTTTTTTGCTCTTTTATAGAATTTATACTTCTCCACTCAATAAGTGAACTTTCATAAAAATGCTTCATCACTTTAGCACAAGCATCGCTACACTCTAGACAATTTATACATTCAAGCTGCATACCTTTTCTTATATCAATGTGCGTTGGGCATACTCTTACGCACGCCTCGCAGCCAGTACACAGCGCACCCTCTTCTTCTTTTGGTTTTTTAAATTTCTCTTTTCCGTTATAGATTACGCCGCCTCTTTTTTGGTTGTAAATAACTTGGATCGTATCGTTATCAAACATTACTGACTGCACCCTAGCGTAAGGACAAACATAAATGCAAAAATTTTCTTTTAAAATGATAACATCATAAACTAACCAAATAGCGATAACAAGCCAAAATGCAAACAAAACTCCATGTTCGCTTGGCTCTTTTAAATAAGCAAAAAAATCAAGCGGTGGTACAAAATACCATAAAAAATTTGCCGAAATAACAAGAGCTAAAACACACCAAATCCCCACTGCTAAAGCACGCTTTAAAATTTGTCCTTTTGGCTCATTTTGCTTATTTTGGATATTTTTTCTGATCTTTAAAATTTTAGTTTGCAAAAAGTCACGAAATATCGTTCTAAAAATAGTTTGCGGACAGCTCCAACCGCACCAAACACGCCCTGCAAGTGTCGTTAGAAAAAATATGCTTAAGAACAAAATGATAAATAAAAATGGCAGCAAATAAAGCTCTTGCATATCAAATTTTGTAAAAAATAGATCAACTCTACTTTTATCAAAACTTAGCAAAAAAAGCTGTGCATCATTTATCCTGATAAATGGCAAAATAAAGACAAATAGCGTAATACAGGCGAAAAAAATGTAACGCCTCTTGGCGTAGCTAAGATGAAAATCCTTTGACATAATAAGCCTTTTTTGAAATTTTATGATTATAAAGCTTATGGCATTAAAAGAGTTTTAAAAAAAAATAGTTAAAAGCTTAAATTTATGAAAATTAAACTATACTCACGGCTTATTTTAATCTGAAAGGTGGTGAGGACGTTGCCTGGTATTAAGGTACATCCTAACGAGTCATTTGACGAGGGTTACAGAAAGTTTAAGAAACAAACTGACCGTAACTTAGTAGTAACTGAAGCAAGAGCTAGACGCTTCTTTGAGCCTAAAACTGAGATCCGCAAAAAACAAAAAATTGCAGCTCGCAAGAAAATGCTTAAACGTCTTTATATGCTTAGACGCTACGAGTCAAGACTCTAAAACCAAGACAAAGAGGGCTTTGCTCTCTTTGTTTAACTCTTCTTTTAGCCTTATTTTTTTATAATCAAAGCAATTTTTTTATTTTATTTTAAACGGAAATTCGATGCAAAAGCTAGCTATAAACGAAGCTGCAGAAATTTTAGGCATAACAAAAGAAGCAGTCTATAATAGAATCCGCCGTGGTTCGATAAATACAGTCATTGAAAATGGCACAAAATTTGTCATCCTTGATGAGAAACCAAGTAGCGAAAAAGCCACAAAATCTGCTCCAAAAAGTACAAAAACTAAATCCCAAAATGATGAGTTTGTAAATTATTTGCTAAATGAGTTAAGCGAGTTAAAGAGCTTAAATTTAAACTTGCAAGCTGATAAAGATAGGCTTTTTAAAGAAAAAGAGCAGATGCTAATCGAGCGAAAAAATGAAATTTTGCAAATTTATAAAGATAGAGATGAAAAGCTCATGCAGTTTCTAAATGCCATGCAAAGGCCACTTTTAGCACAAAAAAATGACGATATGCCAAATAACGAAGCGATAGAGGCCGAAATAGAAAATGAGTCAAAATGGATAAATTTAAGTGAATTTTTAAAGGAGCTAAATCTAAAGCCAAAGGCAACGAAAAAAGCCAGTGAAAAGATAATAAAAGCGATACACCACTCAAAATTTATAAAATTTAAACGAGGTGTGATACTTGTTAGAAGACATAAAAATTTAAAAGAGTTGATAGGAGAGATATGAAACACATTAAAAAGATAGCTACTTATGCTGCGGTAGGCGGATTTGGTGCGATCGTTATGGCTGGCCTTGCTGGTTGTGGCAGTAACAATGGCGGTGATGAAAACGCACTAAATGAGGTTGCACAAAAAAATGGTGCCTTTGTCATCATCGAAGAGAGCGCACCTGGCGTTTATAAAATTTTAGAAGAGTATCCAAGTACTGAAACTAGAGTCGTGTTAAAAGATATAAACGGTACTGAGCGTGTGCTAAGCAAAGACGAGATCGATAAGCTCCTAGCTCAAGCAAACGCAAATATCGACAATGGCACTTCAAATTTAACAAAAACTAGCGACACACAGCTAAGTAGCGGCGGTCTAAGCCTTGGTGAGACGATACTTGCCTCAGCTGCTGGTGCGATACTTGGTAGCTGGATAGGTAGCAAGCTTTTTGGAAATCAAAATTTCCAAGCTACTCGTCAAAATTCTTACAAAAATCCAAGCGCATACACAAGAAGCGTTGATAGCTTTAATAAGCAAAAAGCAGCAAATTCTGCCGCAAGAAGTAGTGGTGGTAAGAGTGGATTTTTCGGTGGTGGATCAAAATCAAGCTCTAGCTCATCAAGCTTTGGAGGCTAAAAAATGATAAATTTAAGAAAAATCACTCCGTTAAATAACGATTTTATGGAGAAAATCGGCTTTGCGTGGCATACAGATAACGACAACAGCTCATATATCGCAGATGAGATCATACAGGTAAAAGCAAGTGAAGCGGATGCTTACTACGAAGCAGCAAACGAGCTATATGATATGTACGTAAATGCTGCTCAGTACGTCATTGACAACAACCTTTTTCACGAGATAGGCATACCGTTTAATCTCGTTGATAGCATCAAAAAAAGCTGGGAAAATGACGTTCACTGGCACCTTTATGGCAGATTTGATCTTGCTGGTGGGCTTGATGGCAAGCCGATAAAACTGATCGAATTTAACGCCGACACGCCAACGGCAGTTTTTGAGACAGCGATCATCCAGTGGGCGATGCTAAAACTAAATCATATGGACGAAGCAGAGCAATTTAATAACCTTTACGAAGCTCTAAAGCAAAATTTTAAACGCCTTATCACGCTTGGCGACGATAATGTAAATTTCGAGGATGTTTACGAGGGCTGGGGGATACTCTTTAGCTCTATCGCTGGTAGTATCGAGGACGAGCAAACCGTGAAATTGCTGCAATACATCGCAAAAGAGGCCGGCTTTAAAACCGACTTTGCTTACGTTGATGAGGTCGTTTTTAACGATGACGAGGGCATTTTTAAAAATGATGAAAATTTCGAATACTGGTTTAAACTCGTACCTTGGGAGAGCATAGCGATCGATGAAGGCGAGCTAGCACTTATACTTTCAAATATCATCAAAAACCAAAAAGCTATCATCATAAATCCAGCCTACACGCTGCTTTTCCAAAGTAAAGGGATCTTAAAAATCCTTTGGGATCTATATCCTAATCACCCGCTCTTGCTTGAGACCTCAAATGAGCCACTAAAAGGCAAAAAATATGTGAAAAAGCCGGTATTTGGCAGAGAAGGTGCAAACGTCTCGATATACGATGAAAACGGCGCACAAATAGCAAGCAATGACGGCGAATACGACTCAAACAAAGCCATCTATCAAGAATTTTACGAGTTTAATCAAGACGAAAGAGGCGAGAGCTACCAAGCAGGGGTATTTTACGCTTATGAGGCGTGCGCACTTGGATATAGAAAGGGCGGCAAAATTTTAGATAACTACTCTAAATTTGTAGGACATTTCATTAAGGACTAAAGATGAAGATCGTTTGTTTAGACGCGGCAACGCTTGGAGAAAACGTAGATCTTAGTGTTTTTAAGAAATTTGGCGAGTTTATTAGCTATCAAAAAACTAAAAGCGAAGAGATCATGCCACGTCTAAAGGGCGTTGATGTCGTTATCACAAACAAGGTCATCATCGACAAAGCCGTGATGGAGGCGACAAATTTAAAGCTTATCTGCATAAGTGCAACTGGGATGAATAATGTCGATCTAGGGCATGCAAAAGCCAAAAATATAGCTGTTAAAAACGTCGCTGGCTACTCAACCGCAAGCGTCGTGCAGCACACATTTGCGATGCTTTTTGAGCTAACAAATCACATCAAATTTTATGATCACTACGTAAAAAGTGGCGAGTGGGTGAAGAGTGAAATTTTTACCTATCTTGGCGCAGATATCAGCGAGATCGCTGACAAAGAATTTGGCATCATCGGGCTTGGCGAGATAGGACGCAGCGTGGCGTCAGTGGCGCGTGCATTTGGCGCAAACGTGAGCTATTACTCGACAAGCGGAGCAAATAAAAATAGCGAATTTAAGCAAAAAAGCTTAGACGAGCTACTAAGAAGTAGCGACATCATCAGCATCCATGCACCACTAAATGAAAAAACTAGAAATTTGCTGGGTGCAAATGAGATAAATTTGCTAAAAAATGAGGCAATAGTACTAAATTTAGGACGTGGTGGCATAGTGGACGAAGCGGCGATGGCAAGGGCGATAGACGAGAGAAATTTACGCTTTGGTACGGACGTTTTGGAGAGCGAGCCAATGAGCAAAAATAGCCCATTTTTAAATGTAAAAAAGAAGTCAAATCTACTCATCACGCCACACGTGGCATGGGGTAGCTTGGAGGCTAGAAAGACGCTCATCGCAAAGATTGTCACAAACATCGAAAATTTCATCAATGAGAGCAAGTAATGGGCTATGATATAAGCTATCACGCCATTAGCGAAGATGAAATTTCAAAGTGGTATTTTGAGGCACTTGAGCTTGCAAGGGCTGGTAAATTTGACGAGGTTTTAGCGCTTGCTAGTAAGGCTGGCGTAGAGGAATTTTACGCGCAAAAGTACAAAGATACGCTAAGTGCTGCGTTGCAGTATAAAGACGATGAAATTTTTAACAAAACTCACGGCTTTTGTATCGCCGTCACACAAGGATTTTTTAGAAAGTATTTTTACACTCGAGGCACAGCGCTAAGCTCTTTGGCCCAGCAAAATGAGAAATTTAAAAACTACATTAGCAACTGGCGAAAAATTTTACCAAGTGAGTTTTTGGATAGATTTAGTGGCGAAATTTACAATGAGATCACCGAAAACTACTGTTGTGGCGCTTATGTGAGTGCTAAAAACGTAGCTAAACTAAAGGCTGACTATGAAGCAGGTGGCGAGATAAAAGAGGCAATTGATGGTTTTTACGCGCAAAATTTACCTGCATTTTTAGATGCTCTAAACTACGCATACGAGCTAAAAATAGGCCTGCTTGAGGCCACCGAGGTCGTGGAGCCAAATCCACTTGATCTAAACAAATCAAGCTCATATTCAAACCTCTTTAACTGCGATCCAAAGGGTGCTATCATCTACGCACAGACCGCTGTGCAACAGATTGGCGAGGCTATAAATCAAGAAGAGACTGGCAAAAAGTCGCTTTTTGAGAAGATCAAAGGGCTATTTAAATAAATTTGAAAGGATAAAAATGGCAACTGAGCATAGTTTTGATATAAGTGCCGAGGTCGATATGATGGAGGTTAAAAATGCTCTTGAGACGGCAAAAAAAGAGATTGCGGCTAGGTATGATTTTAAAGGGCTTGCAGCTGAAGTCGAGCTAAATGAAAAAGAGAAATTTATCACGCTTCTTAGCTCAAGTGATAATAAGATCGACGCACTAAAGGACATCGTGATCTCAAAGCTCATCAAGCGCAACATCCCACCAGTTGCGATCACGGAGACAAAAAGGGAGCCAGCGAGTGGTGGAAATTTAAAAGCGACGCTAAAGCTAAACGATACGCTTGACGGTGAAAACTCAAAAAAGATCACCAAAGCGATCAAAGACTCAAAGATCAAGGTGAGCGCGCAGATCAGGGGTGAAGAGATCAGAGTGACAAGTAAAAGCATAGATGACTTGCAGGAGTGTATAAAGCTGGTTAGGGGGTTAAATTTAGAACTTCCAATAAGCTTTAAAAATCTAAAATAATGACCTCTCGTGAGTGCCTTTAAATGAGCTAGAAAAATTTTCACTCCACAGGCTGTATGCCTAGCGCACGCTTATTTTTTCGTCGTAACATTTAAATCCATCTCACGACATTTTTGTTTAAATTTGAAGTTGGTAGGCTAAATTTTGAAATCATTACGTAATTTTTGGATTTAAAATTTGTCGGATTTATGAGTGAAATTTACCTTATCATTTTGCATTCAAATTTGATCTATCTAAAATAAAAAATAAGGACAAAAAATGAGCTTTTTTAAGAAAATTCTCGGTAAACAAATCGATCTTGGTAAGCAAATGCCAATCTATTTTGTAAGTAGCGACGAAGACTATATGCAGCGTGCGTTTGAGCAGGCCAGAGAGAGCTTTAGATATTTTTGGCGTGAGGTTTACTGGGAGCGCCACAGGATCGTACCTATGCTTGATTATGCGATGGTAAAAATTTGCTTCTTAGATGTCGTAAATGGCGAAGAAGTCGGCGAGCACATGTGGATAGACGATGTGGAATTTGACGGCGAAACGATATATGGTACGCTTATAAATGAGCCAGATAGCGTACAAAACGTGAAATTAGGCGATCAAATAAGCGCAAAGATAGACGAGATGAGCGACTGGCTCTTTGCGATAGATGGACGCGCATACGGCGGATTTAGCGTGCAGGCGATGCGCTCACGCATGCAAAAGAAAGAGCTAAAAGAGCACGATAAAGAGTGGGGGCTTGATTTTGGTGATTTTAACGATATTTTGGTAGTTTACGAGCAAAAAGAGCACCCTGAAAATTTGATAGAGCATCCAATGAGCAAAAATACATATGACCAAGTAAAACAATATATAAAAGAGCACCCAAATATGGTCACGGATGCTGATGAGTTTGGCTATACGCAGCTTCACAATGAGGCGATCGCAGGAAATTTAAATCTTGTAAATCTCTTGCTAGAAAACGGTGCTGACAAAAATGCCCGCACAAAAAGTGGCAAAACGGCAGCTGAATTTGCTGAGAATTTGGGCTGGAGTGAAATCACAAAGGTGCTTGCATAGTTAAATTTTTCGAGGAGACAAATTTGAATTACCAAGATATTTTAAATGAAAAAGATGAAAATATTGTCAGAATTGATGGATTTATAGAATTTTTAAAAGATACATTTTGTGACCTTGACCAATATAATAATGAATATGGTCAGCTAAGCGCTCTTCTAGAGAAAGAAAAAAGACTATATTTTGAATTAAACAAAGGAGATTTTAATAAAATATTAAAAGAAGTAAAAAGCGTAAGACAACAGATAATTTTTAAAATTTTAGTGATTAAAAATAAAATATTAAATGCTTTTAAAGAGGACAAATTTGATGATAAAATTTTAAAAACAAAAATAAGCCAAAAGTATCTAGATAAAATACTAGATAGTAAAATAGATGTAATAAAAAAAGAACTGGTTGGCAGTGAGTATTTTGCTTATTATTTGTCTGATCTGCAATATAAAAAAGCAGATGAGATAGCCAGAATTAAAGGTTTTGCTAACTTTTTAGAAAAAACTTTTTCAAATTGTGAATGCAAAGACTCAAGACAATCAAAAATATTGAATTTACTGATCAAAGAAAAGAAAAATCGTATTGAAGATATAGATATAAACAATATAAAAGATGATATAAAAAAAGAGGTTATGGAATTAAAAAAGGAAATTTCAGCTTCTTTGAGTAAGGAAAGTATTGAAGATAAATTTAAAAAAGCAAAGATAAGTGATGAGTATATTAGTAATAAAAAAGAAGAATTGTTTAACAAAGAGTCATTTAATATAAAAAAAGAATTACTCTACAATAAGTACTTTGAATATTATTTAGCAAATTTTTATGAACAAAAAAGTATTAAAGATTATTTAAACAGCATTTTAAAATTTCATCCGCTGATACTATCTGGCATTAGCTTGGTTAGCGTGATTTGCTATTTTGCATATTTTGGTATTTTTATCGGTTACTTTCCAGTTTTAAGTGGTTCTGATATTTTTTATATTGGCGCATTATTACTTTTTATTGTAGCTGTTTTTGCTAGTTTTGTTATATTGCCCGTTGCATTATATCCGTTGCATTATGAGAAATACTTATTGAACAATGAGACTAAAAAGTTATATTTTTCTTGGCTTACTTTTATTCTTACTATTCCAGTAGCTTTTTTTGTATTACTTGTTCTATATTATATTCTTTTAAATTGTATTACATGGATTAATATTGCTGATGTAAATACTGCTATTTGCATAGCTTTTATTTTTTATTTAATATTATTTTGTTGTTCGTATTATGTTATACACTACTTAGCTTGTCCTAAAATGAGTAATGAAAGACTTTTTGTATTTTTTATATCATTTTTTGTAGCTGTTATAATGTTAGTATTTGCTACTTTTTTCTCTCAAGATAATTATGTACGTTATATATCTTTATCCCTTTTTCTTTTATTTTTTTATTTGATGCTGGTTATCGGTTTGTTATTGCTTACAAAAGACATATACAAAGAAAATAATGAAACATTGGTACAAATTTTAATTGTTATAGTTTCTTTATTTTCTCTTATTTATTGCCCACAGTACGCAGCTCAATTATTTGATATAGGTAACGTAGAATATAAGTCTTTATCTATTGAAAAAAGTGCATTAGGTACTTTACCGAAAAAAGTTTGTGATATTAGTGAAATAACTCTTTTTGAAAGCAAAGAAGCTTCCTCATACATTGACAATAATTTAAGTATTGAAATTAAAGAAAGTAATGGGAGTATTTCAAAAAATATTTTAGTTTTTAGCGATTGTTTAAAATTTACCGATAAAAAAGGTAAAGAATTAAATTTAAAAAAAGCAAAAAAAATCAATTTTCAAAACAAAATTTTAAGCTATAGTGTAGATAGCAATAACACAGTGCTAAAAGAAGAAAATGCAAGCGTTAAGCTATTTAAAAGGGAATGTGTGACTTATTTTGAAAAAAATGATGAAGTTATAAAACTTCACAACATCAAAGCTCTTTCAACTTTAGGTAAATTCTATTATTTAGAGACAAAAGATGGAGTAAAATTTGAGCTAGACTCAAGCAAAATTATCTCAAGAGCCAAAGAGTAATTTCCTTAATCTTTGGGGCTAAAATTTGATCGATACGTGAAATTTGCGGATTCAAAAAATTAAAATCTATAGGCCAAATTTATCTGGCCAAGCTAAAAATTTCTTTAGCACAAGGCTAAATTTATTAAAAGTTAGCTATCCTAACACATCAATTTAAAACCAAACTTATTTAAGGCGATTAGTTATGATCTTTAAAAATATTGTTGAGAATTTTGCCGTGAATTACGCTCATAATTCTATTCAAAGATCACTATATAATGAATTTAATATAGACATTTTAACCACAACCTACACCAAAACTCCCAAAAAAGACAAAAAGTATATGCTCTATGCACATGTACCATTTTGTCACACATTTTGCCCGTATTGCTCGTTTCATAAGTACCACTATGAGCAAGAGCTTGCAAAAATTTACTTTGAAAATTTACGTGAGGAGATGAGGCAGGTTAAAGAGGCTGGATTTGACTTTGATTCACTTTATGTTGGCGGTGGCACGACGCTTATAAATGAGCCTGAGCTTGAGAAAACGCTTAAGCTTGCAAAAGAGCTTTTTAGTATAGAAGAAATTTCAGCAGAAAGCGATCCAAATCACATCTCACCCGAGAGTTTATCTAGATTTGATGGGTTAATTGATCGCTTAAGCGTTGGCGTACAAAGCTTTGATGATGAAACATTAAAAAGAGTTGGCAGATACGAAAAATTCGGCTCAGCCAAGGAGATAAAAAGAAAGCTTGAGCTTGCTCTTGGTAAGATCCCAGTCATTAGCCTGGATCTCATCTTTAACCTGCCAAATCAAACAAAAGAGCAGCTTATAAACGACATAAATACTGCAAAATCGATCTCTCCGCAGCAGATCACCTTCTATCCACTTATGAAATCAGAGCTAACAAGAGAGAATATAGCTCGCTCGCTTGGCGTTTCAAACGTAGATAACGAGCGTGAATTTTACGAGATCATCGTGAGTGAATTTGCTAAGGGCGGATACAAGCAGAGCAATGCTTGGGCGTTTTCAAACGAAAAAAGTGCTGACCTTCGCGACGAATATGTTGGCTCAAATTTAGAGTACGTGGGCGTGGGTAGCGGCGCATTTAGCTTCCTTGACGGCGAGCTTGTTATAAACGCCTTTAACCTACTTGACTACGGCAGAAAGATCAAGGATAGGCAAAGCCCAGTCATCGCAAAATGTGGTTTTAGCAAGAAAGAGCGACTTAAATACACGTTTTTAACAAGGCTTTTTGATGGCGGAGTTGATATTAAAAGATATAACGATGAAAATAGCACAAACATTAACAAAGCCTTATTTATGGAGCTTAGCTTACTTAAGCTTGTAAATGCAGTATATGAAGAAAATGGCATTATTAAGCCGACATTTTTTGGCAAATATATCTGCATCGTGCTTATGCGTGATTTTTACGCTGGCATGGACAAAGTGCGTGCGATATTTAAAGATGATGCTAAGATAAAACGAAGCAAAGTGCTTCGTATAATGAGCGAAAATACTGAACAAAAGTATGAGCCAAATATCATTCAGCCACGAGCTGCGATGTAATGCTTGCAAATTTAATTAAAAAAAACATCTATCAAATTTCTAAAATAGTGTTATTAACACTCGTATTTAGCGGACTTGGTGTCTGGACCCTTTCATTTATAAATAATGAGCTTGTAAGTTTAAAAGAATTTGACCCGATTCTTGCAATTAAATTTATAGCAGTCTTACTTTTATTTTTTATAAGCGCCATCGCCGCAAATATATCGCTTACAAATTTTGGGCATAAATTTATCTACGAGCTAAGATATCAAAGTGTAAAGCAAATTTTAGATACGCCAAATAGCGTGATAAACGAGATCGGCAAGGCAAAGATTATAGCTAGCCTAAACAACGACATAAAAACGATCACATTTGCCTTTATGAGCGCTACTGGCTTCATACAAAGCTTAGTTTTTATCGTCTGTGCTAGCATCTACCTTTGTGTAATCGCTCCAAAAATTTTTATCTTTTTATCCGTTTGGATCGGTGCGACTCTTTTTATAAATACGCTTTTTATGAAAAAAATTCATCTTTATTTTAAGCATTCTAGAGTTCAAGATGACGCATTGCAAAAGCACTACGACGATATCGTAGAGGGGCATAGAGAGCTTAGTTTAAATAGAGCAAGGGCAAGTGTCTGCTTTGATGAGTTAAATTTTACAGGCGATAAAAAACGCCAAAATATGGTAAAGGCCGATATCTATCACGCATTAAGTGATAATTTTACAAACATTATGCTGCTTGGCTCAGTTGGACTTTGTGTATTTTTGTGCGTGGCATTTGACTGGGCGAGCCTGCAAACAGCACTTAGCATAAGTCTTACGATACTATTTTTAAGAGGCTCATTTATGAGCATGGTTGGCTCCATACCAGCTGCACTTAGCGCAAAAGTAAGTTTAGAAAAGATCATGAGTTTAAATTTAAATAAATTTAAGGAAAGCTTTAAATTTGACGATAGCCTAAGCGATAATTGGCAAAACATAAAACTAAAAGATATAAATTTCAACTACACTCACGGCAAATTTAGCCTAAAAGGCGTAAATTTAGAGATCAAACGCGGCGAGATAACGTTTATCATCGGTAAAAATGGCAGTGGCAAAAGCACGCTTATAAATTTACTTTGTGGCCTTATGCGCCCAAGTAGTGGCGAAATTTACCTTGATAGCACAAAGATAGATGAAGGAAATTTACAAAGCTATCAGGCAAAGATTAGCGCTATTTTTGCTGATTTTTATCTATTTTCACAAACGCTCTCTCATAATGGCTTTGCTAGCCAAAACGAAATAAACGAGCTTTTAGCCTTGCTTGAGATCGACAAAAAAGTAAGTGTCATAGATAATAAGCTTAGTACCACGCAACTCTCAACCGGTCAGCGAAAGCGTCTAAGCCTACTAATAGCTATTTTAGAGCACCGCTCTATCCTTATCCTAGATGAATGGGCAGCCGATCAAGATCCGCTCTTTAAGCGAAAATTTTACAAAGAAATTTTGCCATTTTTACAAAGTAAGGGCATCAGCATAATCGCTGTTAGTCACGATGATAGCTATTTTGATGTAGCAACTAGGATCATCTTAGTAAAAGATGGCTTTGTGCGTGAGCTAGACGAGAGCGAGCGAATAAGCGCTGCAAAAGACGCAGTTGAGAAGATAAAATAGGAGTAATTTTTACACAAAAACACAATACTCACCCTACTCTTAAGTCATTTCAAGCTCAAATAAATTTAAATTTAGTAGAATCTTAAAAATTAAAAAAGGCAAAGTATGTCACATTCAGAGCTTGAAAGCACCTATTTTGGTGCATTTATCATACTTTTACTAGCGACTTGTTCATTTTGTTTAATAACATTCTTATCTTCAAAAATAAGCAAAAAACTAGCCAACCGCAATACCCAGCGTCTAAAACTTGGCTTTTACGAGTGTGGTCCAACCACAGTAAAACAACCAAACAAGATAAATATCCACTATTTTTTTTATGGAATTTTATTTATTTTGTTTGATGTTGAGGTCATCTTTATGTATCCATGGGCAGTGGATTTTAGGCTACTTGGAGTATTTGGATTTATCGAGATGCTGCTTTTTGTGGCGATTTTATTAATTGGCTTTGCTTACGCTTGGCAAAAAGGAGTCTTTAAATGGCAAAGCATCAGATAAATTACGCTGCAAATGGTGGCTTGCCAGTCGTTTTAACAACCGTTGATAAGCTAGTTCAATGGGGCAGGAGCAACTCACTTTGGGCACTTAGCTACGGGCTTGCTTGCTGTGCGATAGAGATGATGGCAAGTGGCGCTAGTAGGTATGACTTTGATAGGTTTGGTACCATTTTTAGGGCTAGCCCAAGACACTCAGAGGTGATGATCATAGCTGGCACGCTAACCAAAAAGCACGCTGAGTTTACAAGGCGCCTTTATGATCAGATGCCTGAGCCAAAATGGGTCATCTCAATGGGTAGCTGTGCAAATACTGGTGGTATGTTTAACACCTATTCAACCGTTCAAGGTGTAGACCGCATAATACCAGTTGATATCTACATCCCAGGCTGCGCCCCGCGTCCAGAAACGCTTCAATACGCACTTATGATGCTTCAAAAAAAGATAAGAAAGCAAAGTGCATTTAGGGCGCAAAAGCCAAGAAAGCTCGAGATATGAGAGATTATAAGCCAAAGAATGATCTGCAAAAAAAGCAGTATTACAAAGAGAAATTTTACATAGAAAAGCAGGCTTCAAAAAATGAAGTAAAAGGTTCTAAATTTAATGAGGAGCTAGCTATCTTAGGACAAAGCGGAGTAGAAATTTTATCTAGCTACGTGGAGTTTGATCAGCTTGTAATTTATGTAAATTCTAGTGAAAATTTTAAAGCGCTTGAGACACTAAAAAACTTTGGCTACGAGCAGCTTTGCGAGCTTGCTGCGGTCGATTTCATAAGTCAAAAAAGCGGGTATGAAGTTTTTTATCAATTGCTTAGTATCAGTAAAAATAGACGCGCACGCGTAAAATGCTTTGTTAAAAAAGACGAAATGCTAAAAAGCGTTTGCGAGCTTTATAAAAGCGCAAACTGGGCTGAGCGCGAGATGTATGATCTAAGTGGAGTTCTCATTAAAGATCATCCAAATTTAAAGCGCCTCATCATGCCTGATGACTGGCACTCACACCCACTACTAAAGAGCTATCCGCTAGTGGGCGACGAGGCTGCCAAATGGTACGAGGTGGATAAAATTTTTGGAAGTGAGTTTAGAGAGCAAATCGGCGAAGAGAACCGCGATCCAGCTTATATTGAAGAGAAAGATACCTTTGGATTTTCAAGGGTGTTTAGCGAAGAGTACGAGTATCAAGAAGATGGCGGCGTAAAATTTGTCAAAAAGGCTAAATTTAACGAGAGCCAAATAGTAAAGGAAAGACCTTGAGCCAGTCACCAAACCGCTTAAAACCATTTTTTGAAAATTTAGAATTTGAGCAAAATGACGGCAAGATGATACTAAATTTTGGCCCACAGCACCCAAGCGCACATGGTCAGTTAAAGCTTGTGCTTGAGCTTGATGGCGAAAAGGTCGTGCGCGCTATGCCAGAGGTTGGCTTCATGCACCGAGGCGTTGAAAAGATGGCTGAAAATATGACCTATCAGGAATTTATCCCAGTGACTGATAGGGTTGATTACATCGCCTCAAGTGCGAATAACTACGCGTTTTGTGCGGCTGTAGAGAAGCTTTGCGGTATCGAAGTGCCTCGCCGTGCGCAGATCATTAGAGTGATGCTTTTGGAGCTAAACCGCATTAGTTCGCACCTTTTATTTTTAGCTACGCACGCCCTTGACGTGGGGGCTATGAGCGTCTTTTTATATGCATTTAGAGAGCGCGAATATGTCCTTGATCTCATAGAAAAATACTGCGGCGCAAGGCTAACTCATAGCTCCATAAGGATCGGTGGCGTGCCGCTTGACCTGCCAGATGGCTGGTGCGAGGAGCTGCTTAAATTTTGTGAAAAATTTCCAAGCGATATCACACTTTATGAAGATCTGCTAAGTGAAAATAGAATTTGGCAAGCAAGGCTTGTAGATGTGGGCATAATTAGCAAAGAGCTAGCCCTTAGTAGCGGCTGCTCTGGCGTCATGCTAAGAGCAAGCGGTGTGGCGCGTGATATAAGAAAAGAAGAGCCATATCTCATCTACGACGAGCTAGAATTTGACGTGCCTTACGCCACCAAGGGCGACTGCTACGCAAGATACCTGCTTTATATGAAAGAGATGCGCGAGTGCGTGAAAATTTTAAAGCAGTGCGTTAGCAAGTATCAGACAAGTAGTCCCGCTATCATCGCCGACGCACCAGAGTATGTGAGCGCCTCAAAAGAGCAGATAATGAGCCAAAACTACTCACTTATGCAGCATTTTGTGCTGATAACTCAGGGGCTAAAGCCACCAAAGGGCGAAATTTACTTTGCTAGCGAGTCGCCAAAGGGCGAGCTTGGAATTTATATAAACTCAGACGGCAGCGCAAGCCCGTATCGCCTAAAAATTCGCACGCCAAGCTTTTGGCACTGCGCTATTTATGAAGATATGCTAGTTGGGCAGTACGTGGCAGATGTGGCTGCGATAATTGGCAGCACAAATATCATCTTAGGCGAGGTCGATAGATGATAAGGGTCGATCTTAGGCATCTAAAGGGCGAGTTTTTGAGCACTCTTGGGCAGCAGATAAAGGCGAGCGAGCCAGGCGAAGTGGTGATATTTTTGTTTGAGATAGGGGATTACAGCGGTGTCACAAAGGCCGTAAATTTGGCTTATAACCTAAACTGCGAGGTGATGAACTCGCTTAAATTTAACCAAGTTGATTGGGCATTAACGATAAAAAAGGGCAAGATATGAAATTTAATGATCTAGTAGCAGGCAAAAGCTTAAGCATCGCAAATTTACTAAGCTTGAGCGATAAAAATTTAGCAAAAAAGATAAAAGAGCATGAGTTTAAATACATCTCTTGCATCGAAGATAGCGAGCTTGGCGGCGAAAATTTAATCCGCTGCGAAATAGGCTCAATAAGCTACGTCTTAGCTCTTCTTTGCAAATACGCAAATTTATCTTGCGATGAGTTTTTTAGCGAGCTTGATGATGGGCTGATAAGTGGCGAGTGCAATGTTGGTGAAGAGGAATTTGAAGAGCTAGGCGAGTGGATAAAGGACGTTAAAAACATCGTTATTGATGATTCATTTTTTACTCATCCAGATAAAGATGCGATCTTTTGGCTACTTGAAATTTTAGGCAAAAATGTCGTTTTGGCTGGTGGTTGCAGGAAAGAATTTAATGATTATCACAAAATAGACGAGCTAAAAGAGCTTGAAAATTTTGACGGAGCGGTCGTTTATCTAAATAAAAACGCAAGCGATGAGATCGTGGGCGGCGTGCAATTTGGTATCGTAGCAAAGGCAAAAGATGGCGATATGCTAGAGCTTAAAGCAAAAGATTTTAGCGTGACGGCAAAATTTAAACTAGACCATTCGCTAAAAGGCACAGTTGCGATTTTTGGCGTAAAAAATTTTGATGGATACGCATTTAAACAAGTAGTAGTTAGTAAATGAAAATAAGCATAAATGATCAAATTTTAGAAGCAGATGAGGGAGAGAGCATCCTAAATATCGCAAGAGCAAATGGAATTTATATCCCAGCTCTTTGCTATCTTAGCGGCTGCTCACCAACTCTTGCTTGTAGGCTTTGCATGGTCGAGGCAAACGGCAAAGTAGTTTATAGCTGCAACGCCAAAGCAAAAGAGGATATGCAAATTTATACAAACACACCAGAAATCGCTGCCGAGCGAAATGCGATCATGCAGACTTACTGCGTAAATCATCCGATTCAATGTGGCGTTTGTGACAAAAGTGGCGAATGTGAACTACAAAATTTAACCACGCATCTAAAAGTAAATGAACAAAAATTTGCCATCGCTGATACGCACAAACCGCATAAAAAATGGGGGCTAATCAACTACGATCCAGCTCTTTGCATAGTCTGCGAAAGATGTGTCACTGTTTGTAAAGATAGAATCGGAGAGAGTGCGCTAAAGACCGTACCAAGGGGCGTTGAGGTGCCAAAAGAGCTAAAAGAGAGTATGCCAAAAGATGCCTACGCAGTTTTTAGTAAGATGCAAAAAAGCTTAATAGGTCCAAGCGTGGGCGAGAGTCTTGATTGCTCATTTTGTGGCGAGTGTATCAGCGTTTGCCCTACTGGAGCGCTTATTAGTTCGCATTTTCAATATAGCACAAATATCTGGGAGCTAAACCCTATCCCAGCAGCAAATCCACATCAAAGCGACTGCGAGCTAATTTACTATGACGTAAAAGAAAAGAGCACTAGCGATAGAAGTAAGCAAATTTACCGCGTCAGCAATGATTTTACATTTGGCGAGATAAGTGGAGCAGCTAGGTTTGGTTATGACTTTCACAACGAGCTTGCCTGTAAGAATGAAGAGAAATTTGAAGAGATTGTTTTAAATATTAAAAATGGTGCGATCAAAAATATAAAATTTAATAGCTTTATCACGAACGAAGAGGGCCTTATTTTAGAGCGTTTAAGAGAGAAATTTGATCTAAATTTAATAAATAATGAGGCGCTAAATTATCAAAAATTTTTAAATAAATTTAGCGAATTTAGTGGGCTTAGCTCATATAACGCAGACTATGAAGATATTAAAAATAGCGATTTTATCATCACTGCTGGCAGTTTCTTAAGGCATGAGAGTCCAGTGACAAGCTTTAAGTTAAATAACGCTTTAAAAATGAATAAAGCAGCTGGAATTTACTTTCATCACATAGCCGATGAAATCGTTAAAAAATATTCTAAAAATTTTATCTATGTAGCGCATGAAGCTGGAAAATTAGAGCAAATTGTACTTTTTATACTTAAAAACTGGGGTAAAAATTTACCTAGCGCACTTACATCAAAACTTGAAAATTTTGATGAAAATTTTGGCTTAGATATACCGGCTTTAAGTGATGGCAAAAGCAAATTTACGCTCATTTTAGGAAGCGATTTTTACACAGATGAAAATGCGAATTTACTAGCCGCACTTACTGGAGTGATCGCAAGAGCTACGCCGTTTCGTGTGATGCTAATACCACCACGCACAAACTCAATTGGCGTTGCTAAAATTTGCACTCTTGCAAGCGAGAAAAAGCCTGGCAAGACGCTTGGCTATAACGAAAATGGCGATTATAAATTTAGCATCTTTGAAGGCGATATCGATGCTAGCGCACTAAATCAGCAAGAAGGCACATTTACAAGCATAAATAACGCCTTAGTGCCAACAAATGTGGCGATACCGCACAAAGGTTATTTTCTAAACGATATTGCAAATGCACTTGGACTAATGGCTAAAAATACGATTGATTACACGCCAAATTTACCAAAAGAAAAGGGTTACAAAGGCATTAATTTTGATGATTTAGAAAATTTTTACGCAAACGACGGAACAAGTCACAGAGGCTACAAGCTTGAAATTTCAAATTTTACACCAAATGATGATATAGAGCCACTTTTAAAAGATAGCAAGAGTATAAATTTAAAAGATGACGAAGCACTTATAAGTCTTGCAAATCCTATAAATTTGCCATCATTTTTTGCAAACTATGCCACTCAAACAGCTAAAAGAGCGAAGCTTTATGCAAGTAGCGAATTTATGGCTAAATTTGAAATTTCACAAAATGAAGCGATTATTTTAGAAAAAGATGGGCATAAGCTTGCCATTTGCGTGGAGCTTGATAGCGAGCTTGGCGGAGTCGCTGCGTATTTAGGTGATTATGACGACAAACTTGATGTGGGCGTTATATTTAATGGCAAAAGCTACGCCGCAGTTAAAATCATAAAGGCAAAAGATGAGTGAAACACTATTTTTTGTGCTAAGCACTATCGTTAAAGCTGTGGTCATCTTAGCCGTCATGGCAAGCCTTGCAGGGCTTGCAACTTATGCTGAGAGAAAGGTATTAGCCTACATGCAGCGCCGCGTGGGACCTGATATGGTAGGGCCAGCTGGGATTTTACAAATAGTAGCTGACATGATAAAACTCTTTACAAAAGAGGACATCGTGCCAGCAAATACGAATAAATTTATCTTTTTAATAGCTCCACTAATATCAGCTATTGCCGCATTTGCAGCGCTTGCACCTGTGCCATTTTTGCCTGAGTTTGAAATTTTTGGACATACGATTAGACCGATACTTGCGGATATAAATGTTGGTATTTTATACATCGCTGGTGTTGCTTCGGTTTGCGTCTTCTCTCCACTTGCAGCAGGTCTTGCAAGCTATAATAAATTTGCACTAATTAGCGCGGCTCGCGCAGTAGTCTCACTTCTTAGTTTCGAAATAGTCGCTGGCATGGCTCTTTTAAGCGTCGTAATGGTAACTAGCTCACTCTCACTTGTGGATATAAACAACTATCAAAAAGGAATTTTTGGCTGGCTTATATTCAAGCAGCCCCTTGCATTTTTACTCTTTTTAATAGCAAGCTTTGTGGAGTGCAATAGAACACCATTTTGCTTAACAGAAAACGAAACAGAGATAGTGGCAGGTTATGGCACCGAGTATAGCGGCATGAGATGGGCGATGTTTTTCATCGGCGAATACACAAATATGATCGCTGCTAGCATCATCATTACGATTTTATTTTTAGGTGGATTTAACGAATTTTTATTTATCCCAGGTGCTTTGATGATCATCTTAAAATCAAGCATTGTCTTTTTCTTTTTTCTTTGGGTAAGGGCTTCATGGGCACATTTAAGAGTTGATCAGTTAAGTGCATTTTGCTGGAAAATTTTGCTTCCGCTTGGAATTTTAAATATCGTAATCACTGGCTTTATGCTACTAATCTAAGGCGAAGAATGAGTGAGAAAAAATATATTTTAATAGATGAAAAGTTAAAGCCAAAGAGCACGTTTAATAAATTTAAGCACTTCATCGCTATCACATTTAAGCCTGATCTTTTGATCGGACTAAAAGTCACGATAAAGCAGATGCTCTTTAGCAAGTCACATACTTTAAAATACCCTATGCAAAAGATGGAGCTAAACGCTAGATATAGGGGTATTCACAAGCTTTTAAAATTTGTTGAAAGTGAAAATGAACGTTGCATTGGGTGTGGGTTATGTGAGAAAATTTGCGTTAGTAACTGCATTTCGATGAAAACTTCACTTGGTGAAGATGGCCGCAAAAAGGTTGCAAGCTACTCGATAAATTTAAGCAGATGCGTGTATTGTGGATTTTGTGCTGATGTTTGTCCTGAGCTTGCGATAGTCTGCGGGCAAGAGTACGAAGTCGCAAGTGAGAGCAGGATTATATTTGGCACAAAAGATGAGTTTTTGACAAAGGATAAATTTTTAAAAGATCAAAGCGAGTTTGAAGGATACGGAGCACTTCCTAAAAATGCTGATAGCTTAATTAAAAAGACGCCAAATGCATTTATAAGCGAAAATAAAAATGAGACAAAAAGTGATGAGTAGTATAAATTTTAAAAGGGCAAAAGATGTATGAGAGTTTTGCATTTTATCTTTTTAGTGCCTTGGTTTTAGTTAGTTTTTCTTTTAGCGTGCTTTGCAAAAACGCCCTAAATGCGGTCTCTGCGCTAGCTGCTGGCATGGTTTTTATATCAGCTATATTTTTCTTGCTTGGGGCTGAGTTTTTAGGCGTGGTGCAAATCGTCGTCTATACAGGCGCGGTGGTCGTTTTATACGCATTTGCGATGATGTTTTTTGATAGCAGTAAAGAGTGTGAGCCAAAAAGTAACAAAAAAACAAAGATCACCATCTATCTTTTAAGTAGCTTTATAGCGCTTCTTTTAATATTTATATTTTTAGCTCCTATTTATGGTGCAAAATTTGATGGATTAAGTCCTATTGCTAGCGAGCTTGGCAATATCGAGGCTATTGGGATTTTGCTTTTTAGCAAGTATTTGATCGCTTTTGAGATGTGTGCTGTAATGCTTCTTGTGGCAATGGTTGCTGGCATTATCTTGATACATAAAGACCTAAATACTCAAAATACGCTAGAGGAGATGCTATGATAGGACTTACTCACTACCTCATCCTTGCAAGTCTGCTCTTTGTCATAGGGCTAATTGGCATAATGCGAAGAAGAAATTTGATCATGCTATTTTTCTCAAGTGAAATTTTACTAAACTCGGCAAATATCGCACTTGCTGCCATTTCAAAATACCACTTTGATCTAACTGGACAAATAGTTGCATTTTTTATAGTGGCTATCGCTGCTAGCGAAGTCGCCGTGGGGCTTGGCTTACTGGTGCTTTGGTATAAAAAGACTGGCAGCATTAGCCTAGATTCGATGACAAATATGAAAGGCTAAGAGATGACTTTATTTTGCATTTCACTATTTTTCCCGCTTCTTAGCTTTATCTTTTCTGGACTTTTTTCACATAGTAGTAAAAATTTTTTACTTGGTATCTTTTGCTCACTTCTCATGATTATTAGCACAACCGCCTCACTCATGCTAACAGCTAGCCTTGGCATAGATGAACCGCTAAATTTATCACTAAAAGAATTTATAAATTTTGGCGGTCTAGATTTAAATTTTGGCTTCTATCTTGACGCCATTAGCCTTGTTATGCTTAGCACCGTTGGTATCGTGGCAAGTATCGTGCATATCTACTCGGTTGGCTACATGAGAGATGATGCAAGCTTTAACCGCTTTTTTAGTTATCTTGGGCTCTTTGTCTTTTGTATGAACGTCCTTGTATCAAGCGATAACTTTATAGGCCTTTTCATCGGCTGGGAGGGCGTTGGGCTTTGCTCTTGGCTGCTCATTGGCTTTTGGTATAAAAGGCCTAGTGCAAACGTCGCTGCAAACGAGGCCTTTATAATGAATAGGGTTGCTGATCTTGCTATGCTTGTTGGTATCTTTTATATATTTTATAGCTTTGGCTCGCTTAAATTTAGCGAGGTTTTTAACGCTAGAAGCGACTTTTCTGGGCTAAATTTAGGCATCATCGCCACACTTCTTTTTATAGGCGCCATGGGCAAAAGTGCGCAGTTTCCGTTTCACACTTGGCTTGCAAATGCCATGGAGGGGCCAACTCCGGTCTCTGCACTCATTCATGCTGCGACCATGGTAACAGCTGGCGTTTATCTAGTCATACGAGCAAATTTTATCTTTACAAACGCACCTGAAGTCTCGCACTTTATCGCTTACCTTGGCACATTTGTAGCGATATTTGCGGCTAGCATCGCGCTTGTGCATAATGACCTTAAAAAAATCATCGCCTACTCGACACTTTCGCAGCTTGGCTATATGTTCGTAGCTGCTGCACTTGGCGCTTATAAGATCGCACTTTTTCACCTTGTCACGCACGCATTTTTTAAATCGTTGCTCTTTTTGTGCGCTGGCAATGTTATGCACGCGATGCATGATGAGCTAAATATCAAAAAAATGGGCGGACTTTATAAATTTATGAAGCCAACTGCGCTCCTTTCTATCATCGCAAGCTGCGCGCTGGCAGGATTTTATCCATTTGCTGGCTTTTTCTCTAAAGATAAAATTTTAGAGGTTGCCTTTAGTGAAAATAAATTTTTATGGATCATTTTACTCTTTGGTGCAGTGCTTACGGCATTTTATAGCTTTAGGCTTGTTATGCTCGTCTTTTTTACAAAGCCAAAGAGCGAGAAACACGTGCATGAAGCTAAAAACTATATGCTAGCTGGCATGGGCGTACTTGGAATTCTCTCAGTCATAAGTGGCTTTTTTTGGAGCAACTTTAATGAGTTTTTAGAAAAAAACTTAAAAGATTTTTCACTAAATTTATCTCACGGTAGCGAAATTTTTTTACTTATTTTAACACTTAGTCTAGTGCTAGCAAGCGCTGGCTTTGCAGTATTTGCCTATAAAAAAGAAATTTTTAAAGAGAATATTTGTGAGAGCAGAGCTTATAAAATTTTACAAAATGCCTACTTTATCCCAAAATTTTATGAGAAATTTTTCATAAATGGCTATACGTTAATTTCACAAATTTGTAAAAAGATTGATGAGATGATAATCGATCGTAGTGTCGATCTAGTCGCAACGGTGCTAAATAAATTTGCATTTTTAACAAACAAAATGCAAAGTGGCGACTTAAGCATCATGCTTAGATTTATGGTCGCAGGATTTGCCTTGCTTTTAAGCTTTATATTTTTATTAAATGGAGCCAAATAATGCTAAGTGTCATCATATTTTTCCCTGCAATAAGCGCAATACTTGGCTTTTTAATAGAAAATAAAAGCATAAAATTTTATGGAGCAAGCATCGCGCTGATCGAGCTTTTGCTAGCCATTTTTATCTGCATCAATGTCGATTTTCAGGGTTATGACTTTGTTTTAACGCATCAAGTCTCGCTCATACCAAGCCTAAATATCAGCTATTTTGTCGGCATCGACACCATTTCGCTAGCACTTATCGTACTTAGTGCATTTATGAGCTTCATCTCTATCGCCGCACTTAGCGATGATGGAAATTTAAAGCACCTAATTATTAGCGCGCTCTTTTTAGAGAGCACGATGATGGGCGTCTTTAGCGCGCTTGATATGATCTTGTTTTATAGCTTTTGGGAGCTTAGCCTCATACCGCTACTTTATATCATCGGCGCATTTGGTAGTAAAAATAGAATTTACGCTGCGATTAAATTTTTCATCTATACATTTTTAGGCTCTGTCTTTATGCTAGTAGCGATCATCTTTATCGGCTATCTGTGCTATCAAAAAAGCGGCGTCTTTAGCTTTAGCCTGCTTGACTGGTACAAGCTTGGCATCGGACAAAGTGCTCAAATTTGGCTATTTTTAGCTTTTTTCTTCGCTTTTGGCGTCAAAACTCCGCTATTTCCGTTTCACACGTGGCTACCTTATGCACACGGAGAGGCTCCGACTATCGGCTCAGTGCTGCTTGCTAGCGTGCTTTTAAAGATGGGTACTTACGGCTTTGTGAGATTTTCACTTCCACTTTTTCCAGATGCGAGCCTAATTTTAAGCGGCTTTGTCTGCGTCATAGCTATCATCATGATCATCTACGCAGCCCTTGTTGCCTACGCACAAAGCGACATGAAGCAAGTGATCGCTTATAGCTCCATTTCACACATGGGCGTCATCATGCTTGGCATCTTTTCACTAAATTTAATAGGCCTTGGTGGCTCAATATTTTTGATGATAAGCCACGGCATCGTAAGTGGCGCGCTATTTTTGTTAGTTGGCGTCATCTACGAGAGGGCTCACACAAAAGAAATTTGCGAATTTGGCGGCCTTGCTAAGGTTATGCCAAAATACGCGCTTGTATTTTTTATAGCAACGCTTGCAAGTATCGGCCTGCCACTAACCATTGGCTTTGTTGGTGAGTTTTTGAGCCTACTTGGCGTCTTTAAGCTAAACAAGCTCTTTGCGCTACTTGGAGGCTTTAGTATCATCGTGGGCGCTGTTTATATGCTGGTGCTTTATAAAAGGGTCTTTTTTGGCGAGTGCAAGGAGAAAAATTTAAGTCTAAAAGATCTAAATTTTAAAGAGTTAGTCGCTCTTGTGCCACTTTGCTTGTTCATAATCATTCTTGGTATCGCACCAAATTTAATCCTAAAACCACTTGAGCCAAGCGTGCAAAATATCATAAATAAAATGCAAACTAGAGCGGTAGATAGCAGTACAAAAGATAAGATTTTATCTTTAAATGGCGGGAGCAAACTATGAACGAAATAGCCTTTTTAGACCTAAAAGAAATTTCTTTATCTTCGGTTGCTCCAATGCTTAGTATGATAATCTTTGCGCTTTTTATCTTAATCGTTGGCACCATAAAAAAAGATCTTTCAAGAAATTTCTACTGCGTATTTTGTATCATCGCAATATTTGTAAATTTGGGCCTAATACTTGATTTTAACGGTCTTAGCCTTAGCTTTTGGAATATGCTTTTAGTTGATGGCGTTTCGGTCATTTCTCAAGTCATCATCCTCATCGCTTCAGCCCTTTTTATCCCGCTTGCACTTAGCACAAAAGAGTATTTTGAGTATAAAATTTACGAGTATTACGCTTTATTTTTGTTTATGATAGCTGGATTTTTATTTATGGTGAGCTCAAATAACCTACTCATCATCTTTTTAGGCCTTGAGATCAGCTCACTTTGCCTCTATACGCTAATCGCCCTTCACAACAAGGCAAAAAGCGTAGAAGCTGCCATTAAATACTTTGCTATGGGCTCGCTCTCGGCTGGCTTTTTTGCAATGGCAATAGCGATGTTTTATCTAGCGACAAACTCAATAGACATCGCTCATATCGGCATTGTGATAAAAGATCTTAGCCTAAATCAAAATTTGATCATTTTGCTTGGCTGCGTTTTCATCGCCTCAGCTATTGGTTTTAAGCTCTCACTCATACCTTTTCACACATGGATACCAGACGTTTATGAAGGCTCAAATGCCCCGCTAGCAGGCTATATGTCGATCGTACCAAAGGTGGCAGCTTTTATCGTTGCGTTAAGAATTTTTGCGATGCTTGAAGGCTCACAAATTTTGTGGATAAAAGATATGCTCTACATCATCGCCGTGCTTACGATGAGCCTTGCAAATATCATGGCGCTAGTGCAAAAAGACGTAAAAAGGATGCTTGCTTTTAGCTCCATAGCTCACGCTGGTGTCGTACTCTGTGCACTTGTGGCAAATTCTCACGAGGCAAATGTCGCCTTGTTTTTTTACTGGATCATGTTTTTGTTTGCAAATTTGGGCGCATTTTCTATGCTCTGGGTGGCAAGGTGCGACGATGTAGTCTGCTGGGACAAGCGCTTTAAGCATCCATTTGAGAAATTTTCAGGGCTTATAAAAATTTTACCAAGCTACGCAGTTATAATGGGAATTTTCATGATCGCCCTTGCTGGCATACCGCCTTTTAGCGTCTTTTGGGGCAAAATGATACTTATTTCATCGCTCATAAAATCTGATTACGTCGTTCTTAGCGTTATAATTATGATAAATTCTGCCATTGCGATTTATTACTATTTAAAGCTAATCGTCTTTATGTTTTTAAAAGAGCCGATCGTAAAAGATAAAAATCTCTACACTGCAAATATCTCGATGGCGCTAAAAGTAATTGTTGGCATTGCGGTAGCTGGAACGGCCTTTTCGTTTTTATTTTCTGGAGCAATTTTGGAATTTATTGAGCATTTTGTCTTTGCTTCAGGATTTTAGAAAATTTAACTATAATTGCGGCATGAAAAAGCTCTTAATTATTTTATTTTTTCCGCTTTATCTAACCGCTTTTAATCTTAGCCTAAATAGCGGCGCAAATGGTGATAAACCTTATAGCGTCCTTCAGCTAAGCGATGAGCAAGAATTTGAATGCGTGGAGCAAATTTTAGCTTACGACACCAAACGCTATGTCTGCATGCTTGATGATGAAATTTTGCCAAAAATTGAAGATACGACACTACCATTAATGGATATAAAATACAAAAAGCAAGATGGCAAGCTTTTTATCGTCATAATGCCAAAAGCACCGTCAAAACTGCTAAATATAAAAACTGAGCTTTATAATAGCCAAAACGTACAAGATAGCCCAGAAACAACCATTTCAAAACACTTTAGCATAATCATAGATACTTCGCTCAGTGAAAATAGCAAGAGAAAGTCTGGGCTAAATTTTAAACCTGATTTTAAAGATATGCTAAATCCTAGTATCGGAGCGCTTGATCTTAACAAAGCCCCTATTGCTGGACTTGATAGTAATGACATTGATATATACATAAGCATAAAAAGAGCTTATGAAAAGGGCGCTTATGAAAATGTAGTAAAAGATACTCAAACAGCGATAAAAAGGCATCCAAATAGCCTTTTTTCAAGTGAATTTTTACTATTTCGTCTAAGGGCTCTTGATAAAATTTTTGAGATAAAAAATGAGTTTGAAGAGATCGAGCCAAAAGATATCGTAAGCGAAGGTAGGGCTTGGATTAGAAAATTCCCATCTGATGAAAACTATCCAGAGGTGCTCTACCTAATCGCTAGAGCCTACCTAAAAGATAGCATTGCAAGTGATGCAAAATATATGCTTGATATCTTAAACGAAGAGCATGCAAACTCAAAATTTACAAAACTTGCAGCGCTTGATTATGCTGATTATCTCTATAAAATAGGCAGACAAAAGGAGGCGCTAAAAGACTATGAAAAAGTGCTTTACTCCACAAACGACATCGACCTTGCAAGTAGAGCAGCACTAAGCCTAGCTGATGCAAATATTGATAAAGAAAAATTTGATGAAGCAAAGAAATTTATACTAAAAATCGCAAATGCGAATGAAAAATTTTTTATGAATAATCCAACGAAGTCGATGAATCTTGCAACTACATTTGCAAGTAAAGATATGCCTGATGTGGCTGCTAAAATTTATGAAATCTTGATAAATAATAGCGATAGGACGAAAGATTTTTATGAAGTTGCTTTAAAAAATTTAGCACTAAATCTAGCCAAAACAAAAGATGAGAAAAAAGCATACGAATACTTAAATAGATATGAGGCAGAGTTTAAATATGGTGATTATATTGATGAGGTGACTAAAGCAAAAGATGGGTTATTCTTTGAAGAAGAGGATAAAAATGCAACTGCACTTCATGCAAGATATAAAGAGCTAATTGAAAAATATGCTGGGACAAATATTAGCCAAAAGGCTCTAATAAGCGAGCTTGAGCTAGATATTAAAGAGCGCAAATTCTCCGATGCACTATCTTACAAAACCATGGCAAAAGATGGAAATTTAAGTAAGGCAATGGAGCTGATAAATGAGGCTGCGCTAGAGCTTACAAAAGAGTATTTTATAAAAGATGATTGCACGGCTGTTATAAATTTACTTGAAAACTACGATATAAATAAAATCTCATTACCACAATTTAAGCTCTTTAATTGCTATTACAGAACGGCCCGCTACAACGATGCACTTGAGCTGGCAAAAGCTCATGCAAAAGATGAAAATTTAGAAGATAGGGTCGAGTGGCTGGTAAATTTGAGCAAAATTTTATATAAAAATAAAGACTACGAGCATGCAATCATTGCTGCAAATGATGCGCTTTCACTTGGCTCATCAGTTGAATACTCAGATCCAACACCATCTCTTTTTGACAGGTTTTACTCATTGCTCGCGTTAAAACGCTTTATGGAGGCGATCTCAACCATTAGCGCTATTGAGCAGCTAAGAGGCCAAGACTTTAAGATTATCGAAGCATATACAGCCATAAGTGACTATGCGATGAAAAGTAATGACTACGCCATAGCTACAACGTATGCTAAAAAAGCTCTTGAGCTACAAACAAAAGCCAAAATAAATACATTTTCGCCAAAGATAAATTTTAACTACTCAGAAGCATTATTAAAGACAGATAACCTAGGTGAGGCACTTGATGAGGCGAAATTTATACTAAACATGAAGCTTGAACCAGAAGATCGCTTACACGCTTTAAATTTGATAAGTGAAATTTATATAAGACAAAAGCAGTTTAAGTTGGCTAGGCCTTATTTAAACGAGTGCTCTGACTCAAATTTTGTAAGCCCGTATAAAGATGCTTGCAAAGCTAAGCTTGATATGATAGGTAAAAACTAAATACAAAAAGATAGCTTGTTTGCTAGTTTTATATTTGAGCTTAAATTTTAGCCTTTATTTTGCTATTTAAGGTTGAGCTTTCTTTATAATTGCGTCTTTAATATTTTTACATTGCCACCAAATGCTCTTTATATTATAAAAGGAGCTATATTTTATCGTAAGCCTTAATATGGTTTTATCATGGTCTCTGGTATGGTCTTTGAATTTTAAGCATCTTTTTATAAATCAAGAGGAATTAACCATTTTATTAAATCAGCAATACTAAATGTAGGCCGTTTTACGATTTATAAGCTTAAAAATTAAAAATGCTTATAAGTTTTTTGTCCAATAGATCAAAGCAAAAAACTTGTAACGCTATGTAATCACGTTTCTATGATGTACTTTTATTATATTTATAAAGATTTTTTAGCTTACTACAAGCTAACTTCTAGAATTTATCGCTTAATACACACTCATTAAGCACAATATTATAAAAATTGATTTTTACGTTTTTAGTAGCAATTTGCCAAGCAAATAAGTACACATTCTTAAAAATTTTTCTAGAAAAACATTTTATGTTATACATTGAAAAGCAACAAGGATTAGAGAAATGGTGACCCATACGAGACTCGAACTCGTGTTACCAACGTGAGAGGCTGGTGTCCTAACCGCTAGACGAATGGGCCAAAATGGATGGTGCCCCGTGTAGGCCTCGAACCTACGACCCCATCATTAAGAGTGATATGCTCTACCAACTGAGCTAACGAGGCAAGATTAAATAGCAATAATAAATCTTAAAGTGTTATCTTAGAACTTATAATCTTAAAATTTAATTTGACACTCAATAATGGGTGCTTTATGAGACACGACCTTAACCTAAGGTTTAATAGATGGCGCAGCGGACGGGGCTCGAACCCGCGACCTCCGCCGTGACAGGGCGGCATTCTAACCAACTGAACTACCACTGCACCTAAAATGGTGGTCGCTATAAGACTCGAACTTATGACATCCACCTTGTAAGGGTGGCGCTCTACCAACTGAGCTAAGCGACCTAAAAATTTAAAAAATATCTGGCGACCCTTAGAGGATTTGAACCTCTGTTTCTACACAGAGAAAGTAGAGTCCTGAGCCACTAGACGAAAGGGTCATAAACCCAAAAATGGTGTCCTGCGTTGGATTCGAACCAACGGCCCCCTCATTAAAAGTGAGATGCTCTACCGACTGAGCTAGCAAGACATTTGTTTAAAAAAGAATTGAGATTATACAAAAAACATTATTACATGTCAAGAAACAAGAAAAATATCTAATATTTTCTACAATAAATGCTGATTATATAAGATTATTTCAAATTATAAAAAAGAATGGTGCGGATGAAAGGACTTGAACCTTCACGCCGTGGGGCACCAGATCCTAAGTCTGGCGTGTCTGCCAATTTCACCACATCCGCACAACAATAGTAAAGTGGTACGCCCATCAGGATTCGAACCTGAGGCCTACGGCTTAGAAGGCCGTTGCTCTATCCAGCTGAGCTATGAGCGCATAAGTATTTTAGTGGCGCGCCCGATAGGAGTCGAACCCATAACCTACAGATCCGAAGTCTGTCGCTCTATCCAATTGAGCTACGAGCGCCCAAAATGGGGTGAGTGATGGGAATCGAACCCACGACCCTCAGGACCACAATCTGATGCTCTAACCGACTGAGCTACACTCACCATTTAACATGGTCGGGGTGAAAGGATTCGAACCTTCGGCCCTCTGGTCCCAAACCAGATGCGCTAACCAGACTGCGCTACACCCCGCCTGAGTCGTGTTTGTAAGTTTATGCCACTACCTCATTAAAAAGTCGCATTTTAACTTGTTTTTTTTATAAAGTCAATTAAAAAACACTTAAATTAATAGAAATTATATATAAAAGATAATTCAATCAAAAATATTAATTAATACTTCACAAAATACATAATTTTTTACAAAAGTCAGCTTTTTATACTTCTCTATCTTATTGCCTAACCATAAAGCATGACCTTTATTTCACTGATTTTTAAGTATCCTTGCACGAATATTTTAACTAATATTACAAAGGAATAAATATCAATCTATTATCTATTATGCATTTTATACTTAGCAAAATTTTGTATTCAAATTTATACAGATTTATCTTTTTGGGCTAGAATTTTTATAAAATTGCTTACTTAAAATTCTACAAACAAAAATCACTTGATAGGCTAATAATATGATTAACATTTTATCCATCATGTCATTAGCTTTTTCATCATCGTAAAAATATTATTTAGCTAACACTTTCTTTTTAGCATAAATATTTATACTTTCCACTGCCAATGAAAATGCCATCGCAAAATAGATATATCCCTTTGGAATATGAAATCCTAATCCTTCAGCAACGAGCGTCATGCCCACAAGCACCAAAAATGCAAGTGCTAAAATTTTTATAGTCGGGTTATTATCTACAAAATTAGAAATACCTTTTGACGCTATCATCATTACACCAACTGCTAAAATAACAGCTATGATCATTATCTCTATATGCTCAGCCATTCCAACAGCCGTGATAACACTATCAAGAGAAAAAACAATATCCAAAACAGCTATCTCACTTACAATAACCAAAAAATTTGCATGTGATTTTTTGCTATTTTTATGCTCTTCACCTTCACCAGAAACACTAGAATGTATTTCAAGGGTTGATTTTACAAGTAAAAATAGACCACCTAGTATAAGCACTAGATCCCTGCCACTTATACTAAATTCTGCGATAGTAAAGAGTGGTTTCGTAAGCTTCATGATCCAAAACAATGAAAGTAAAAGTAAAATTCTAGTCACCATAGCTAGCCCTAAGCCAACAATCCTACCACTGCCGCGCTGCTCTTGAGGTAGTTTACCTACCAAAATAGCGATAAATATAATGTTGTCTATGCCTAAAACTATCTCTAAGCCAGTTAACGTAAGTAGTGATATCCACGCTTCTGGCGAACTAAACCATTCAAACATTTGTTTCCTTTGTTAAAATTTTTATTATGCTATCAGGCAAAATTTCATGCTCTATCGCATGGATTTTGCTCTCCCAATCCTCTAAGCTCATACCATCTTCTCTTTCAAACGCTCTTTGTGCGATGAGTTTACCTCCGTCAAGCTCCTCGCTCACGTAGTGCACGCTCACGCCTCCTATCATCATATCGCTCTCAAAGCTCTCTTTTATCGCATGAGCGCCTTTAAAAAGTGGCAATATGGAAGGATGTAAATTTATGGCTTTTATCTTTGATGTAAAAACAGGAGTTAATATCCTCATAAATCCAGCAAGTACCGTTAGTTCAGCGCCGCTTTTTAAAATTTGCTCCACAACTGCAGCGTCAAATTCCTCACGATTTTTAAATTTAGCACTCTCTATTATCGTCGTCTCAAGCCCAAATTTCTTAGCGCGCTCTATGCCATATGCGCCTGGCTTGTTGCAGATACAAAGACAAACTTCGATCTTTACGCCGTTAAAAATTTGATTATGAACTTTTTTAAGTATCGCTTCTAAATTTGAGCCACTACCGCTAAAAAGTATGGCTATCTTTTTCGTAAGCATTTTACTCCTTTTATAATGTCTGTTGGGCTAAGCGCATAGCTATTTTTTTTGAAATTTTTAAGGCTTAGTGCATGAGCTAGTGTAGCCGAGATAGCAGCATCCAGTGACTCGTAGCCTTGAGCTAAAAGAGCAAGTACAAGTCCGCTTAGTACGTCACCACTGCCACCTTTTGCAAGTATATTTTTACCATAAGGCATGATATAAATTTGCCCGTCTTTAGCGATTATCGTATTTGCGCCTTTAAGTACTAGCACAGCCTTAAATTTCTCACTCCAAGCCTTAGCATAAGCAAATCTATTTTCTTGTAATGTTTTTACGTCGATATCTACTATATTACAAAGCTTTAAAAGTGAGCAAAATTCTTTTGGATGGGGCGTTAAAACACAGTTTTCATTTAGTAGATCAAGCACCTTTACGCTGTAAAAGATATCAGCGTCAAGAACAAGATTTTTGCTCTTTAAAATTTGCGTATCAAGCTCTTCTATGCCCTTTTTGCCAAGCCCCATGCCAACGGCTCCGGCATTCATTTTATCGCTTATCTTGCTAGCTTGCATGATCTGCGTTGGCAAATTTAGACTCTCATTGCTTATCACGCTAACTAGCCCAGTCCCAAAGGCAAATGCTGCCTTTGCGCAAAGCTTACTAGCTCCCACGTGCTCGCCAGATATGATAAATGCGTGGCCAAAGTCGCCCTTATTTACGCATTGATTTTTTCTATTTGGAAGCACGAGGTCGCACTTTTCAAGCAAGTGATAGTCGCTCTTGCACTCATAGTTTTGAGCGCTTATACCAAGATCAGCGACCTTTATCTTGCCAACAAAGTCTTTTGCAGCGTCACTATAGAGCCCAAGCTTTCTAGCTCCCATCGTGATCGTAATGTCTGCTTTTACGCAAGCACCTAGCATCTTGCCGTCACTACTTAGCCCACTTGGCATATCACAAGCGATAGTGTAGGCAGAGCTTTTGTTTATCTTTGAGATAAGCTCTATGTGATTTTCGTCTAAATTTCTATTTAAGCCAGAGCCAAAAAGCCCGTCTATGACGCATTTTGCGCTATTTAAGCTATTTTCTGCGTCTTTACTCTCTCGCACGCCAGCAGATTTAGCTCGCTCAAGCTGCTTAATGGCTAGTGGCTTTAAATTCTGACTAGCTAAGATAAATTCGCATTCAAACTCGCCCTCTAACATCCTTAAAGCACAAAGC
The DNA here is from genome assembly GCF_002092855.1 of Campylobacter concisus. Lineage (NCBI taxonomy): Bacteria > Pseudomonadati > Campylobacterota > Epsilonproteobacteria > Campylobacterales > Campylobacteraceae > Campylobacter > Campylobacter concisus. The sequence goes on from NZ_LVLC01000023.1 coordinate 48,021, forward strand.
ACGTCAGCACCGTTATTTCCACCACCGCAAACGCCTAGTACCCTCATACCTTTTTTAAATTTCTTACGTACGAAATTTGCTATGCCGGCGGCGGCGTTTTCCATTAAAATTTCTTCACTAAGGTCAAATTTCTCGCTCGCCCTCTCGTCTAAAACTCTCGTGTCTAAATATAAATTTTTCATTCTATGCCCTAAAACTAAGCGCCTCTAAGATATGGGGCTTTAAAATTTGCTCACTCTCATCAAGATCAGCGATGCTTCTAGCCACCCTAAGTGTCCTTTTTATGCCTCTTTGAGAAAGATTGTACCTCAAGGACGCCTTTTGTAAAATTTCTCTTGCTTCATTATCCAGTAGACAAAATTTTTCTACTTGTGCATCATTTAGCTTGCCGTTTAGCTCATCTTGATCGCGCTTTTTTTGAAAGATAAAGGCTTTTAAAACCATATCGCTCATCTGTTGCGAGTTCAAGCTTGACCTATCATTTGGTGAGCTCTCATCCATAGCAACTTTTAAATCAATGCGGTCAAGCACAGGAGCTGAAATTCTTGATTTATAGTTTTTTATCTCATTTTCACTGCATTTGCAATTTAGATTGCGAGAGAATAAATTTCCGCAAGGGCAGGGATTTTGAGCGGCTACGAAGATAAATTTAGTCTCGTAAGTCACTTTTGAATTTACCCTTGCGATGTGGATTTGATTGTCTTCAAGTGGCTCTCTTAGGCTTTCTATCACCTGCTTTGAAAAGTGTGGAAACTCGTCAAAAAATAGTACTCCACCATTTGCAAGCGCGATCTCACCGATCTTTGCGACATTTGAACCACCACCAAAGATCGAGCTTTTGGTTGAAGTATGATGGGGCGAGCGAAAAGCTCTAATACTTGTAAATTCGCTATCCTGAAGATTTAAAGAGCGGTAAGCGGCCGATTTTAAAACCTCCTCTAAACTTTGAGGTGCCATTATATAAACTAGGCGTTTTGCACACATGCTTTTGCCACTGCCTGGGCTGCCTTCAAATAAAATATTATGCATGCCAACGGCTGCGATAACGCAGGCTCTTTTGGCTCTTTCTTGACCCAAAACATCCTTAAAATCAAGCTCGAAGTTTAAATTTGGAACGTATCTTTTACCAGAAATTTCTATCACATTTGAAAATAGTTCATGAGTAGCGTTAAAATGTATACTTTTTGCAAATTCTGCGTCGTTAAAAAATCTAATCGCTTCCTCTAGAGTACTAATCGCATAAATCTCTAAATTTGGGATCATTGAAGCTTTTTGTGCTATCTCTTTTGGTACTAAGACTTTTACGTTTTTTACCTGTGTGCTTAAAAAAAGAAGGATTGAGAATAAATTTGCTGTGCTTTTTACGCTTCCATCAAGCCCAAGCTCGCCAAATACAAAAATTTTCTCTAAGTTTTTTGCCTTTTGAAGAGCTATAAGAATAGCGATAGCTAGGTCAAAATGTGAGCCACTTTTTGGCAGATCTGAAGGGGATAAATTTATGGTAATCTTTTGTGCTGGAAAAGAAAAGTCAAGTGCTAGAAGTGCTGCTTTTACGCGTTCTGTGCTCTCTTTTATACTTGTGCTTGCAAGCCCAACGATGCTAAAACCAGGAAGCCCACGAGAGAAGATAGACTCAACGTCAATTATCTTTAGTCCATCGCCGTAAGTAGCGCATCTTAAAGACTTCATGAAGCTTTTTCTTTTTTTTGCTTTTTGTATTCCTTGTCAAATTTTTTGCGTTTATTAAATCCGATTTTTTCTATAAAAAGATGTCCATCTAAATGATCATTTTCATGCTGGATAGCGATAGCCAAAAGCCCATCAGCCTTTAAAATTTGCTCTTTGCCAAAGCGGTCTTGATATTTGATAGCCACAACCTCATTTCTTTTTACATCTTCATAATATCCAGGCACACTAAGGCAACCCTCTTGATATATGCATTCTCCTTCGCGTAGTTCAAATTTTGGATTTATGATCTCGATTAAATTTTCTTTATCTTGTACGCCCTCGTCATTGGCTAGATTTATAATAAAAATTCTTTTTGCAACACCTATCTGAATAGCAGCAAGGCCGATGCCTTCTTTTGCAATCATCGTATCATACATATCATCAAGTAGTTTGTGAAGTTCCTCGTCAAAAATTTTAACCTCTTTTGAGACTTCATAAAGCTTTTTATTTGGATAAGATAAAACCTCTAAGATCAAGCCCAAACTCCTATTTATTCACCCAAAAATATAGGCTGCTCATCATCTTGTGTTAGCATTAGTTGATCTAATGAGTAAGAGATTAATTCTTCAGCACTTCTTGTTTTTGTTATCATGCTTGAAACCACTTGGATATCAAGCTTGCACTCTTCACCATCTATCTTCCAAGGTATAGATGAAAGCATATTTAAAATTCTACTACCGGCTTGTCTTGTGCCATTTTCATCAGTATATTTCATAACCATAGCAAAACAGCCATCACCGTAATGAGCTACTATATCGCTTCTTCTAGAAGTTCTTAAAAGAAGCTGTGATATAGCTTTATACATATTGTTTCGCTCTTTTAAATTTTTTACACGATTTGTAAATCTGTCTTTTGCTCTTACTAGTAAAAACGATGCGTTATAGCCATATCTCTTAACGGCTTCTACTTCACTTTGCACTGTGGCTACTAGAAATTTTTTATTATAGACGTCATATGTCGTATCATAAATCGACTGCTCTTCAATAGATTTAAGCATTTTAGCTACTTCGTCATAGCTTACTTTAATGACATCAAGATGCTTATCCATAAGGCTGTTTAATTTTATTAGGTCATGATTAAATGCGCTTAAAACATTTTGAAGAGCTAGGATATTTGTATTATTTTTGAGTGCATCCATGCGCTTTTGCACTAGGCCTCTCATGATGCCTAAATTTTTATAGATTAGCACCACGGCTTGAAGCATGCTTTTTATTTGGATAAATCCTTGCTTTATCTCTTTTTCAATAGAGATATTACTGCCTGATGGTACTGATATCTCGGAATTTATGACTATCATATCACCGATCTCTTTTCTAAATTCATCAGGCTGCCCATCAAGCATTTTCTCAAAATAAATAGAGTAATTGTTTGGCGTAGATGGAACATTATCGTCGCTTAATTCATGCAAAACATTTTCTGAAAATTTGTAGATATTTACCTTTTCTTTTTCTAGAATATGTTTTACCTCAACCGCTTTTTTCTTAGGGTCTGGTGCATTATCTATCTTTATCACTTTGGGCCTTATTTAAAACTTTTCTCCAAAATTTTATCAACAAGTCCGTACTCTTTGGCTTCGGCCGAACTCATAAAGAAGTCACGTTCAGTATCTTTTACGATCTTACTTAGCTTCTGACCTGTATTTTTGGCCAAAATTCCATTTAAAATCTCTTTCATACGCAAAATTTCACGAGCTTGTATCTCGATATCAGTCGCTTGTCCTCTAGCGCCGCCAAGTGGTTGGTGTATCATAATACGAGAATTTGGCAATGCATATCTTTTACCTGGCGCACCACAGCTTAATAAAAATGCACCCATACTAGCAGCTTGGCCGATACAGATCGTGCAAACATCTGGCTTTATGTAATTCATCGTATCATAGATGCTAAAGCCACTTGTTATAACGCCACCTGGTGAGTTTATATATAGATAGATATCTTTATCTGGATCTTCAGCCTCTAAAAATAGAAGCTGGGCGACAATAGAAGCGGCCATGCCGTCCTCTATCTCACCACTTAGCATAACGATCCTGTCTTTTAAAAGACGGGAGTATATATCATAGCTTCGCTCACCCCTACTAGTTCTTTCAACTACGACAGGAACGTAATAGCTCATTACTCAGCCTTCTCTTTTTTGCTTACTTTTTTCTCGTCTTTTTCTTTGTTAAAGAGCTCACCAAATAGCTTCTCTTCGATCATTGACATCTTTATAGCTGGAAGCATGCCTTGGTTGCGGTACATCTCAAAGTGTGCTTTTGGATCTTGACCGCTTCTATACGCCTCAAAATAGATCGCTTGAACAACCTCTTGATCGTTTACTTTCACGCCTCTTACGCGAGCTAGTTCATCGATGATGAAAGTTAAACGAACGCTATTTTCAGCGTCTTTTCTAAACTCGTCACGTTTTTTAGAAAGAGCATCTTTGTCATCTCTAAATTTTTTCATATCATCTGGAGTAAATGAGCTCCATGCGTTTCTAAACTGCATATCAATCTCTTGCTCGACAATATTTTTTGGCACATCAAATTTAAATTTCTCAACTGCAGCCTCAGCAAATTTTGGCTTAAGCTCATCATTTATAAGTTTATAAATTTTCTCTTGACGGATTTGCTCTTTTATGCGCTCATCAAGTAACTCTTCAGTTGGTTTTTCTTCATTTGGAAGTAAAGTTTTTAGTATCTCTTCATCTAGTTTTTCAGGAATTTTTCTCTCTTGAATTTCATGAAGTTTTATTTTAAAGATAGCGTCTTTGCCAGCTAAATGTGCAGCACCATAGTTTTCTGGGAATTTAACCTCGATATCTTTTTCACCACCAGCTTTTATGCCTACCATACCATCTTCAAAGCCTGGGATAAATTGATTTGAGCCGATCTCAAGTACGTAGTTTTCAGCCTTGCCACCATCAAATGCAACGCCATCAACAAAGCCTTCAAAGTCAAATTTAGCAAAATCGCCAACTTTTAGACCTCTTTTGCCATCAATTTTTTCAAGTGGAGCTATCATTTTTAGAAGTTCAGTTTTTTTCTCATCGATATCTTTTTTCAAAACACGTGGGTTTGAAAACTCAGGTATTAAACTCTCATAGCCGCTCACATCGACGCTTGGTTTAAATGAAACTGTTAGCTCAACGTCGATCTTGCCATCTTTTCTGTCAAATTTTGAAACGATAGGCTCGCCGATAAGATCATCATTTTTCTTGCCTGCTTGTTTTATAGCCTCATCAACAACATCTCTTAAGACATCTTGTTCAGCATCGTTTGTTAGCTCTTTCTCGTAGCGTTTTAGCACAATAGCAACTGGTACATGGCCTTGTCTAAAGCCATCTACTTTCATAGTTTTTGCTGCTTTTTTTGCTAGTTTTTCTACGCTAGATTTTATAGCATCCGCACTTATAGTCGTGCTTGCTAGGGTATTTACGCTATCTAGAGCTTTTGTTTTGATTTCCATCTAATTCCTTTATGAATACAAATTTTTAGCCCAAAATATAGCAGAATTTTCCTTATTTCATTGTAAATTTGTAAATTTTTATAGATATAAAAGGCGTTTTAACGTAGAATCTGGCAATAAAATTATGGAGAAAATTTATGCAAGAGAGTTTTGAAAATTCGGTTAAAAACATGCTAACGATAATAGGTGAAGATCCAAACAGAGAAGGGCTTATAAAGACGCCTGAGCGTGTCTTTAAAGCATTTAAATTTCTAACTAGCGGATATGATGAAGATCCAAAAGAGGTTCTTGGTGACGCACTTTTTACTAGCTCAAATAACGAGATGGTTTTAATGCGAAACATCGAATTTTACAGTCTTTGCGAGCACCATTTATTGCCTATTATCGGCCGAGTGCATGTGGCTTACATCCCAAATGGCAAGGTCGTTGGGCTTAGTAAAATTCCACGCATGGTAAATATCTACGCAAGACGCTTGCAAATTCAAGAGCAAATGACTGAGCAGATCGCAAAGGCGCTTGAGGACGTTATCGCTCCAAAAGGCGTTGGAGTCGTCGTTGAGGCTAGACATATGTGCGTTGAGATGAGAGGTGTGCAAAAGATAAACTCAACCACCACGACCTCAGCACTTAGAGGCTGCTTTATCAAAAACGCAGACACAAGGCGAGAATTTTTCTCGCTTATAAATTCTCCTAGGGAAACGCATTTTTGAGCTTAGAGCATATAAATTTAAAGCTTAAAGAGGGCGTGAAACTCTCAAACACCTTTGGCATCATAACTAAAATCACAGCTACAACTATCGAGATCACTGGACTTCGTCCGAGTATCGGTGACATCGTGCGAATAGTTGCAAAAGACAAGAGCAAAAATGGCCTTGGAATGGTCACACAGATAAAGACAGATGGTGCTTATATCAGTCCATTTGGCTTTGTTGAGGGCTTTAGGATAGGCGACTTCGTCTATGAGAGCGATCAAGGAATGAGCATACCGGTGGGGCCAAATTTGCTTGGGCGCGTGGTTGATCCATTTATGAAGCCCATAGATGGTAAAGGCGCGATTGATACAACCGAGTACATGCCGATCATGAGAGCACCAATTGACGCTATGAAAAGGGGGCTTATAAATGAGCCTTTTAGCGTCGGCATAAAGACGATAGATGGACTGCTTACTTGTGGTAAAGGGCAAAAGCTGGGAATTTTTGCAGGCTCAGGCGTAGGCAAATCAACCCTCATGGGCATGATCGTAAAAAACACACTGGCACCAATAAAAGTAGTCGCACTAATAGGCGAGCGTGGTCGCGAGGTACCTGAATTTATAGAAAAAAACCTAGGCGGCGACCTGGAGGGTACGGTCATCATCGTAGCGACCAGTGATGATAGCTCGCTCATGCGAAAATACGGCGCATTTTGCGCGATGAGCGTGGCTGAGTACTTCAAACAGCAGGGCAATGATGTGCTTTTCATCATGGATAGCGTAACACGTTTTGCGATGGCGCAGCGTGAGATCGGCCTTGCGCTTGGCGAGCCACCTACATCAAAAGGCTATCCGCCAAGCTCACTCACACTCCTGCCACAGCTAATGGAGCGCGCTGGCAAAGAGGAGGGAAAAGGCAGTATCACGGCATTTTTCACCGTGCTAGTCGAGGGCGATGATATGAGCGATCCAATAGCTGACCAAAGCCGCTCTATCCTAGACGGCCACATCGTGCTAAGTCGCGAGCTAACGGACTTTGGAATTTACCCACCTATCAACATCCAAAACTCGGCCTCGCGTGTTATGGGCGATGTGATCAGTAAAGAGCATAAGTTAAATGCGATGAAATTTAAGCGCCTCTACTCGCTTTTAAAAGAAAACGAAGTCTTGCTTCGCATCGGTGCTTATCAAAAGGGCAGCGACAAGGAGCTTGACCTTGCGATCTCGAAGAAAGAATTTATGGAGAGCTTCTTAAAACAGAGCTCAGAAGAGACCTTTGCGCTCGAAGAGGTCGAAGAACTACTCGATAAGATCAATCAGTAAATTTCTAAAATTTGCAAGCCTTTTTATCAATTTTTTGACTACTAAATCTTTATAATAGCCTTGGCTAGGATGTCAAAATTTCAGTCAAAAAATCAATAATCCTACCTTTTCTCATCTCTTTTTTGGTCAAAAAAGCACTGCTGTAAAAAATACGGAAACAAATTTGAAGTGGTAATATTTTTAAGATAGTAAGCAAGATATATGCCAGTGGTTCTTTTGTAGCTTATGATGGCTATAGTCTACTCAATATTTTTTAGCAATGAAAAACTAATTTATAATCTTTGCGATTTTATATTTTGTGATAAAGGTAGTAATAAAATTTCAAAATTTTGGGACTTTTTTGACAAAAAACTACTTATCTGCAAAGGCTATGGTAGTGAATTTGAGGTAAGTGAGCGAGTTAAATTTATACTAAGTGGCTATGAGTGGATATCTGTCCTACTATGGCTTTTAGTAGTGACTTTCGTGCAAATTTTAATAGATGAAAAGGAAAATTTCTCGCTCACATCGGTGATTGTCGGTACTTTGGTCTTTGTAGTAGCGCAAAGCATCATCTTATTACTGATACCATACAAAATGACTAGGATCAGAAAAGAGAAGCCCTAAGAGCCAAATCCCATCTTTTTATCTTCGCCAAAACTTGAGTTTAGCTCGCGCTCTATCGTCGTTTTAAAGTCCTCAAAGGTAAAGATCCCATCATCTTTTATAGCGACTTTTAGTGCGGTATTTTTTAGCGCAAGGACGATCTGTGCGCCACTTAGGTTAAACTCAGCCAGCCTTTCTACGCTAAAGCCATCTTCAAAGCTTGCATTTTCGGGCAAAATTTTACGCCAAATGGCAAGCCTGCCGTTAAAATCAGGCTTTTTAAACTCGATCTTGTAGTCAAACCTTCTAGAAAACGCCACGTCAAGGCTTTGTAAGAAATTTGTCGTAGCGATCAGCACGCCCTCAAAGCGCTCGATCTGCTCTAAAAAGATATTTTGCATTTGATTATGCATCTTTTCAGCCCCGCTTGAGCTCTCCACTCTCGTGCTTAAAAACTGATCGGCCTCGTTTAGCAAGAGCACCGGCTCGCTGCCACTTTTTTTGCAAATTTCTTTGTAAGTATCAAAAATTTTTCTTACATTTTGCTCGCTCTCGCCGACATATTTGCTTAAAATTTTTGAGCAGTCAAAGCTTAGAATTTGCTTCTTTAGGCTCTTTGCAAGCCCAACCGCGCTCATCGTCTTACCGGTACCAGGCTCGCCGTAAAAGATGATCTTAGCGTCTATGTTTTTCCTAGTTTTTATGCCCCAGCTGCTAAGTCTGGCGAGTACTTTTTTATCGACTTGCTTTAGTATCGTGCTTAAAAGCTGCTTTGTTTTTTCGTTTAGCACGACGTCTTCTAGGCTAGTTACTGGCTCTATTAGCTCAAAAATTTCTTGCTCTTTTACTAGGCTTTCGATCTTGATTTTCTTGCTATTTTTATCATTTTTTGGATGCATTATGCTTTGCAAAATTTCTTCATTTATAAAAAAGCTCTTGCTCACGTTTCCATAAGCATTTAAAACCTCGTCGTAGTCGATTAGTACGCCCTCTATGAGCCTTGAGCCGTCCTCTAAAAGAGTACGATTTTTAATGCGTTCAAACTCATCTTTGCTTATTAGCCCAACTAGCGTGTTTAGATCTCGTCCATTTTCAAAGTCGCCTGCGTACTCCTCTTTTAAAAGGGCTAAAAATATAATCTGCTCTTTTTCATCGAGCGAATTTTCTTTAAAAATTTGCTCTATTTTTAGGCTGATCTTGCTTAGTTTTACTCGCTCGTTGATTCGCTTTGTAAGCTCAGAAATTTGCTCATTTATTCGCTTTTTGGCATCACTTGAGTCATCGCCAAAAATAGCAGCCTTTGAGTAAAGCTCCACCTTTAAAAACTGATCTTTTAAATACTCCAAATGATCCTCATATGGCGTAAGCTCTGGCAAATTTATATCAGCATTGCCATCTTCAAGAATTTTTAAAAATGTGGCTGATAGAGAAATTTCAGAATGAAGCAAAGAAAGCAGCCCTTGAGCTGAAGCCCTTTGCGTGCTCTCAGGTATTTTAAAAAGACTATAATTTTGTACAATCCAACCGCTATCAAGCAAATTTTTTATAAATTTTAGATACAAAAGCTGCTTATCATTTTGTGTGCCAAAGACTGCTCCAAGTAGCTCAAAAACGCTCATATTAGCTGTTCCTTGCACATAAGCTTTACTTAGATATTTTAAAATTTCTCCCTCTTCGTCGCCGAACTTTATCAGCTCGTAAATTTTGCTTTTTTTGAGGTCCTGGTTTAAAAAATCAAGCAAGTATTTCACTAAAATTTATCCTTCATCTGCTCTATTTGCTCTTTTAATACACGTTTTAGCACTTTGCCAGTGGCATTTCTAGGTAACTCCTCGGCAAAATAGATACTCTTTGGTATCTTGAAATTCGCTAAATTTTTCTTTAAATGCTCTCTTACTGTTTTTTCATCAAGATCCATGCCATCTTTTACCTGAATAAACGCCACAACCTCTTCATCGGCATGTACGTCTTTTACGCCAATTACCGCTGTTGCTTCGACTGCTTCAAGTTTGTAAATAACCTCTTCGATCTCGCGCGGATAGATGTTAATGCCCTTTGATATGATAAGATCTTTTTTACGATCAACGATATAGATAAAGCCCTCTTCATCGACTTTGCCAAGATCTCCGGTCTTTAACCAGCCGTTTATGATGGTTTCATCAGTTATGCTTGGCATACCATAGTAGCCTTGCATGACGCAGTCACCCTTTATGATGATCTCACCGATCTGGCCAACTGGAAGCTCCATCATCTCATCATTTACGATCTTTACCTCATAACCATCAAGCGCAGGCCCTACACTTAAAAGCTTTTGTTTATCATATAAATTTGCAGCTACGACTGGCGAGCATTCGCTAAGTCCATATCCCTCGACAAGTGTTGCACGCGGAAATTTCACTCTAAAGTCATCTATCGTCTGCTTTGCAAGCGGAGCTGCACCACTTACAAATAATCTAATGCGGTTAAACCATCTAAAATACCAAGGAATTTTTGCCTTACCAATAGCTGTATAGATGGCTGGAATTCCTAAGAATACAGTTACACGCTTTAGCAAAGTTTGTTTTAGTACATTTGAAAATGGAAATACCGACTTTACAAGCACCATAGATGCACTCGCAAATATCGGAAGCAACACCATTGCAGTTAGCGTAAAACTATGAAACATCGGCAAAAAGACTATGAAACGATCGCTTTTTTTCACTATGAAACGATCATGAGCTCCAATTAAATTTGAAAAGATATTTTTATAGCTTATCATCGCACCTTTTGGCTTGCCAGTAGTGCCTGAAGTGTAAATTATATGCATTAAATCATCTATTGCCGGATACTTTGTGATACTAAGAGCGTATTTATGATTTAGAGTTTCTGCAAAATTTATATTTTTAACAAGGCCATTATTTTCATAACCCTTACTCATGTCCTCTTTTGAAATTTGAGGTGTTGAAGTAAGATACGCACTCTCGCCATACTCTTCGTCAGTGTCTATATATTCATCTTTTGAGGCACTTTGAAGCTTCTTTGGTATTGCACCGATCCAGATTATCTTTCTTAAAATTTCAAGCTCATTTAATGCGATTAACTCTTTTGCAAGCGAGCTAGACGCAAAAAGCACCTTTGCACCGCAATCATTTGTGATATATTCAAACTCGTTTGCTTTTAAAAAAGTATTCATAGGCACTGCGATACCGCCTATTGCGGTTATCGCAAGGTATGAGATGATAAATTCTTTCGAGTTTGTAACCGCCATAGCTACTTTATCACCAAATTTTACTCCAGCCAGTTGCAAATAAGCTGCCACTTTATCGACATTTTGCTTTAATTCGCGATATTTTAGCTTCTCTTTTTCTTCAAAAAGAACTACTTGATTTGGATTTTCCTTTGCTACTTTGGTTAAAATTTCATAAAAATTATTATAAGAGTATCGCATTATTAACCCTAACTAAAATGTATATTTAAAAGTCGTACCAAGGATTTGGATCGTACCAGTATCAAATTCCCCTGACATTTTCGTAGCAATACTGTTGGTAATACCTGTCGCACGCTTCTTATCACGGTGTTGATAAACATATCCAAGTGCCATTTCAAGATTTGGCGTAAATTTATAATTTACTCCAAAAGAATATACCTTAGATGTAGTATTTGGAAGCTCTAATCCAGTATGCTTGCTGCTTGTAATGTCCTCATCATAGGCAAAGCCAGCCATTAGCCTAATTTTTTCATTTACATCATAGGCAAGGCCTAGTCTATATGTATTTGTATCTTTTGCATTTTTGACAACTGGGTCGTCCATGAATCTTGCAAAAGCTGGATGCGAGTGAGCTGGACCTTTATCCATGTATTCAAAGTCATAGCCTTTAAATTTAGACCAATAAGTCCTCTCAAAAGCTATCAAAAGAGTAAAATCGCTAAATTTATATCCAGTTGCAAGTACAAGCTGAGCAGGAAGTGGGATCTCGACTTTTGTTTTGCCATGGTAGCTTATAGGTAGGTTATAAAAATCAGCATCTGTATGGCCTTTAAGTTCTAAATTTACATTTGAGCGGTAAGTAACGGCAAAACTTAAATCCTCAATAGGTCTATAAGTAAGTGCAACATTATAGCCATAGCCCATACCATCGCCTTTTATCTCTCTGTAGCCTATCTGTCCAAAGTCACTTGCTATCTTACCTTTGGTGTAAACACCTCTAGCGCCAAGAGCAACGGCAAGTTTATCATTTATGCGGTAAGCCACAGTTGGATTTAGCTCAACAACTTGCAGCTTAAACCTTTTAGCGGTAAATGCGGTAGCTGGATCTTCCCATGATACACCAACAGCAGCAGGAACGGCAAGAGCTAAACCAAATTTCCAGTTTTCATAAATTTCTGGCGTTACAAAACTAAATGTACCAGCTAGCGAGTCAAATTTTTCTGACTTGTAGCTTTTGCCACTATCACTTTTAAACTCAAGCTTATTTATATGAAACCAGCCAAGCGTGCTTTCAAAATGGTGAAGCCCGTCTAAAAACATCATATTTGCAGGGTTAAAATACGCCGCGTCAGCCCCAAAACTAAAGGCTACGTTACTAGCAGCAAGACCTAAAGAATCAGCACTTTGCTCAGGAACTTTATAACCTCCAGCATTTAGCAAAGTAGATGCAATAATAATGCTTAATAGCACTTTTTTCATAGTTTTTCCTTTTCGAAATTTCTTAAAATTTTTATCTCGTCTTCCCAAATACTCTCATCAATCGTCTCTAATATTAAAGGAATTTCGCCTATTTTATCATCATTTATTATATTTTTAAAAGCACTAAATCCAAGCTCGCCTTTGCCAAGACTCTCATGTCTATCTTTTTTTGAACCAAGTCCAAATTTTGCATCATTTAAATGCATACCGGATAAAAATTTATAGCCGATGATCGCATCAAATTCTCCCATAGTTTTAGCATAAGCCTCTTTGCTTCTTAGATCATATCCAGCAGCAAATGCGTGACAGGTATCAAAGCAAACACCAACCCTACTCTCATCGTCTACTCGCTCTATTAAATAAGCAATCTGCTTAAAACTAAAGCCTAAATTTGAGCCTTGTGCAGCTGTATTTTCGATGACTAGCTTTACACCGCTTGTGCGTTTAAGTGCTGTGTTCATGCAGCTTGCGATATTATCTAGGCACTCTTTTTCGCTTATTTGTTTTAAATGTGAGCCTGGATGAAAATTTAAAAGCTCTAGCCCAAGCTTACTGGCGCGATCTATCTCATCCACAAAGGCTTCAAGCGACTTTGCTCTTGCCTCCTCATCTGGATGGCCTAAATTTATCAAGTAGCTACTGTGTGGCAAAACATGCTTTGTGCTTATGCCAGAAATTTTTAGGTTTTCTTTAAACTGCTCTATTTCACTAGCACTTAGCTCTTTTGCATTCCATTGGCGTTGATTTTTTGTAAAAAGCGCAAAGGCATTTGCTCCTATTTTTGCAGCATTTAAAGGTGCATTAAACACGCCTCCAGCCGCACTTACGTGAGCTCCTATGTATCTCATTTTAACTCTTTTATTATCACTCTTATTTTGTTTTTGCTATCTACAAATTTGACGTAGTTATCACAAACCTCGTATTTTATAAAATATGAACTTAGATCTTGACTAAAACCACACTCCGTATTTATCAAGCCTTTGCCATCATAAATCTTTTCTTTTTGTAAAATTTCTTCAAAAAGGCTCTCATAATGCGGGGCTAGAAAAAATTTCTCATTAAACTCGGTCTTGTTAAAACAAGCGCTATTTATGCAAATTTTATCTCTTATGTTTATGTTTGCGGTGTTTACACCAGAGCTATAAATTTGCAAATTTAGCTCATTTTTATATTTATGGAAAAATCCAACGTCATTTATCTTGATCATCGGAGAAAATAAAGTAACTTGAAAAGCTTGTGAATTTTGCGGTATTTTGGTAGCCACGCAGCCTGTAAAAATAAAAACAGACAACAAAGTAAATAAAAATTTTTTCAAAAATTTTTCCTTATTAATCTAAAATTAAGTATAAAAGAAATATAATCCCAACTTCATAACCGACATGTGGCCCATTCGTCTAGCGGTTAGGACATCGCCCTTTCACGGCGGTAACACGAGTTCGAGTCTCGTATGGGTCACCACTTCTAAAAATCAAAATCTTATCCATATAAGCTTTAAAATATAGTTAATCTTAAATATTATTTTTAATTGTTATTTTAAATTTTTATTGGACTGTGCCGCTTTCAATTAAATGCGTTATTAAAATTTTAAAACCTAGAAAAATTAATATCGCTCCTCCCAAAAAGAGCGCCTTTTTCTCTAAAATTTCACCCATAAATTTACCTATATAAAAAGCAATCAAACTTAATGCAAAGCAGACTACACCGATGATGAGCGAGCTTTGAAAGATATTTATCTCTTCAAAGCTAAGTGTGACACCAACGGCAAGAGCATCCACACTAGTAGCAAATGCCCCATACAAAATGGTCTTAAATCCTATCTTAAGATACTCACACTCCTCTTTGCTACAGGCCTCTTTTAGCATTTTAAAGCCAAGAAAACAAAGTATAAAAAATGCTATGAAGTGATCGATAGAGCTTATAAATTTAGCAAAGCTAATGCCTAGAAAATAGCCAAGAAGCGGCATGAGAAACTGAAAAAAGCCAAGCATAAAAGCGATAAATAAAATTTTGCCAAAGCCAAGGCTTTTATACCTTGCGCCGTTTGCCATATTTAGTGCCGCGCTATCCATGCTAAGAGCGAAGCTAAGAAGTAAAAGCTGCATAAATTCCCCTCAAAAAAGGGTGAATTCTAGTGCAAAAATATTAAATTTATTTTAAGCGTTTAGATATTTTTTGTATGATTTTGCTTTAAATTTAAAAAAGGAGAGAAGATGAAAAGATCACTTATTATTCTTTGTAGCGCGCTTGCTTTAAATTTACAAGCCGCAAGCATGGACGATATGATAAATAAAGGCGTTAAAATCGCCACTCACGCATCAAGTGGCGACTATAAAAGCTTAGTTAGCGAGGCACTAAATGCCGCTGTGAGCGAGCTTTCAAAAGAGGGCTTTATAAACAATGCCACAGCTAAAATCCCGCTTCCAAAAAGCCTTGAGATGGCGTCAAATTTAGCCAAAAAAGTGGGCGGCGAGAAGTGGGCGCAAGACCTTAGCAAGTCGATAAACAACGCTGCGACCACGGCTGTACCAAAGGCTGCTGAAATTTTTAGCGAGAGCATAAAAAATATGAGCGAGGCTGATGTCAAAAAGCTCTTTAATGGCGGCAGCGACAGCGTTACGAAGTATTTAGAGAAAAGCTCCAGCCAAAAGCTAAAGGCAGCATTTACGCCGATAATCAAGAAAATGATGAGTGATAATAGCTTTGCGACCGCCTATAATGGGCTAAATTCTTTCATCGGCGGCTCAGCAAAAAACAACGAAACGATAAAATCAGTAAAGAGCCTAGCTAAAAATTTAGGCGCAAGCGAATATGTGCCAGATGATGGCGAGAATCTAAACGCATATATCACGAGAAAGACGCTAGATGGGCTATTTAATGTGATGAGCGAGAAAGAAAAGGGGCTAAGAAGCGGCTTTAGCCTAGATAGCGGCAAAAAGGTGCTTGACTCGATCTTTAAATGAGAAATTTAAGCGCTCAAAATAGAGCCGACATCGCTCTTATCGTAGTTGCCATCGTTTGGGGCGCTACGTTTTTACCCATGGCAAACGCGCTAAAGACAAATGGCGTCTTTGTCATGCTCTTTTGCCGGTTTTTTCTCTCGGCTATCTTTATGGGCTTTGTCGCGCTTAAATTTACTAAGAAATTTGACAAAAATAGCGTCATCTACGGCGTTATCCTTGGCGCGGTGCTCTTTTTATCATTTGCCACGCAAACTTACGCTCTAAAGCTTACTTTTAGCTCAAGTGTTGCCTTTATTACAGGGCTTGAGTGTGTGATCGTGCCTTTTATGACAGCACTCATTTTTAAAAATAAAATAACTATTTTTGCTATTTTTGGTGCGCTTATTGCTATTTTTGGACTATGGCTTTTAAGTGGAGCCACTCTTGCCTTAGGAGCTGGCGAGGCACTTGCCCTACTTTGTGCCATATTTTATGCACTTTACACGAGCTTAAATGGCCACTTTGTAAGAAAATGCGAGCTTTATTTGCTTGTATTTGTGGTATTTCTCACCGTCTCTTTACTCTCATTTATCTTTGCATTTATTGAAGGTAGTGTGGTGCCAAATTACGATAGGGAATTTTTTATAGCAATTTTCATCACTGCATTTATTGGCACCATTTTTTGCTACTTTGTTCAAACCATCGCTCAAAGATATACAACAGCCAGTAAAGCAGCTTTATTTTTCTGTCTTGAGCCAGTTTCTGCTGGCTTTATCGGCTATTTTTTCGCTGGTGAAAAGCTAACACTCATACAAATTTTTGGCGCGATCTTAATAATCTTTGGAGTTATATTTAGCGAATTTGGTAAAAAATTTTTCTCTAGATCAAAACTAGTTTAAAATACAAAAAGCTTCATCTGCGACTCTATCTTTTCATCTATAAACTCGCCATCAAATCTCTCTTTTAACATCGCTAAAACCGCCTTTTCATCGTAGTTTTTAGCTCCGTTTATCTCAAGGTGCCAGCAGATGTTCTCAGCAGCTTCTTGCACACTTCGTCTTGCGATCCTTGTCTCATTTAAAATTTCACTCTTATAAGCGATCCCTTGCTCATTTAGCCACGCTTCAAGCCTATTTACAACATTTTTTTGAGAGAGAGTGCGTCCAAATTTTTTAAAAAATGGCTCAATCAAATCAGAGCTTCTAGGCTTATCCCAGCCAAGATAGAGTTTTTGTTTTGCGATACTATGAAATTTAGCAAAATCTTCATCGCTAGCAATCGCTGGACTCATCGTGCAAATTGCGATATCAAAGTGCTTTGCGAGCTTAAATTCTCTCCACGAGCAAACCTCACTAGTTAAATTTGTTACGCCAAATCTTTTAGCATCTTCATTTAAAATTTCTATCATATTTTTTGAGCTATCGATACCTGTTATATCTTTTGCAGTTTTTGATAAAAATATCGTCCAAACACCGGTACCACAGCCTATATCAAGAATTTCTTTACCGCTAAAATCAACTCCCCAAGCTAAGGCTTTAGCAAAAATTTGTTGCTGAATAGCACTTACTTTGCCATCAAACCTTTGATAATTTGACGCCTTTTTATCCCATAAATTTTGCATTTTAGCTCCTTATTTTTGGTTATAATTCTAGCAAAAAAGGCCAGAAATGAAAGATTTTATCTACAAAGTAATAATCCCACCACAAGCCATTGATATGCACGGACACATGAATAATGTCTATTATTTTACTCTTATGCAAGAGGCTGCATTTGCACACTCTGCTGCGGTTGGCGACACGGTCGAGGCGCAGTATAAAAGGGGAGAAATTTGGCTCATTAGAAAAAATGAAGCCAAATATATAAAAAGCGTAAAATTGATGGATGAGATAGAAATTCACACTTATACACAAGCTGAAGGCAAGGCGACTTCGTGTAGATATTTTGAGTTTAAAAAAGATGACGAGCTAATAGCAACTGGCAAGACCGAGTTTGTTTATGTTGATCTAAAAACAAATCGCCCAAAAGCCATTCCAGCTGAGATAATCGCTCTTTACTCGTGATCACACTCATCACAAACGCCTTTTATCACGGCGCTTTTTATATTTTTAGCGACGTTTAGATGTGGCATATCGATGTTTGTGACTTTATGACAGACATCGCAGATAAAGTACGCTTTTGCCTCATTTGCTAGTTCGTAGTAGCTTTTATGATTATTTTCGGTTTTTATGACAAGGCCTTTTTTTTCAAAAATTTCTATGCTTCTATAAAAAGTAGTTTTATTTGCATTAAGGCTTTCTAAAATTTCATCATAGCTTAATGGAGTTTTGGCATTTTGCAAAATTTCAACGAGCTTTATGCGAAAAGTAGTTGCTTTGATACTATGCTCTTCTAAGAAATTTCTCGCATTCATCCTTGCCCTTTTTATTTTTTGTATATTAACGCTAAAAGTTTTAAATTTCATTTAAAAAGCACTATATTTAGGCTTTCGTTCTTTAAGTTGCAACCAAGTTGCAATCTGCTAAACTTCCGCAATATTTTTTCAAACAAAGGAGAGATGGTGAGAAAGATTTTTGTTTTTTTAGCAGTTTGCGCTTTGTCGCTTTTTGCAAAGCCAGTTGTTACGACTAGTATATTGCCTACAAAATTTTTTGTTGAGCAGATCGCTGGTGATACACTAAGCGTAAATACAATGGTTGGCAAAGGTGCTGATCCGCACACTTATGAGCCAAAGCCAAAACAGATGAAAGAGCTTGAAAAAAGCGAGCTTTACTTTGCTATTGGTATTGAGTTTGAAGATACTTGGCTAGAGCGTTTTTCAAAATCTTTTAAAAATTTACACATTGTAAAAACACAAGAAGGCATCGAAAAGATAGCTATGAGTGATGAACACGAACATCATGAACACCATGAACATCACGAGCACAAGCACGAGGGCGAGCATAAACATGAACATCACGAGCATCATGACCATGACCACGAAGCTAGCGAGCATCATCACCATCATCATGACGGCCTTGATCCACACATTTGGCTTGATCCGATTTTAGTAAAAACTCAAGCTGATAATATTGCTAAGGCATTAATAGAGAAATTCCCGCAAAATGCAAAGCTCTATGAGGAAAATTTAGCTAAATTTAAAGCCAGCCTTGACGAGCTCGATAGTTTTATAAAAAATACTCTAAAAGATGTTAAAACTCGCGAATTTATCGTATATCACCCATCTTGGGGATATTTTGCAAAACGCTATAACTTAGAGCAAATCGCTATCGAGATAGAGGGCAAAGAGCCAAAGCCAGCTGAGCTAAAAGAGCTCATTGAAGAGGCTAAAGAGCACGGCGTAAAGGTTATTTTCGTGGCTCCACAGTTTCCAACAAAGGCTGCAAATTTAGTAGCAAAAGAGACTGGCTCAAAGGTCATAAGTATTGACCAGCTCCCAGAAAATTGGCTAGATGAGATGAAAAAAACAGCAGAAATTTTTGCTAAGAGTCTATAAAAAATGTTAGCACGCCTGATTGTCATTTGCTTCTTTGCTATAAATGCCTTCGGGTGTGCTCTTTGCTCGCTTTATAGCCCGACCGCTCACGTGAGCGTAAAATTTGACTCAAACGAAAACAATATCACTACAATTGCTTTTTCATGGACATTTTCACAAAATTTCTCAGAGCTTATGAGGCAAAATTTTGACCTAAATCAGGATGAAAAGATAGATGAAAGCGAGATCAAAAAGATCCGCTTAAATTTACTTGATTATCTTGTGCCAAGGCACTATTTAACGAATATTGAGTACTTTTACAAAGATGAAAATGCCACGAAGCTTGAGCTAAATTTAAAAAAGTATAAACTCTATTTTGATGAGGGTAGATTAAAATTTGATGTTAGTTTTAAGACAAATTTGCTTATCAAAGATGGCTTTGTGGTGTCTGTTGAAATGGACGACAAAGAGGGATATTTTAATTTTAAATTTACACAAAACAACGCATTTTTGGTATCAGATCAGTTTTGGACGATACCAAATCCAAATGCAAATTTAATATTTTTTACATTTTCAAGTAAGGCTGCAGCCAAAGCTCATAACGAAAAGCCTGCGTTAAAAGAGCTTCTAAAAGAGCCAAACTCGGTAAATTTTGAAGATGAAAATTTAAGCCAGGTCGATAAGATCGATGAAGCTAAGTTTGATCTTGTTTCAAAAACAAGTCTAAGCATGCTTGATAGATTAAAGCAAATCCTAAGAAATTTTGATCAAAAAAGTCCGCTAACTCTGCTATTTTTAGCGCTAATATCATTTGGTTATGGCTTTTTACACGCTGCATCTGCTGGACATGGCAAGGTGCTCACAAGCTCTTATTTTGCCGCAACTGGTGGAAGCTACGCCAAAGCCTTTTTCTTCTCTTTAAAGATCGGATTTTTACATGTTGTGGGCGCGTTTATTTTTGTGCTTGCTAGTTTTATGATATTGCGTGAGATCAGTAGCGATCTGACAAAAGATACAGCAAGCGTTACGACAGCATTTTCTGGCGTTATTATCTTTTTTGTAGCGATTTTTATGCTTTATAAAAAGGTCAAAATTTATCTTTCAAGCAAAAAAGAGTTAAGTAAATTTTATATTTTTAGCTCAAGTTTAAGCCAAAATTTGAGTAAAAATACAAAATTTACTAGCGACTGTGGCTGTAACATCTGTACTACAAAAAAACCAAAAAGCAAAGAAGAATGGCTGGTTGCAGCTGCTGCGGCACTTATTCCTTGTCCTGGTACGATACTTGTCTTTGTGCTAGCAAATGAGCTAGGCAGCTATTTTGCAGGCGTTATAAGTGGCGTATTTATGGCGCTTGGCATGAGCGCAGTGATATTTTTAGCGGCTGTTTTTGGAGCCAAGATAAATGAGAGCACAAACATTAAGCTAAAAAAGTTTAAAATCTATGCCGAATTTATGGCTCTTAGCGTTATGCTTTGGCTTGGACTTTTTATTTTTACTACGACATTTACGCAAAAGAGTCTGTTTTGAAAGAAATTATAAAAATTAAAAATTTAAACTTTAGCTACGATAAGCAAGTGGTTTTAGAAGGTATCAATTTAGATTATAGTAGCGATGAGTTTTTAGCTATTATCGGTCCAAATGGTGGTGGCAAAAGCACGCTTTTAAAGCTTATCTTAGGACTACTTAAGCCTCAAAGTGGCGAGATAAAGCTCTTTGGAAAAGAGCCAAGCGAAGTCAGTAAATTTATAGGTTATGTGCCTCAAAATTTTCTCTCAAATCAAAGCTTTCCAATGATGGTTTTAGAAGTAGTTTTAATGGGGCTAATAGACAAAAAAATTTTTGGTTTTTACTCGCGAGGTGAGAAACAAATGGCTCTTGCTGCCCTTGAGAAAGTTGGCATGAAAGAATTTGCAAGCGCTAGAATTGGCGAGCTAAGCGGTGGCCAAAGACAACGTGTGTATATCGCAAGAGCGCTTTGTGCAAATGCAAAAGTTCTCGTTTTAGACGAGCCAACAGCCAGTATCGATACAAAGGGTCAGGCTGAAATTTATGAAATTTTAAAAAATATAAATGCAAGTGGTGTTGGCGTAGTTTTGGTAAGTCACGATCTAAATATCGTGCTAAATTATGCTACAAAAATTGCCTATGTGAGTAAAAATTTACATATTCATAAAACTCATGAAGATACTGCAAAAAGAGAATTTATAGAGCATTTAGCAAAATCTCATAGCCATTTTTGCGATGTCGAGATCGCACTTGGCGAATGTGAGTGCAAAATCAAAAGTAATGTTTTTAAGCTAAAGAGATAAAATGAGTGAAATTTTAGAGTTAAATTTTATGCAAAATGCCTTTATTGCTAGCATTTTAGTTAGTATTATTTGTGGGCTCATAGGCTCGCTCGTTGTTATAAATAAAATGACTTTTATCGCTGGCGGCATCGCGCACGGAGCATATGGCGGCATAGGACTTGCCTTTTTCTTCTCGCTTGAACCACTTCTTGGTGCTAGCATATTCTCACTCTTTTTAGCCCTTATAATCGCTACTATCACGTTAAAAGATAAAACCAACATCGACTCAGTTATCGGTGCTATTTGGGCATTTGGCATGGCTATTGGTATCATTTTTATCGATTTAACTCCGGGATACAATGCCGATCTTATGAGCTATCTTTTTGGCTCTATCTTAGCAGTAAGCGGGCAAGATATAACATTTATGAGTATTTTAGACATCTTATTTTTAGCACTCATTGCCCTTTTTTATCGTCAATTTGTAGCTATTAGCTTTGATGCAGAGTTTGCAAAGCTGCGCGGCGTAAATACAACATTTTTTCACTATTTATTAGTGTGCATGATGGCACTTTGTGTAGTAGCTACGATTCGTGTTGTGGGGCTGATTTTAGTCATCGCTCTTCTTACTATACCGCCATATTTAGCACAAATTTTTGCCAAAAGACTGGGGCTGATGATGCTAATCTCCACTATCTTTTCAGTCGTTTTTTGCTTTAGCGGTCTATTTATTAGCTTTTATTTTAACCTAACAGGCGGAGCTAGCATAATCTTAGTTGCTTCACTTTGCTTTTTTGCTTTTTGTTTTAAATTTAAAAGCTTACGCCAGTAGCCCTTCTTAACTGATAAAGTGTCCAAAAAACGAAGCAAATAGCTGTGAGATAGACGCTAAAAAATAGAGCCAGCCATATAAATTTTATCTCAAGACCAAAATAGAAGACTACCACGTAAAAAAGTGATCCTTGAAGCACAAATTGCCTAAATCCATTTAGCAAAAAGATGGCCACTGGGCGTTTTACGGCCTGAAGAGTGCTGCCTGAGACATTTATCGCGCCATAAGCTACGTAAGCAAGAGAATTTATACCAAGATAAAGCCCTGCTATCTCCAAAATCGCCGGCGTATCATCAAAAATTCTTATCATATCTTCACCAAAAAATCTAATAAAAACGCAAGCAAATACACAATAGATAAGCAAAAAAAGAAGCGAAATTTTATAGCATTGCTTAGCTCTTTTAAAATTTTTAGCGCCATAGTTTCTTGAAACGATACTTAAAACTGCTGCGGCCATACCAATGGTAGGCAATACCAAAATTTGCTCTATCCTTAAAGCTATACCATATCCTGCTACGGCATTTACGCCATAGTAGCTTATAAATTTTAAAAGTACAAGTGAGCCAAGCGACATCGATAGATAGTTCAAACAAGCTGGTAGAGCTTGCTTTGCAATCTTTGCCCAAATACCAAAATTTGGCACAAAATAGCTTAAATTTCTTGGCTCGATCATCTTAGCTTTTTTAACTTTTGCAAAAAGGTAGATCATGCCCAAAAGCTGAACACTAGCTGTTGCTAGAGCAAGTCCTTTTACGCCAAGATCCAAAATGAATGCAAAAAAGTAGCAAAAAAATGCATTGATAAAAAGGCCATAAAATAGCCAATCGCGGTAACTTTTTGTATCTCCAAGTGCCACAAGCACTCCGTTTAGAGATTTGATAATCAAGAAAAATGGTGCAGCAAGAAAGATAACACCTGCGTAATCAAGTGCCTCTTTTAAATAGTTATGATCAGCCCCTAAAAAAGTGAGCAAGTTTGGTGCTAAAAAATAGCCACAAAATCCCATAAAAATAGCAAATGCTAGCACAAAGATAATTCCATTTGCCGCATAGAATTTAGCCATTTTTATCTTTCCTGCTCCAAGGCTATTGCCTATTAGCGCAGTTAGTGCTGAGCCAAAACCAAGCCCAATGCCTACAATACTTAGATAAAGCAAAAAGCTCATAGCCATACCAGCTACGGCAAGGGTAGAAATTTTTGCTGCAAAAAAAGTGCCAGTAACGTTATAAAGAGTATTAAACATTATTGCGGTGCCGGCTGGAAGCGAAAGCGAAATGATGAGCTTATTTAACGGGTCTTTTAGTAAATCCATGGCTTGATTTTACGTTTTTTATCTTTAAAATTTGTAAAGGATAAAATCAATTAAATTTAATAAAAGGCCATTACTCATTAGCATAGTTAGGATTGATATCTTTTGGTGATGTATTAACTCTTAGAAAGCTTTTAATCTTATGTGTATTATTTATGTAAAAGAAAATTTGTATTTATATCAATCTTTGTTATATTAAAAATTTAGTAATACAAAAATCATAAAAAGCAAGGAAAATACCTTGCTAAAATTTTATTTATATTTTATGCCCATGCCGCCAAATTTAAGCGTATTAGCTGTCTTATTATCGCTACTTTCGATTAGAGCTTTAACATCTGCCAAGCCAGGTAATTCCCAAACTTGTTTGCAAAGGCCATCTGTTTTTATGGTGATGCCTATCTCTCCATTAGTATTATTTCCAGTACCTACTTCTAGGCATTTATCATTTTTTGCATTTACTGGATTTTTAACATTCGACATCTTCTTAACAGCATCTGCACCAGAAGCAAATTCGCCTTGAGAAGTATAGTAAGAACCCAAGTCCGAAATAAGTGTTTGTATATTTGAAGCAGTTTTTGATATCTCTGCATCATCCCTTGTTGCAGCTAGTTTTGGTATAGCAACCGCAGCTAATATACCCAATATAACGATCACGAAGATCAACTCAATCATCGTAAAGCCTTTTTTCATGACTTTCTCCTCCCTGAAATATAAATATTTTCTAAATCGAGCGAATTGTATCATAAATTTCAAAAAAACAATAAAATAATGTACTATATAAAAAATCAAAAATTTGCCGATATAAAAAAGAAGATTAAAATTTAGGGGCGTTATGAAGGGCGTTATACTTTGTCTATTTATCATCACGATTTCATTTTGCAAATATGAATCCTACAAACCTCTTACGGTAGTAAAATATAATGAAGAAAAGGCTCTGCTTGGCAAAAAACTCTTTTTTGACAAAAGACTAAGCCCAAATGAAAACTACTCTTGCCAAACTTGTCACAACTTGTACTGGAATTTAAGCGGAAGCAACCAAGATAGCATGGAAAAAGGCACTTTAAATCCTCCAACCATATTAAATGCTGCAGCAAACTATCTGTTTTATAGCGATGCAAAGATTAGCAATTTAAAAGATCAAGTAAAAGAGTCCATAACTTCTAGAATAGAACTAAACTCGGATAACGACAAGATAGTGGATTCTGTAAATAACATCTCTGAGTACAAAATTTTATTTAAAAAAATTTATAATGACGGTATTAATTTTGATAATATTGCAGATGCAATAGCTGAGTTCGAAAAGGCTGTCTTGAGTGTTGATTCGCCATTTGATCGTTTTATATCAGGTGATAACAATGCCATAGATGATAGCGCAAAGAAAGGATTTGAGATATTCAATAATATAGGCTGTGCCGCTTGTCACAATGGTAGAAATTTAGGAGGAAATTTGACACAAGATATTGGACGAGAAAGAATTTCTGCCCTAGATGCAAACAAAAGATTAAGAAGAGTGCCATCACTAAGAAATATTACAAAAACTGCCCCATATTTATCTCATGGAGAGATAAATGATCTAAAAGAGGCTATAAGCTTTATTGGTAACTATCAGCTAGGATATGAGCTTAGCAAATATGAAATTGATGCTTTATACTCATTTTTTCTGACACTAAATGGTAAAAAGCCTAGGATACTAAATGAGTACTAAACGAACAAGAACCGTACTTAGCTTCTTAGTAGCTATATTTTTCATTAGTGCATTTTTTATATATAAAGCAAATATAGCTATTGGTGCAGCTCATAAATTTGATGATGGAATTTTAAATCTAAAATTTATAGACAATGAGATAACTTTTTCTTTAAATAATATTTATGATGTCTCGAACTACGACAAACTCAACGCTGATATAAATTCTTTTGATACAAATTTGAGCAACCTTTCAATGCTTAGCGATGAAATGATATTGTTTCATCAAAATGAAATAACAAAAGATCTACAAAATATAAGAGATGTATTTATTAAAAAAGTATTTTTTACACAAAGATCAGCTTATGTAAACTCATCTATAGATTCTTATATCCAAATAAGTCAATATGAGATACAAAATATCGCGCTTCCAAATAAGCTTGAGCCTATATTTTATGCGATAAAAGGTGCTTTGATGCTTAGTCCTGAAGTAATAGATGATATTTCAAAGCAAATAAAAATGTATAAAAACGAGTATAAAGATAACCAAAAAGCTCAAAATGTATTAGACAAGATACTTTATGCAACTCAAGCTACAAAAACTTTACGTACAATCTCAAATAGTGTAAAAGAGCTACATCTTGATAATCTGATAGAAAATTTTAGAAACAAAATCCTAGAATTTCACTCTGATGAGGTGAATAACGCAAAAATAGCTCAGATAATTTGTCTACTTACATTTATAATATTTTGTGCATTTGGCCTCTATCAAATCAAAATGGCCTCAGAGCGTTTAAGGCAAATAAAACTCTTAAGATCCACGGTTGAAAACGATCATAGCTCTGTTGTCTATTGCGATAAATACAATAGAATTTCATACGTAAATAAAACCTTTGAAGAAAAAACTGGCTACAAGCTAAAAGAAGTAATAGGCAAAAACCCTAGAATGCTAAAATCATATATGCACCCGCAAAGCTTTTATGAGTCCATAAAAGAGGCTGTGCAAAAATCTCTACCTTGGGAGAGCGATGAGCTTATAAGTAGAACAAAAAGCGGTGATTTTTTATATGAAAAGGTAAAATTTTCGCCATTTTTCTTTAAAAATAAATTTGAGGGCTATATAGCGGTAAAACTTGATAGGACTAAAGAGACGCTGATACTAAACGAGCTGACTCAAAAAAATGAACAAATAAAAATACAATCTTCGATCGATAAGCTAACAGGATTTGGTAACTACTTTGCTTTAACTGAAATTTTAGACGCACAAAAAGATGGAGTGCTAATTTGCTTAAGCATTAAAAATTTTAAAATTTTAAGATTCTTTTATCAAACTAAGATTATCGATGCAACGCTAAAAGCAGTAGCTGATACACTAAAGCTTTGTATAGATACTTCTGAGATAAAAGCAAAGCTATTTAGATTTCAAGATGACGCATTTTATATGTGGTATGAAGGCGATAATATCGTAAGAGATATTGAATATATTAGAGAATATTTTGGCTCAAATAGGATAAATGTCGCTATTGATGAAAAATTTGAAAATTTACCAGGCATAAAGATAGTATTTGGTGTTTCATTGCCAAACGATACCCCACAAACTAACCGCCTAATGCAATCAGTCCTTGCAAATCAGCTCGCAATAGAAAATGGTAGCAATATTTACTACTATCTAGAAAATGACGCCATTGAGATGAAATATCACAAAAACCAGCTAGCAGTTCAACTAATCGAAGATGCGTTAGAAAACGATAGAGTCATCGTAGAAGCACAAGGCATCTTTAACTTAGAAGAAAATGAGACCGAAGCAAAATATTATGAAGTTTTGGTTCGTATAATCGATCAAAATGGTAAGATACACTATCCGGGCGAATTTTTAGATATTGCTATGAAAACGCAACTATATCCGCAAATAACCAAAAAGGTGATAAGTCTTGCGTTTGATCTAGCTAAAAGATATCCAGATTATATGTTTTCTATAAATTTATCAATTACCGATATTGCTGATGCTAGTATGAGAGAGCTTATAGAGAGCAAGCTAAACGAGTGCAAAGATCCTAATAAAATTTGCTTTGAAATGCTAGAGAGCGAAGAGCTTAGCG
Organism: Campylobacter concisus; assembly: GCF_002092855.1. Taxonomy (NCBI): domain Bacteria; kingdom Pseudomonadati; phylum Campylobacterota; class Epsilonproteobacteria; order Campylobacterales; family Campylobacteraceae; genus Campylobacter; species Campylobacter concisus. The sequence continues at coordinate 75,080 of NZ_LVLC01000023.1, forward strand.
ACTATGTTGCGGTAAATTCTTTTATAAAACGCGTCAAGGGCTATGGATGTAAAATTTCCATTGATGACTTTGGCTCAGGGTACTCAAACTATTACCGAATTTTGGAGCTTGATATAGACACCATAAAGATAGATGGCTCGATAATCAAAAAGCTTCCATTTGATGAAAATGCTAGAGTTCTAGTAGAAACCATCGTAAGCTTTGCAAAAAAGCAAGGCTACAAAATAGTAGCCGAGTTCGCAAGCTCAGAAGAAATTTTAAACCAAATCAAAAATTTTGGAATACCTTACGCACAAGGTTTCTTACTAGGCAAGCCTCGCAGAATGGAATAGTGGCTAAATTTCTATATCTATCCCAACTGGGCAGTGGTCGCTACCTGTGATCTCTGGCAAGATAAATGCGTCTTTTAGCCTATCTTTTAATCCTTGTGAAATAAAGAAATAATCAATTCTCCAGCCGACATTTTTCGCCCTTGCGTTAAAGCGGTAGCTCCACCACGAGTAAGCGTCCGTAATATCGCCATTTATGGCTCTAAAAGTATCTATAAAGCCACTTTTTAGCACCTCATCTATCCACGCTCGCTCAATAGGCAAAAAGCCGGAAGTTTTGGCATTTGCTTTTGGATTTTTAAGGTCGATCTCGCGGTGAGCGGTATTTACATCACCACAAAATATCACCTCTTTGCCGCTTTTTACAAGCTCTTTGCAGTAAGCTAGAAATTTCTCATAAAAATCCATTTTATAGGCTAGGCGCTCGTCATCCTTTTGGCCGTTTGGAAAATAGATATTAAAAAGCACGATATTGCCAAATCTATGTTCCAAAACACGCCCCTCCGTGTCGTCGAAAAAAGCTGCCTTTTGTGTAGAAATGTCAAAATTTGCTAGGCTCATCACGCCAGAGTATCCGGCTCTCTCGCCTGAATTTACACTGATATCTTTAAAGCCAAGGTTATAAATTTCCTTTGGTACGTCACTTTCTTTGACCTTGATCTCTTGAAGTGCCAAGAAATCAGGCTTTATCTCATCAAGCCAACCAAAGCCATCTTTTGTTACAAGTGCTCTAAGTCCATTTACATTCCAGCTAATAAGTTTCAAATTTCATCCTTTTTTTAATTATAATTATGCCAAAAATCACAAAAAGGAAAATTATGAGAAACCAGCCAGAGTATAAATTTTTTAAAAATTTTGGCTACGCAAGAGAGGGTTTGGCTGAAATTTTCAAAAACGAAAAGAGCTTTAGGATAGAAATTTGCATATTTTTATTAGTAGCACTATCGTTATTTTTTTGGAATTTTGACCTTGTTTTTAATCTATTTTTGATCTTTAGCATGGCATTTGTGCTAGTTTGCGAGTACCTAAACTCGAGCCTAGAGCGAGTAACCGATCTTGCAAGCCCAGACTATCACGCCCTAGCAAAGGCGGCAAAAGATGCAGGAAGTGCAGCTGTGATGATAGCAAATTTCTTATGTGGCGCGCTTTGGTGCGTGGCAATAGGATATAAAATTTGGAGCTAGCATGAATGAAGAAATTTATAAGGCAATCATTGGCGAGAAAAAGGTAGAAATCATAAATTTGCTAGTTAAAAGCTGTGATGAAAATGGCTTTATTGTAGTAAAAATTTCAGAAATTTGCGAAAAGCTAGATGTGAGCAAACCAACCGTAATAAATACCTTTAAGCTGCTTGAAGAGAAGAAAATTTTCGAGCGAGTGAAAAATGGAGTTTATAGATTTAAAAATTTATAGTTAGTTTTAGCCGATAGTCTTAGCAGTGATTATGCCAAATATCAAGCGGTCAGTTATCAGACCCTAGACGACTAGCTCCGTAAACGCCACCAGTGATCTTGCCAGCTACATATAGATTTGGTATAGGCATAGCTGTTTGAGAGCTTATGACATGGACTTTTGTATTGATACTTAGACCACCTATTGTGTGGTGAACTTTTGGCATGCTACACTCTGCATAAAATGATAGATAGGCTGTAAAAGTAAAAAAATAATATAAATTTTCTTATAAAATTTTTAAGTAAATAGCTTTAAAAATATTCACTACGACTTATTTAAATTTATAACTTAGTTGATAAATTTTAGAGTATTTTGGTTTTAGTTTAAGAATAGATTTTAATTTAGAATGAACGGAGCAAAATTGCTCCGTAAATTATTTAACACCAACTATGATTTGAGTTGCTTTGATGATTGCAGTTACTTTATCTCCTGCTTTTAAAGCTAGGCTGTTAACTGACTCTCTTGTGATGATAGCTGAAATTTTACTGCCATTTACATCGATAATAACTTCAGCATTTACAGCTCCGTCTTTTATCTCGCTAACAACACCTTTGATTTGGTTTGTAGCACTAAGCTTGATGCTATCATCTTTTGAAACGATAACACTTGAAGCTTTGAATAAAAAGATAGCTTTTTTGCCAACTTTAAGATCAAGACCTTTTTCACTATCAACCGTAACAGTTGCTTTTAGCACCTCACCGCCTGTAAGCTTAGCAGATATTAGCGAATTTACCGCACCTGTTCTTACCTCTGTGATCTCAACATTTAGTTGATTTCTTGCACTTATTGACATTTTATCTCCTTGTTTTGAATTAAATTATGGTGAAATTGTAAGGTAGAATTATTAAGCAAAACTTAAAAACTATTTATACAAAATTATAATATCAAAAATAAAAATTTTATACTTTTAAATGCCATGGAAATCGCTATTTGAGAAATAAAATCTAAAAATTTAATTTATATTATTTTGAAAAAAATGAGAAAAAATATTACTAACTACTACTTCTAAATATCTATTTTTGTAAAATTCTTGTAAATTTGACTTTAAAGCTTGGTAAATTTAAAAGTATTTTAAGCTAAAGCAATATTTTTAAGTAAAGAAATAAATTATAAAATTTGAAATAGAAATTTGAAAGTTTAAATACCAGCTTCTAGCATAGCTTCTGCTTGATAATGCGTAATAAGTGGCTCAATGATCTCATCAAATAATCCCGCAGCCATAATCGCATCAAGGCGGTAAAGTGTTAAATTTATGCGGTGATCGCTTATGCGGTTTTGCGGATAATTGTATGTCCTTATCCTGCCAGAACGATCTCCGGTGCCAACTTGGCTCTTTCGCTCACTAGTCTCTTTTGCAAGTCTCTCTTGCTCTTGAAGCTCATAAAGTCTAGCCTTTAGCACCTTCATCGCAGCTTCTTTGTTTTTATGTTGGCTCTTGCCATCTTGGTTTGTTACAACAAGTCCTGTTGGTATATGCGTAATCCTAACAGCACTATCGGTTGTATTTACCGACTGACCGCCATGACCTGAGCTTCTCATAACATCAACTCTTATATCATTTGGATTGATCTCGATCTCACTATCCTCAACCTCTGGCATAATAGCCACAGTCACAGCTGAAGTATGCACCCTGCCCTGGCTCTCGGTCTCTGGCACACGCTGGACTCTGTGTGTGCCGCCTTCAAATTTTAGTCTTGAGTAAGCGCCTTTGCCCTTTATAAGCACGATGACCTCTTTAAAGCCGCCAGTGTTGCCCTCGCTTTGGCTAACGATCTCAAATTTATATCCACGAAGCTCTGCATATCTGATGTAAGCGTTAAAAAGATCTCCAACAAATAGCGCGGCCTCATCGCCACCAGTACCTGCACGAATTTCTAAAAATATATTTTTATCATCGTTTGGGTCTTTTGGAAGAAGTAAAATTTTAATCTCTTCTTCAAGCTTCTCTCTTGAAATCTCTAAATTTTTAAGTTCCTCTTTTGCTAACTCTCCAAGCTCAGAGTCATCTAGTAAAGCTTTGTTCTCATCAATGTCATTTAAAATTTGTAGATATTTTGTTGCAGCAGATGCAACTGGCTCGATAGATGATTGCTCTTTTGAGAGCTTTGTCATCTTTTCGATATCGTTTGCTATATTTGGATCGCTAAGAAGCACAGAAATTTCATTATAGCGATCCAAAAATGGATGAAGTTTATCAGCAAACATTAAATTTTATAAATTAAGCAGCTTTTAGAGTATTTACCAATTGTGCAAGGCGACTAACGCGGCGAGCAGCAGTTTGCTTCTTCAAAAAGCCTCTACTTACGAAGCTATGGATGCTTTTGTTAGCAACTTTTAAAGCTTCATTTGCAGCATTTAGATCTTTAGCTTCTACAGCTACACGCACTGCTTTTGTGATATTTTTAAGTCTTGTGCGGTAAAATCTATTTTTTTCTGTTCTTTTTATAGTTTGTCTAGCTCTTTTTTCAGCAGATTTATGGTTTGCCATAATATACCTTTTTGAATAATTTTAGTCGGTGATTATATTAAAAATATAATAAATTTAACCTTAATTTAAGTCATCCTTAATGAAGGTAAAATTTTAGATTTTAAATTAGGTAAATTCTGATAAAATAGCACAATTTTATAATAAAAAGGATAAATTTATGAAACTATTTGGAACGGATGGAGTTCGTGGAAAAGCTGGTGAGAAGCTTTCAGCTCAAACATCTATGCGTCTTGCAATGGCGGCTGGAATTTACTTTAGAAAGACCTCAGCTACAAATGTGATTTTGGTTGGAAAAGATACTAGAAAAAGCGGCTATATGATCGAAACTGCCATCGTTGCGGGGCTAACTGCAGTTGGCTACAACGTCCTTCAAATAGGCCCTATGCCAACGCCTGCGATCGCATTTTTAACAGAAAATATGCGCTGTGACGCTGGTATCATGATAAGCGCATCGCACAACCCATACTACGATAACGGCATCAAATTTTTTGATAGCTTTGGCAACAAACTTGATGAAAAAATAGAAGCTGAGATAGAGAAAATTTTCTACGACGACGAGCTCATCGCAAACGCCCAAAAAACGATGACAGAGATCGGCGCAAACAAAAGGATCGACGATGTTATCGGCAGATATATCGTGCAAATCAAAAATTCATTCCCAAAAGAGTTAAATTTAAAGAATTTACGAGTAGTTTTAGACGTGGCAAACGGAGCTGCTTACAAGGTCGCACCAACCGTATTTAGCGAGCTTGGAGCTGACGTCATCGTTATAAACGACGAGCCAAATGGTAGCAACATTAACCAAAACTGTGGCGCGCTTCATCCAGAGGATCTAGCAAGCGAAGTAAAAAGGCTTCGTGCCGACATCGGCTTTGCATTTGACGGCGATGCTGATAGGCTTGTAGTAGTTGACGAAAACGGCGAAGTTGTGCATGGCGACGCGATACTTGGCTCGTTGGCTGCATTTTTATACGAGCAAAAGGCTCTAAAAGGTGGTGCCATCGTGGCTACGGTAATGAGTAACGCAGCACTTGATGACTATCTAAAAGCTCATAAGATCAAACTACTTCGCTCAAACGTAGGCGATAAATACGTGCTTGAGATGATGAAAGAAAATGGTATAAATTTTGGCGGTGAGCAAAGCGGTCACGTCATTTTTAACGACTACGCTAAGACTGGCGACGGCCTTGTTACCTCAATGCAAGTTGTCGCGATGATGCTTAAAAAAGGTAAAAAAGCTAGCGAAATTTTTGGCGAGCTAAAGCCATATCCGCAAATTTTGCTAAATTTAAAGATCACAGAGAAAAAGCCGCTTGATAAGATAGAGGGGCTAAAAGAGCTTGAGGCTAACCTTGCAAAAGAGGGCATAAGGTCGCTCTTTAGATACTCTGGCACTGAGAATTTGATCAGACTTTTGCTTGAGGGTAAAAATCAAACTTTAGTTGAAAAACGCATGGATGAAGTTGAGAAATTTTTCATAAAAGCCTTAAATGCGTAAAAACTTAGTTAAATTTTTCATCGCATTTTTTATCATTTTTATCGTTGATCAAGCGATAAAAATGATATTTATAGATGGTTTTTCGTGGGAGGGTGAGTTTTTCTCGCTAGTTCTTACATATAATAAGGGCGTTGCATTTTCGATGTTTGCCTTTTTAGATGAGTGGCTGAAATTTATCCAGATTGCCCTTATTTTAGGCGTTTTTGTCTATCTAGTCGTTGAGAAAAAGCTGCTTTGCTCGCATGCCATTTGGCTTGGAGCTTTGCTAGGAGCTGGCAGCTCAAATATCACAGATAGATTTATCCATGGCGGTGTCGTGGATTACGTCTTTTGGCACAAGTGGTTTAACTTTGCGGTCTTTAACTTCGCTGATGTGATGATCGATCTTTGCGTGGTGATGATACTTTGGCAAAGTTTTAGAAAAAGGAGAGAGAGTGGGAAATAATATCTACGTCGCATACGCGCTTTGGCTACTTACTGGCTGGCTTGGAGCGCATAGAATTTACCTTGGTAAATTTATCACTGGCTTTTTAATGATGGGACTATTTTTTATTGGTTACTCTTTGCAAATCATCCTCGTTGGTTATTTATTCTTGGCTATTTGGGGCATTTGGTGGATCATAGATGCATTTTTAGTTGGCACTTATGTCGAGAAAAATTTACAAAAGACCGAACTAAAAGAGAGACTAAAACTAAAAGATAAAGAGGACGACTTAAAAAGGCTTTACGAACTTTTTGAGAGTGGTGCGATCAGCAAGGCTGAATTTGAAGCTAGAAAAGAGATACTTTTTAGATAAGGAGACGTTATGGCAGAATATTACCTTTACTTAAAATACCTCCACTATTTGTTTTTCATCTCGTGGATGGCAGTGCTGTTTTATCAGCCAAGGCTCTACGTTTATCACGTAGAAAACATGGACAAACCTGACTTTGTAAAAGTGGTCGAAGTGATGGAGTACAAGATGTATCACTACATCGGCTGGGTCGCGCTCATTGGCTCATTTGTCACTGGCATTTTGATACTTATCGCGATGCCTGATCTTATAAAAACTGGTCACATCCATGTCAAAATTTTAGTTGTCATCTTAATGTCCATCTATCACCTAGACCTTGGACGCTACATGAAGCAGCTCAAAGAAAAACGCTGTAACAAAAGTGGCATCTTCTTTAGAGCTTACAACGAAGTGCCAACTATCGCGATGCTTATCATCATCTGGGTCATGATAGTAAATCCATTTTAAGGGAATTTGATGAAGAAATTTTTAGCATTTATCGCTTTGCCAGCGCTCTTGCTCGCGGCTACTCAGTACTTTGAGCCGGTGCAGATAAAATTTGACAACAGACTATATTCACTAGCATATTCAGCCAAGCCTGTGCCAAATTTATTCACACAGGAGTACTTGCTCCCTGGTGAGAAGCTAGATAGTTTTAGCTACATGCTCTCGCTAAATACGCTTAAATTTGACGCTACACCAGAGCAAGCAGTCGAGCAAAAGATAAATGATCTAAAAGAGCTAAAAGCAAAAGGACTAAAAGTAGCTTATAAAAAGGGTTCGCTGGCAAATGAAATTTATCTTGATATCACGATATTTTCAAATCTAAATGGCGTACCAACAGCTGAGCACTCGATATATCGCTACACCAAACAAGGCGGAAATTTAGTCCTTTTTACCATCCAAAGGCGTGCTTATAAAAAAGAGGGCATTCAAAGATTTGCTACAAATTTCACGATAGAGTCGCAAGATTTTAGCAAAAAAGCCCTAGCCACACCTTTTCCACAAATCATCAATAGATAGAAAAATTTGAGTATAAATTTAGCCTTTGCACTCAAATTTTAAAACTAGACTTAATAAATTTATCTAAAAATAAAACGAATAGTTATATGATAAGCAAAACTCAAAAAGGATAGCCTATGATACATAAAATTCTTATCGCAAATCGTGGTGAGATCGCAGTTAGGATAGTCAGAGCTTGTAGGGATTTACACATTCAAAGCGTAGGAATTTACACAGCGCCAGATAGCGAGTGCTTACATGTGAGGATCGCTGATGAAGCCTATCAAGTGGGCGAAGATCCGATCAAAGGCTATCTTGACGCCAAAGCTATCGTAAAGCTTGCTAAAGAGTGCGGGGCTGACGCGATACACCCAGGATACGGCTTTTTAAGCGAAAACTACGAATTTGCAAAGGCAGTCGAGGACGCTGGGCTTATCTTTATCGGTCCAAAGGCTGAAGTGATCAGAAAAATGGGCGATAAAAACATCGCTAGATATCTGATGAAGAAAAACGGCATACCGATAGTTCCAGGTACTGAAAAGCTAAATGATGAGAGCATGGACGCCATAAAAGAGCATGCTAGACGCATCGGCTATCCAGTCATCTTAAAAGCAAGTGGTGGTGGTGGTGGCCGTGGCATTAGAGAGGTCTGGCAAGAAGAAGATATGCAAGATGCCTTTGAGTCGTGCACCAGAGAGGCTAAGGCATACTTTAACAATGACGAAGTTTTTATGGAGAAGCTTGTCGTAAATCCTCGCCACATCGAGTTTCAAATTTTAGGCGATAACTACGGCAACATCATCCACCTTTGCGAGCGTGACTGCTCTATCCAAAGGCGCCACCAAAAGATCATTGAGATCGCACCTTGCCCATCTATCAGTGAAAATTTAAGAAAGATCATGGGTGTGACTGCGGTGGCTGCTGCAAAGGCTGTGGGCTACTCAAACGTCGGAACTATCGAGTTTTTGCTAGATGACTACAACAACTTTTACTTCATGGAGATGAACACCCGTATCCAAGTGGAGCACGGCATCACTGAAGAGATCACAGGACATGACCTAGTCGTTAGGCAGATAAGGATCGCAGCTGGTGAAATTTTAGAGATCGAGCAAAGCGACATCAAGCCGCGCGGCTACGCGATAGAAGCAAGGATCACGGCTGAAAATGTCTGGGAGAATTTCATCCCAGCACCAGGCACGATCGAGGGCTACTACCCAGCCCTTGGCCCATCTGTGCGTGTCGATAGCCACGTCTATAAAGACTACACCATACCGCCATTTTATGACTCTTTGATCGCAAAGCTGATCGTAAAGGCGACCGACTACGATCTAGCGGTAAATAAGCTTGAAAGAGCACTTGAAGAATTTACCATCGAAGGCGTGCGAACGATCATCCCATTTTTGCTAACGATCAGCAAAAGTAAAGAGTTTAGAAGAGGATTTTTCGATACTAGCTACGTTGAGAAAAACTTAAAAACTATCCTTGAAAACACCTATGACGATATGAATAAAGAGCCAAATGACGACCTAGAAGAAGTCATCGTAGAGGCGATAAAAAGATATAAAAAGAAGAGATAAATTTATCTCTTTATGGCTTTGGCGATAAATTTCGCCAAAGCTAAATCCTCGCGCTAACTGCGTACGTCTTAGCTCCGTCATTTACCATAGCGTAGAGTCTACTGGAATGATCTGATCTGTAACTAAGCCAAAATTTCAAACTATATCTTTTTTAGTAGCAAGCCATCTTTAGCGTTTATCAAAACTGGTTTATTTTTCGGTTTATAAGCAAAATTTGACCATTAATCCAAGCAAAGTACTCCGCGCCACTTGTTTTAAATTTAAATATCACCTCGCCACTTTTTACCTCAACAGCGTATAGATATCCGCCATTGCCAGCGGTACCAAAGCAAAACATCCCCCTCGCGCAGGCAAACTGGCGTGTAGAGATATGTGCCAAGCTTTAGCCACCAGATAGTTTTGCCTATTCTTGTACTATGTCTTTAGGCGGCACACTCTCATTTAAATTTTTTATCTTTTGCTTCGCCCTTGAACTCTGAGCCACTCAAAATTTATTTGCACTCCACTATAAGTGGCGAACTCATTCGTACGCGAAAGCCCTCAAGTTCGTATGTTTTAGCGTCGTCATAAATCTCTTTTATGGGCTACGCGGCCTTACCAAGCCAATTTTACCTTATCATTAATCCTTTATAATATCTCGCATTTAGTGATTGCTAGTTTTCTTAGTTATCTCTGCCAGCTTCTTAAATTTATGAAGATCGTGGTCTAAATTTGGTGACAAATGGGTCAAAATCAAAAGCGCACCGAGTTAAATTTGATAAAATTTGCCAAAATTTAGCAGATTAAAGGACTAATATGTTTTTAAAGCTAGATGAAATCGCTCAAAAGTTAGATCAAATTTTCTTACCACTAGAGCAAGAGGGTATGACTGGCATGAGGCTCTTGCTTCAAAATGATATTAAAGCTACTACACAAGCACTTAAAAACGCAGAAAAGGCTCTTGGCGTAAATTTCCCAGCTAAATTTGCAGAGCTAATGAGCAAATTTGACCTTGGAAATTTTAAAATTTGCAATGTCAAATTTGGCTCCAAAGGCGATTACGTGAGTGAGCTAGTACGGCTAAATAGCGTAGATGAGTTTGGTGGCAAATGGTGGAATGGCGAGACTCGCCCTTTAAATTTAATAGTCTTTGCCGTGGGTGATCCGTGGATATTTTTGCTTGATTGCACGAGTGGCGCGGTCTATGCATGGCTACTTGGAGATAAAAAGCTTTGCAGCAGGCGCGTTGCGAGTGACTTTGAAAAATTTTTTATAGTGCTTGCTAGCATCGATATAGCAAGGCTAAATGATGAAGCTATGCCAAAGGCCGAAGAAGTGCTTAAATTCGTTCAAACAGATAGCACTCGTACTAATAGAGCCTTTGACTTTTGGCAGGAGTTACTTCAAATTTAATAAATTTTATTCACAAAAATTTATCTACATAAAATCAAATCAAAACCAATAAAATCGCTTTTTATAAATTTAGTTTCGATATGTAACGCTCATCGCCTAAAATAAAAATATAAAAATAAATTTAAATAAAAATTTTTTCTAGGAGAGTTAATATTCAACTACGAAAATTTGACGAATAGGAGCTAAGATGAGCGAGTACATCGAAAAAACGATGGAGTGGATAAAAAAGACCAATCCGGGTCAAGGCGTCTTTGTCCAGGCTGCGACCGAGGTTTTAAACAGCCTCGAGCCGCTTATAAAAAGAGAGAGCAAGTACCAAAAACACGCGATACTAGAACGCATCGTCATACCTGAGCGCACGGTGATCTTTCGCGTCACGTACACGGGTGACGACGGCAGACCGCAGGCAAATAACGGCTACCGCGTACAGTTTAACTCAGCCGTGGGCCCCTATAAAGGCGGCATCAGACTGCATCCTAGCGTGGATCTTGGCGTGCTAAAATTTCTAGGATTTGAGCAAATTTTTAAAAACTCGCTCACGGGCGTAAATATCGGCGGCGCAAAAGGCGGCAGCACCTTTGATCCAAAAGGCAAGAGCGAGGGCGAGATAATGCGCTTTTGCCAGGCGTTTATGAGCGAGCTTTACCGCCACATCGGCAACACCGTGGACGTGCCCGCAGGCGACATCGGCGTTGGCGCGCGCGAGATCGGATATATGTTTGGGCAGTATAAAAAACTCACGGGCAGGTTTGACGGCATACTAACGGGCAAGGGGCTAAACTGGGGTGGCAGCCTAGCGCGCACGGAGGCGACCGGATACGGGTTAGTGTATTTTACGCAAAATATGCTCAAAAGAGCGAGCCTTGGGCTAGAGGGCAAAAAATGCAACATAAGCGGTAGCGGAAACGTCGCCATCTACACGGTAGAAAAGCTCTATCAAGTAGGCGCGCTGCCTATCACGGTTTCTGATTCAAACGGATACGTTTACGACGCAGAGGGCGTCGATCTAGCGGTACTTAAAGAGCTAAAAGAAGTCAAACGCGCGCGCCTTAGCGAATACGTTAAATTTAGACCGAACGCAAGATACGTAAGCGTAAGCGAGTACAAAGAGGGCAGAAACGGCGTGTGGGACGTGCCGTGCGACGGGGCATTTCCGTGTGCGACGCAAAACGAGCTTCACTTAGCCGACATAAAGACGCTCTACGCTAACGGCTGCCGTTTCGTGGCTGAGGGGGCAAATATGCCAAGCACACTTGATGCGATAAATTTTATGCTAGCGCAAAAGGATTTTTACTTCGCTCCGGCAAAGGCGGCAAACGCTGGTGGCGTGGGCACAAGTGGCCTTGAGATGATGCAAAACGCTGGCATGACTTCGTGGAGCTTTGAGGAGGTAGATCACAGACTTCATGGCATCATGAATCATATCTTCGAGCTTAGCTACGAGACTAGCAAGGAGTTTGGCGACGAGGGAAATCTAGTACTTGGCTCAAATATCGCGGGCTTTAGAAAAGTGGCCGATGCGATGATAGATCAGGGATACGTGTAGGGCTGATTTTGCTCTTTGCTCTATAAATTTACGTCCAAGTTAAATTTCAATATGAAGTTACTTTGGGCTTTTAGGTAAAAAGGAATTTGCCTTTTGTATGGCAAATTTTAATAGCAAACTATTAAAATTTATGCTGGATTGAAGCATTGTATATATGTGGATTTGAAGCTCGCCTAAATTTAAAGTATTTACACTAAGTTGGCGAGCAGATCACTATTTTTAGATCTTTTAGTGCAAATTTTACCAAAAGAGCTGATACGGTGGCAAATGGTGGAGTGGCGAGGTTTGTGCAACAAATTTGAAAGTTTTTGCCATGGATGCTTTTGCTTGATTACACGAGTGGTATGTTTATGTGTGGCTGTTTAAAAATGAAGAAATTTGTAGCAGGCGCGTTGCGAGCGAGAAATTTTTATAGTATTAGCTGACATCGATATAGCAAGGCAAAATGAAGAAGTCCTGACAGAGAATGAGCAAACACTAAATTTTATCCAAGCAGATTATAGGGCATTTGATTTTTGCCAAGAAATGGCTTATAAAATTTAGTAAATTTATGCTCACCCAGCCTAAATTCTCTTTTATAAATTTAAACTATAAACAAGCGAATTTTTTAGCAAATTTAGCCTGCTATTAAGCGAAATCTAACTTAAAATGCTAAACACAAGTGCCATAAACTTACAAATTATCAAATTTACTCTTTCAGGCGAGCTCTTGCCTAGTCGAATTTCAGTAAAGCGCCCATGTAATGGTTGGCAGAAAAAGGATGGAGCAAATTCTAGTAAGCAAAAATTAAAATTTGCTACATTTAATCCACAAACAATCAAACTTCTCGTCAAATTTGGTCGCCACATAAAACCAAGAGTAGTCAAAGCTTTTTGTAAAAAGTATTATTAAAGCAATATCCCATTATCAAATTTAGCTAGATATTAGGCAAAATTTGGCTTAAAAACACTCACGCAAGCACTAAAATTTTGTAAGCTCGCAAGAGAGTCGATTTACCTAGATTATTTTTAGCAAAGCGTATATGCAAGCGATAGCAAAATGATTGGATTATGCTGGGCAAAGATCAAAATTTACTAAATTTAAGCCACTCCTAAATTTCTTCTACAAAATTTAACCGTAAGCCGTATCAACCCTGCAAACGCCTTTGCGTAAATTTAACACATATAAAAATGATAGGATTTTTGGAAAATAATTATTTATAAGTTTTTGTATTTAAAATTTAATGTAAGAAAGAGCAAGCTAGCACCTGCTCTTTGTTTAGAATTTAACCCTTTTTTGGAGTTACAAGCATATTTACATAACGACCTTCTATCATAGGTTCTTTATCGCGATCAGCTTCATTTTTTATCATTTCCCAGACCTTCTCAAGCATAGCTACACCAGCTTCTGGAGTGCTCATCTCGCGACCCTTTAAAAATACACGAAATTTAACGTGTTTGCCATCTTGCAAAAACTCGCTTGCGTGTTTAACCTTGTAGTTTATATCGTTTTGGGCGATCTTGACAGAGAGTTTTATCTCTTTTATCTCGATGGTTTTTTGCTTTTTCTTGGCCTCTTTTTGCTTTTTCTCTTGCTGATAACGGAATTTACCATAGTCCATTATCTTGCAAACTGGTGGCTTCGCGTCTGGCGCTATAAGCACTAGATCAAGCCCAAGCTTATTTGAGATCTCTAAAGCCTCTTCTCTTGAGATGACACCGTATGCCGTGCCATCATCCCCTACACATCTTACCTCTCTCGCCCTTATGTCCTCATTGAGCAATACTTCATTTTCCTTACTCAAAAATGTACCTCACTAAGTTTCTCCTTCGTTAAATTTATAAATTCCGCCAAGCTCATATCGCTCTGCGTCCTAGCCTGTCTGTCGCGTAGCGCAACGCTCTTGTTCGCTACTTCGTTGTCACCTAGCACGACTATCATAGGCACCCTTTGTTTTTCTGCCGTTCTTATTCTTTTATTTAAACTCTCATTTTTACTTGCGATCTCGCTATCGACGTTGATCTTTCTTAGCTCGCGTGAAATTTCTTTTGCATAGTCTAAATGCACGTCGCTAATAGGCACGATGACGACTTGCGTAGGAGCTATGAAAAATGGTAGCTCGCCAGCAGTGTGCTCAAGTAAAATTCCTATAAATCTCTCAAAACTGCCAAGCAAGGCTCTGTGAAGCATTACAGGGCGCTGTCTTTCGTTATTTGCGTCGATGTAGCCTAGATCAAAGCGCTCTGGCAAGTTAAAATCAACTTGTATAGTGCCGCATTGCCACTTTCGTTTTAATGCGTCGGTGATTTTGATGTCGATTTTTGGTCCATAAAATGCGCCACCGCCCTCGTCGATACCGTATCTAAAACCGTTTTCATCAAGCGCTTCTTTTAGCGCTTTGGTTGCAGTCTCCCAAATTTCGTCCCCGCCAATCGCTTTTGCAGGCTTGGTCGAAATTTCCATCTCGTAATGAAAGCCGAAATTTTCCATTATTTTGCCGGCAAATTTTAAAATTTCTAGGATATTTTCTTTGATTTGGCTTGGCATACAAAAGATGTGCGAGTCATCTTGTGCAAATTCTCTAACCCTGAAAAGTCCGTGAAGCACACCGCTTTTTTCATGGCGATGCACGACGCCATACTCGAAAAATTTAAGTGGCAAATCGCGGTAAGAGCGGATGTCACTTTGATAAACTTTGATGTGGCCGACGCAGTTCATCGGCTTTATGCCATACTCTGCGTCGTCAATAGTCGTAAAGTACATATTTTCTTTGTAGTTTGCGTAGTGGCCGCTCTTTTTCCATACGTCGGCTTTTAGTAGCTCGGGGCCTCTAACCGGCTCGTAGCCGCGGTCGCGGTGGGCTTTGTATAAAATTTGCTCTAACTTCGAGCGCAAGCGTCCGCCGTTTGGCAGCCAGATCGGTAGACCGCCGCCGACCTCTTCGTCGAAGGTAAATAGCTTCATCTCGACGCCAAGCTTTCTATGGTCACGCTTTTTGGCCTCTTCGATGATGCGGATGTGCTCTTTTAGGCTCTCTTTGTCTGCGTATGCTGTGCCATAAATTCTAGTTAGCATCTCACGGCTCTCATCTCCGCCAAGATAAGCTCCAGCCACGCGTGTAAGCTTGAAAAATTTTAAAAATTTAGTATTTGGCACATGTGGTCCACGGCAAAGATCTTCAAAATCGCCTTGCGAGTAGCTGCTAACTTCGCCATCTGGAATTCTTTTTAAGACCTCTTGTTTTAGATCGTCGTTTTTAAATTTCTCACTCATATTAGCTTTAGTTGAGCAAGCTTTTACGATGTCAAATTTCTTCTCAGCAAGCTCTTTCATCTTATCTTCGATCGCTGCTAGATCGCTCTCGCCTAGCTTCGTGCCCTCATCATCAACTCTAAAATCATAATAAAACCCATCTTCTACGTTTGGTCCGACAAAGAATTTCGCCTTTGGATAGAGTGATTTGATAGCTTGTGCCATGAGGTGTGCACAGGAGTGTCTGATAACGTGTAGTGCCTCTTTTGAGTTGTCAAAATAGATAGGCTCAGCACTACTCTCACGCCCTGCGATACTTTGTGTATCGACTATTTCGCCATTTAGTTTGTATGCGATGATATCGCTCATTGTTTTTCCTTATATCAAATTGTCTTTTTTACGATAAAAGAACGATTAAGGATTTTATCTAAATGGGCTTTAAGCTAAACTTAATATTTACTAAGCAAATTTTTATAAATTCTTTTTAAATCCGCAAGCTTTGATATATAAATTTATTTATAAAATATATATATTTATATTTAATAAATACGTAAATCCCTAAATTTAAAGATTCTTATTTATATAATTTATTATATTTTAAGATTATGCCTGATAATATTTGTTCTTGAAATGAATTTAGCAATTTCTCGTCTTTGTATTATTTAAATTCATTTTTCTCCCGACAATATTTAGTGCTAGGAAGTGGTTAGCCTAGCACTTTTTATTCTGCAAAATTTATTAGCGTTGGTCGTACTATCTTCGTATAATCTTTTGTATTTAAAATGATCGATCTATCAAGTAGTCCTGCATTAAATGCGATCTCATCGTTTCTTTGTAGTAACCTTTCATCAACTACAATGTGTAAATTTTTATGAAAGCTAAATGGTGGCACTGATCCAAAAACACAATCTGTCAATGCCAAAACTTCATCTGGACTAGCTAGGCTTGCTCTTTTGCCGTCAAATTTTTGTGTCAAGCTATCAAGATTTGCTTGCATATCGGCTGGCAAAATAGCCAAAATATAAATTTTACCAGCCTTCATCGCTGGCTTTTCATCGCTTAGTAAATAATCATTTAGCACATTTTCATCTTTAAAAATTTGCCTAAATCTCTCCTCATCCACCCCTTTAATAGAGCAAACTAGAGCCTTTGCGCCTTGACTCATCTTTGTTCCTCTAAGTTTTGCTACCTCTTCTGAAGTGGTCGCACTCTCATGGTTTAGAACTTTAAATTTGGCTTCATTCTTGCTAAGAAGCTCATGTATCTTATTAAAAATTTGCTCAGACACAGCTCTTTCCTTTGGATAAATTTTAGTTAAAATTATACAGCTAAAACTTATAAAAGGCAGGAAGATGCAGATAAATTTAGATGATATAAAGATCGAGCCAAGTTGGAAAGAGATGTTAAAAGATGAGTTTTTGAGTGAAAATTTTGCGCGTATCAAAGAAAATTTCTTAAAAGCAAAGAGTACTGGCGTTATCTATCCACCAAGCGCGCTTATATTTAATGCATTTAACCTAACGCCATTTCACGATGTCAAAGTCGTCATCCTAGGCCAAGATCCATACCATGGCGCAAATCAAGCCATGGGATTAAGCTTTTCAGTACCTAGTGGCGTAAAAGTCCCACCAAGTCTTGTAAATATCTATAAAGAAATTTACGCTGATCTTGGCATAAAAGAGCCAAATAGCGGCGATCTAACAAAATGGGCAAAACAAGGCGTACTACTACTAAACTCAACTTTAAGCGTTAGCGCTGGAGTGGCAAATTCTCATGCAAGCTTTGGCTGGCAGGGCTTTACTGATGCTGTAATAAAAAAGATAAGCGAAAATTTACAAAACGTAGTTTTTATACTTTGGGGCAACCCAGCTAGAGCCAAAGCACCGCTCATTGACACCAGCAAGCACCTCATCTTAGAGGCAGCACATCCAAGCCCTCTGGCTCGTGGGGCGTTTTTTGGCTGCCGTCACTTCTCAAAAGCAAACATTTATCTAGCAAACCACGGCAAAACGCCAATAGACTGGGATCTAAACGTAAAAATTTGATCTATTTTTTTAGATCATTTAAAAGTTTGTTTGTCTCTTCAAGCTTTCTTTTGCAAAATTTCTCATCTTTGTTTTGCAAAATTATGGCTTCTTGGCCGCTTTGTCTTTGTTTAAACTCATCAAATTTAAGCTCAAAAAGCCTTAACGCCTTTTCATCATTTGCAAGTCGCTTGCTCTCTTTGGCATAAAGCTCGTCAAGATAGAGCCTACTTTGCTTGATATATTCATTGCAAACATCGTTTGCATGGACTAAATTTACGCCAAGTAAAATGGCAAAAATAGCTATTTTTTTCATGTTTTTCCTTGAAATTTTTGCGTTATACTAGCCTTTAAGCACTTAAATTTTAAAATGCTCTTTCAAAAAAGGATAAAAAATGAGACGAAAAGATAGAGAGCTAAGCCGCGAAGATGGCCTAAAAATCATAGATGAATGCGAATATGCGGTAATTTCATGCGTGGATGATGAGGGAGAAATTTTTAGCGTACCGATCTCACCTGTTAGAGTTGGTGAAAGTATTTTTATACACGGAGCTACCGCTGGCTGTAAGGCAAAACTACTTCAAGATGGACGAAAAGTGGAGTTTGTCTGCGTTAGTTTCAATAAAGTCCCTCATCTAAGCGAAAGTGAGCTAGAGGCGATAAAAGATGATGGCAAGGCACTTGGAGGCAAGGTTTTTACGACTGAGTACAAAAGTGCCATCGCAAAAACTAGAGTTTACGAGATCACAGACGAGGCCAAAAAATATGAAATTTTAAAAATTCTCAGCCTAAAATACACAGCTTATGCGATGAACACCTTTGAAACAGCGGCTCAGTATGGGTTAAAGATTACTAAAATTTATGAGTTTAAGATAGAAAGTCTTACTGCAAAGGCTAAAATTTTGCCAAAACCAGCAAATTAAAGGAACAAATTTGAGCTCACTTGCGCTGATGTTTAGACCAAAAAACTTGGATGAAATTTGCGGGCAAAAGGCGGTTAAAGCGGCATTTTTAAAATTTATAGCCTCTAGCAAAATCCCACACTCCATCTTTTATGGTCCAGCAGGTTGTGGCAAGACGAGCTTTGCAAGGGCAGTCGCAAGCGGCGCAAACTACGACTTTTACGAGTTTGACGGCGGAAATTTAAAGATAGATGACTTTCGCAAAATTTTAAAAAACTACGAAAACGCCCTAAATAAGCCACTCTTTTTCATAGACGAGATCCACCGCCTAAGCAAAACCCAACAAGAAGCACTGCTAATTCCCATGGAAAACTACAAAGCCCTAGTTATCGGCGCTAGCACCGAAAATCCCTTTTTCACGCTAAGCTCAGGTATCAGAAGTCGCTCGATGCTCTTTGAGTTTAGGCCACTTAGCAGTAGCGATTTTGAGGAGCTTCTTGACAAGATCAAAGAGCAAATTTCATTTAACATAGATGATGAGGCAAAGGAGTATCTCTTTAAAAGTAGTGGCGGTGACGCAAGAGCTATGCTAAATTTACTTGAATTTGCCGTCACACTTGATGAAAATGTAAGCTTAGAAAATTTAAAAACACTTCGCCAAAACGCCCTAAAAGAGGGGGCAAAAGAGGACGACACGCACTACGAGCTAGCAAGCGCTTTTATAAAAAGTCTGCGTGGAAGCGACGAAAACGCCGTTATCTACTACCTTGCAAGGCTCATAGACTCTGGCGAGAGTGCGGACTTCATCGCTAGAAGGATGGCGATATTTGCCAGCGAAGACATCGGCAATGCAAACCCAAATGCGCTAAATTTAGCCGCCAGCACGCTTAGCACGGTAAAAGAGATAGGCTTTCCAGAGGCTAGGATCATACTGGCTCAGTGCGCCATCTATCTAGCCAGCTCGCCAAAGTCAAACTCCAGCTACAATGCAATAAATACTGCCCTAAAATACGTGCAAAGCGAGGAAATTTTAAAGATCCCGCCATATCTAAAAAATCACACAAAAGAGAGCAAAGACTACCTTTATCCGCATGATTTTGGCGGCTGGGTCGAGCAAAAATATCTAGAGAAACCGCTCGTTTTTTACAAAAGTAAGGGCATAGGCTTTGAAAAAACGCTAAATGAGTGGCTAGAGAAAATAAAATTCAAGGGTTAAATATTAGGCTTTACTCTGTCAGATTTATGGAGTAAATTTTAAAAGAAACGTAGATGAACTAGCAAAATTTAGTGTACATCGCAAATTTAAAGATATAAGACGTACCTTGGTGTAGATTAACAACGGCTTACGGCAGAGTAAGCGGATTTCCAGAAATTTTTAAACAACTTTAGGCAGCGATCGGCAAGAAAAATTTGACGCAAAGATTGACTACCAGCAAGTCAAATAGCGGACAAAATATGGCAAATCTAACAAATAACAATGAAGCAAAATTTAACGCCAAAGCCCTTTAAAAGCGTTTGATAAAATTTTTTAGCAAAACTAATAATCAAATACGTTTTGCCAAGTTATATCCGCGCAAGAAAGATTGCAAATTGCTTTAAAAAGTCATCTAAAGCATACAAAAACATAATTTTAAAAATTTAAATAATTTTAGCCTTCTTAAATCTTCATTGTAGGATAAATTTAAAAATTATCAATCAAAAAACGACTTAGAGCGTAAAAATATCTGCCGTAAAACCTGGCTAGTAAAAATGCGCTTGCCACGAATAAGCCGAAACTAGCACGAAATTTTAAGCCAAGCTAAAAAATTTTTCTTATTTATTTTAATTTTATATTTTTTTAAATATACTCGCTCTTTAAACTACACCAATGAAAGTCAAGAGAATGCCTACAAATTTTGCTGAAATTTTAAATAATTGTGTTGAGAGTATAAATTCATTTCTCTGGGGCCCATACTTCCTCATTGCCCTACTTTGCGGCACTGGGCTCTTTTTTACCATTAGGCTTGGCTTTGTTCAAATTTTTAAGTTTAAAATGGGGTTAAAAGAGCTTTTTGGAAATTTCTCACTTCATGGCGAGGCGGCTGGCAAGGCTGGCATGAGTCAGTTTCAAGCAGTCGCAACTGCGATCGCCGCACAAGTCGGCACTGGCAATCTAGTAGGCGCAACGACGGCCCTTATCATGGGTGGACCTGGAGCGATTTTTTGGATGTGGTGTGCTGCATTTTTAGGCATGGCTACAAATTTTGCTGAAATTTGCCTTGCTCAAATTTACCGCACAAAAGACGACAGCAGTCATACAATAGGTGGTCCAGCATTTTACATAAGCCGCGGTTTAAAAGGTAAATTAGCAAAAATTTTAGCTGGATTTTTTGCTATCGCTATCATCATTGCACTTGGTTTTATCGGCAATATGGTTCAAGCAAACTCCATATCAGATGGTTTTAGCGGTGCTTTTGGCATACCGCAGTGGCTAACTGGAGCCTTTTTGGCAATGGTTTGTGCAGTCATCTTTATAGGTGGCGTAAAGGCAATCGCAAGAGTAGCTGAAAAGATCGTGCCTATCATGGCTCTACTTTACGTAGGAGTGGGGTTAGCTATTATATTTTTAAATTTTCAGCAAATTCCAGAAGCAGTTTCACTTATTTTTAGAGCCGCATTTGATCCTTCAGCGGCTTGGGGTGGGGCGACTGGGGCTAGCATCGCAGCTGCTATGAGATACGGCATAGCAAGGGGTCTTTTTAGTAACGAAGCTGGCATGGGCTCAACTCCGCACGCACACGCTGCTGCAAACGTCAAACACCCGGTCGATCAAGCAGTCCTTGGCATAATGAGCGTTTTTGTAGATACATTTATCGTCTTAAATATCACCGTTTTTGTAGTGCTTACCGCAAATGTCATCAGCTTTGAAAACGGCAAGGCAGTCTTTACTGGCATTACCTTGGTGCAAGAAGCCTTCTCTTCACACATCTTTGGCAAAGCAGGCGGATATGGCTTTGTAGCGATTTGTCTATTTTTCTTTGCATTTACAACGATACTTGGATGGTACTACTTTGCTGAGATCAACGTACGCTACCTTTTAGGGGCAAAAGCGGTCAGAGCTTTTCAAATTTTAGTAGTCGTTTTTGTCTTCTTGGGAAGCTTGCAAAAGGTGGATTTTGTCTGGAGCCTAGCAGATATGTTCAATGGCTTGATGGTCGTACCAAATTTAATTGCCATTATCATTTTAAGCCCTATCGTGGCAAAGCTTTTAAAAGATCACGATGCCGGCAAAGAGTATGATGTGAAAGATTATTTGAAATAAATCTTTACCGCATCTTTAGAAAATTTACTAACAATTAATTTTTAAATCTCTTGTTTAGGATGTTTTATTAGAAGTGGTGGCCCCGAATGGACTCGAACCATCGACCACTACCATGTCAAGGTAGTGCTCTACCAACTGAGCTACGGGACCAAAGATTTGGGATTATATTTTATTTTCTATTTTATTTAGCTTAATTCTTTAGTAATTAAATTTATTTATAAGCAATAAATGTAATGGATAAAATTAGAATTAGCTAACGCTTGCTTCGCAGTTATCGGTAAAGATGAAAACTACCCGGTCAATATCGGCAACTCACACATCGCCATAAAAACTCCTTGATAGCGATAAAGAGCTAAAATGTGTAAGCTACCACTATGATGTAGGACATGGTGCTAGCTTTGGAAATTACCTTGAATACTAAAAGCCAACATATAAAATTTATGAGAAGAATATGCTAGAGCAAAAGATCGATGTTAAGAAAAAAATCTTAAAAGATGAATATAAACCTATAAGAGAGGAAGGGGAATTTTTAAAACAAAAGGCTAATAAGAACAATATAAAAACTAGTTGGTGGACTAGCGGGTTAGAAGTCTAGCTTAAAAAACTAACCAGCTTGTATTGGTTTTATTATTTAAATCACGATAAGCTTGCTAAAATCAAGTCAATATAAATTTTTAAATTAAAAACCTAAAAATAGTAATGTGCTATTTTCCAATAATAATCTTTGCAAGTCTTTCATTCTTTTCATTTATATTAAATTTTACTTCAGCTATTTTTCTGCTTTCCATACCCATTTGGACTATCATTTCTGAATTTTGTATAAAATAAATCATCTTTTGTGCCAAAATTTTACTATCAAATGGTGGCACCAAGAATCCATTTACTCCATCTTCAACAGTTTCTTTGCATCCTACACTATTTGTGGTTATTACTGCCCTTCCTATCGCCATAGCTTCCTGTGTACTTCTTGGCACACCTTCTCTGTAATACGAAGGCAAGACAAAAATGGAACTATTCATTATCCGTTCTTTTATATCATTTACGAAGCCAGGATATATAACTACACCACTATCAAGATAAGGTTTTAGCTCTTCTTGCGTTAATCCAAATGGATTGTGCTCATCAAAACTACCAAATATATAAAACTTTACATCTTTATATTTTTCTTTTACGATTTTAGCTGCCTCTAAATACTCAAATATTCCCTTTTCTGCAAGAAGTCTTGCTATAAAAATAAAACTTATAGGATCAGTAGGTGCTTTAGTATATGAGAATTTATCAAGATCAACACCTATGCCACCTAAGATATTTATAGATTTTACTTTTATATTGTATTTATCAATCAAGTCCTTTTTATCGTCATTATTTAAAAATATAAGCTCGTCAAGAGATGGTAGTGAAATTCTATATAAAAGAACTTGTATAGTTTTTATAATTTTCGCCTTTTTTGTTTGCCCATTTTTATGAACTGTAAAAGCCCCGCCAAGCCCTTCTATCATGCCTACTATTCGTGGCACTCTTGCTATTTTTGCGGCTATAGCTGCAAAAATAACTGGCTTAACAAAAAAAGAAAAAACCGCATCTGGCCTATGCTGCCTAAATAGTTTAACCAAATCATATGTAGCAATGATATCTTTAAATGGATTTAGCCCTTTTGCATTTAAAGTGTGGTCAAGCGGTGTTGCACCTAATGAGATTATTTTTTTTCTACTTTCTTCATTGTAGTCACTAACTAAACAGTAGACATCATGCCCTTTTGATACAAGTAGTTTTATGAGCTCTTCTCTGAAATTTATCATCATAGACGAGACATTACCGATTATAAAAATTTTCATAGCAACTCCAATCATATGAATCTAAAAATTTCTAAGCCTAATAAATACTTTTTTTGCAAAAACAAAAATTTGCGGGAACCCTATAAAAACAGTGCTATATAAAATTTTATAGATTATATTTCTATTGATTTGAAAAACGTATTTTATATTATTTGCTTCTGGGCATATAGCATTTATTTGTTTTTTGAAGTCACTTTCAGAATAATCCAAAGTAAATTTTAAAATAGTAGGAATGTGAAATTTAAAATATTCATCAAAAAGATCTTTTTGTATCAAAAATTTCTTTACAGCTATGCTAAAATCAGCAAAATCACCAAGGGCTTTTTTATTATTTGAAAAACTACTAGAAAGCGAATTAGGATTTGTTCTATAGTGATAAAATGGTTTTGCAATGTGAATAATTTTTTTTGCCCAATAAAAAAGCTGTAAATTTACAAAACTATCTTCACAGTGCGAAAAATATGGAAATTCAACATTTTCATAAAGCTCTCTTTTAACCAATTTATCACACATGGAAACAGAAATTTCATGAGATAAAATAGCTTTTACGAAGTTCAAATTAGACTTTGGATGATTTTTTGTATAAAAAAAACTTTTTACAACGCTTTTTTTATTAAATTCTTTAATATAGTCAAAACAAACTATGTCTGCATAACTTTTTCTAGCTTCACTCATCAAAGAACTTACCATATCTTTATCGACCCAGTCGTCACTATCTACATGTAAAATGTATTTACCACTTGATATTTTCAACCCACTTTTTCTAGCTTGCGGCAAGCCTTCATTTTTTATTTTATTAATAATTTTTACATGGCTTATTCTATTTGGGTATCTTTCAATAATGTCCTTCAAAATTTTCATAGAACTATCTGGAGTGCAATCATTTACAAAAATATACTCTATATTGTTATAGTCTTGCTCTAAAAGCGTAGTTGCACATTTTTCTATATATTTCTCCACATTATATATGGGAACTATTATAGAAACATCGTAGTCTTTCATTTATACATCTTTATAATTTTCTAAAATTTTTAATAAGTCTTAAAATAAATAGGACAGTTTGTAAAAATTTATTTTCGCCCATCACCACCTGAACTCTGTAAAATTCACAAAGAGCCCCCAACATATCAATACTACTAACTCCATCATTTGAAAATTTACCGACAACACTTTTTATAACTTTTATCTTTGCTCCACAATTTGCAGCAGTTAGTACAAATAGCTGATCTGCCGCTATTGGAAATTTTCTTGAATAGTAACCAAGTTTTTGATGAAGACTTGTACGGTATATTGAGCCTACAGCATGTCCAGAGATGTAGTGAGCTTGTGCCTTTAGCCATCTTGGTCCACCATTTGGCTCAATTTTGCCATTATTAGTATCAATACAAGCTGTTATTATGTCTACACCATCCCCCATGGCTTTCTTATAATCTTTAATAGCATTTGGATAAAGCCCATCATCGGCACCGATAACAAGATAGAATTCTCCATTGCAAGCTTTTATACCTCTATTTAAAGCATCATAAATCCCAAAGTCTTCGCCCGAAATTACTTTTATATTTATCCCACCAGTATTTTTTAAAATTTCTAAAGTCTTATCGCTAGACGCTCCATCAGAAATGATCCACTCAAAATCTTTATCGACTTGCTCTTTCAGACTTTTTATCAATCTAGGCAAGAATTTTTCTACATTATAAGTTGCAGTAATTATGCTAAGTATTGTGGGTCTTTCTTCATAATTTTTATAGTAGATATCTTTATCTATTGGTTCTTTTATTATATTACCCCTCCCTCTCGTCAGCCTTATTTAATAGTTTTTCTATCAATCTTAATAAATCTTTAGAATAATTATCGAAGCTTAGCTCTTTACAAAAAAAATCCGTACAAGCTTCATTAATATGCCGAGATGGCTGAAAATGTTCTAATATAACTGGAATTTCTTCTATACTTTTTATGGAAAAGCCTAAATTATTCTTTTTAATACTCTCATCCAAAATTTTATTTTTTGTAGTTATAATTGGTAATCCATTTTGCAAATAAGTACTTATTTTCCCAGAAGCTAGCCCAATAAATTCAATATTTTTTCCCGTATATTTATTGGCAAAATTAGGACAATATGTTGCTAACCCCAAATCTGCACAATGTAATATTTTATGCATATCGCCAGTATCTTTTATTTTTATATTTGAAAAATATACCTTCTTATTCTTGTATTTAAGAATATGTGGGTATAGCTTATTTACTTTTTTTTGTGTATCACCATATCTATCATGTAAAACAAATACCCAAGAATCTGGAAAATTATTAACATTTGCTAAAACCTTGTCAATACAAGTCCATCTATCGACCGATCCTATAAATATTAATATGTTCTTATCTTTTGGAATATTAAGTTCATCATAAATTAAGTACTCTTTTTTATAAGAAAAAAAATCTGATGATGATACTGGTATTGTGAAAATTTTTTTACTACTTATTTTATTTTCTTCAGAAAGAAATCTTGCCCTGATATCGTCTTGAGTTATTACAAAATCTAATTCTTGTGATGCATTTATTTCTATTTTTTTTTCTTTGTAGCCACATTCACCATAAAAAAAAATTTCATACGATATAAGTCCAAATGGAACTTTTATTCTTTTTGCAAATTCGCTTGCCAATAGTAGCCCAAGTTGATCTACACCTATAATCAAATCATACAAATCTCTTGAGAAATATTTTTTTTCAAAAAATTTATAAAAAAATTTAAATAAAAAACGATTCCATAAAATTCTATTGAATATTCTATTGAATATCTTATTGTAAACCTTAACTATATGTCTAAACTCAAGGCTATCATATGCCACCTTTAAATTCGGTAAAAAAATTTCCAAACTATAGTTAGCATTCAATAACTTAATTATTGAATATAAATTTGGATTATTATAAATATTTCCTTCAGGATGAATAATCAAAATTCTTTTCTTACTATCCATGTCACATTCCAACTCTTAAAACTAGGTTTTCTATAGCTCATCCATTTATATTTCTTTAAAATCTTAAGACCAACCGTTTTACAAATAAATTCTAGCTCCGTATCAAAAAAATACCTCATTTTGTGTAATTCTTTTTTTTCTACTACTTTTTTCGATATCTTATCTTCTATAAAAATATCATAGTTCACGTCTACAATATTTCTTTGGGCATAAATAATAGGCTCTGCAAGTCTTGTTATTTTTATATTCTTATTTTCAAGTCTCTTAATTCTAGTTACCGGTAAATCCGTAAGCACGGCTGGTCCATACCAAAAATCAAAAATAAAAATTCCATGTGTATTTAAATGCTTCTTAGCTATCTCAAATACTTTTAATAGCTCACTATTCGTATTTTGATAACTCATAACATGAAACAAGGAAGTAATTACATCAAATTTTTTATCAATATTTAAATTTTGAATACTTGAATGACTAAAATCAAGCCTGTCTTCCTTTCCAATCTTTCTTTTATTTGCGATTTTAAGCATATCTTGGCTTAAGTCTATACCGTGAACTTTATAGCCCTTTTCACATAAAAGTTCAGCATGTTTTCCGGTGCCACAGCCCATATCTAGCAACGTTTTAGTATTTTGACAATTCTTTTTTATTAGAAAATCTATATATTCAACTTCACCAGAGTAATTTTTATCTTCATAAAGAAGATCATAGTATTTTGAATATAAATCTCCAAATTGTTTCATTTTAAAACCTCATGCATAATTTTCGAAACTTCTTTTATCTGTTCTTCCGTAATTGCTAAGCCACTTGGAATATAAAATCCTCTTTCATAAAGTTTTTTAGCATTTGGATAGTCTTCATTTTTAAAAAGCCCCATATTTTTAAAAACTGGTTGTTCATGCATGGGATAAAAAAAAGGTCTGGTTCCAACTCCTTTAATACCAAGTTCTTGCATAATATCTTTTGCTATTTTTTTGCAAACATCTTTAAGTGTAATGGTAAATACCCAATAAATATTTTCTGCAAATGGCTTATTTTTTATAGGTAAATTTATGGTATCTATATCGCCAAGTAGCTCCTGATACATACTGCCTATCCATCTTTTTTTGATTATATGTTCCTTTATCCTTTCCAATTGTGCAACTCCGAGTGCCGCCTGGATATTTGTCATTCTAAGATTGCTCCCAAGTCTTTCGTGAATAAATCTTTTCTTTCCATCTGACGAAAAACAAAGATTTCTTAAACTTTTGCATTTCTCGTACAAATTTTCATCATCTGTTAATACCATGCCACCCTCACCAGTTGTAACATGTTTATTTGGATAAAAACTAAATATACTTATATCGCCAAAAGACCCACACATTTTATTGTTATATGTCTGTCCATGCATCTCGGCTGCATCTTCTATAATTCTAAGATTATATTTTTTTGCCAAATTTAAAATCGGATCAATATCCACAGGTAGCCCATATATATGAACAACCATTATGGCTTTTGTATTTGGTGTAATTTTTGCCTCAATATCTTCCACTTTCATATTAAAGCTATCATACTCGCTATCCACTAATACTGGTTTTGCCCCAACTTTCACAACTGCTTGAGCACAAGATATTATCGTAAAACTAGGCATTATAACTTCATCATTTTTACCAAGGTCAAGCGCTTCTATAGCCATCTCAAGAGCAGCGGTTCCATTTGTTACAGCAACAGCATATTTTCTACCTATATAGCTAGACATATTTTCTTCAAATTTTTTTATAAATGGACCCTCGCTACTTATCCACCCAGTATCTATACACTCATTTAGATATTTTTTTTCATTACCATTTAGTAATGGCTCATTTACTGGTATAAAGTCCATCATTTAATCTCCAATCTTTCTTTTTGCACTGGTTCAAACCTTATTTTATCCATTTCCCCTGCATAAGGACCTTGCTTTACTTCAATAATTTCACTTTCTTCTATCATCTCAAAACCATGTCCGCCAAAAGCTAGAAGTACTACGTCTCCTTTGTTGAGTATAGTGCTTTGCAAATAATTTTTATTGTCATCATAAAAATCAACTCTTACTTTACCACTTTTAATATATAAAACTTCTTGAGTATACTGAACTTCTCTAGATACTGCATTATGAACATGTGGAGGAATTACATAATTTTTAGGTCTTTTCATGTATGCGAGCTGCTGAGAGAAATCATCCGGAGTAAAAAATTCTATTCCATCCTTTTCATAGTTTGCTCTTATGATTACTGATAATAATTTTTGATTATATGTTATATTTTGTATCATTTATTCTCCCGATAATTAAATCAATAATTTTATATATATTATCTAAATTATAATTAGTATGTTTTTTTTCCTGTTCTATACGATCCAATAAGTAAATTAGTAATTGCGCATATGGGTTCTCGAAGTTAAAATGATTAAAATATTCCTTGTATTTAATTAGTATTCTGCTATCAATAACAATTTGCTTAACGACTTCAAGCCAATTAATATTTTTATTTTCAAAAACAATCAATTCAATAACAAAATATATTTCATCCATCCATATAAACTGAAAACGCTTAAAACAATCCAAATCTATCAAATAATATCTATCCTCATTTTTCAATATATTTCTGATATGAAAATCTCCATGCGAGGGAGCCAAATATTTTTCCATTTCAAATACTTTTATAAATATTTTTTTTAAAATATTAAATTCATCATCAGTTCTTGAAATTAATTTAATTGACTCTAATATATTATTAAAATAGTTTACATCTACACTTCTTAGCATATTTTTTTCAAAGACTCTTCGCATATATTCATAAGACAATTTAAAGTCTAATTGACATATATTTTGAACTGTATTAGATTCCAAGAATATAAAACCAAATTTTCTTTTAATTTTTAAAGGTAGTAAAATATCATAGATTTCAGCATAGTTGTTTTTTATATACTCTCTATTAAATATTTCTTTTGCTAATGAATTTCTATTAATTTCAATTTTATAAGATTTATGGTTACCCACAATAGTTAAAGCCCCAAAGATATATCTTATAAATATAATTTCTTGATTTTTATTATCAAATAATAAAAGCATACTTTTTAAAATACTTATATTTAAAATTTTATTTATTATTAAATAAAATTTGTATTGTAGAAAGTATAAAACTTTTTTTATTAAAACATGTAATTTTTGTGACATAATCAAATATTAACACTATTTGCCAGTTTTAAATGCGACCATGAGGATGCACCAAACTTCATAATATTATTATTTATTGCTAAATATGCTTTATCTATATCAACTTTATGACCATTTGTTCCCCAAACGTTATTTAACACTTCGCTTGTTATTATTGGATCATTTTCCAAATGACTCAAGTCTACAAAACTACCATATACTAATAATGCATCACTGATACTATTTTGACTTGGGTAATCAATATCTGGTAATTGATTTAAAATTTGCCCATACTCTATTTTGCTATTTGGCTCTCTAGTAAAACCGAATCCGCTATAAAAGGTATCTCCTGATAATATTACTGGAATACCAAGACAGCTATATTCAACACCTGCTGTTCCCCTAGCGGTAACAATAGCCTTTGCTAAATTTTGCATGGAAGACGTATTGAAATCCTCCGGTGACAAAAATATATTGTCCGGCTTTAAATCAGATATTATCTTTTTTACTATTCCATCTTCATTATATACATACGATGATGGGTGTGGTTTTACAATCCAATTTATATCTTTATTTAAACTAGCTTGCTTTATTGTAAAAATAAGCCAATCATAATAATCGCTAAAAAGCATATTTTCGCCTATAGATAAAGGGGCATCTGAAAAAACATGAGCCAAAATAAATACAAAGGGCTTTTTATTATTAATTTTTAATATACTTCTTAACTCGCTATCATTATATACTTTTTTATTACTATATGCTGCAACCAAATCATATTGTTTAAACTTTCCTCTAAGCCTAGTGTCTAGATTTGTTTTGGAATTTTTAATAAGCTCCTCTTTATTTTTTATATTAAAAATTCTTGTCTTAATCATGTATCTTAATGAAGAATGATAAGACGGATATTCTATTTTATGGTTGTTGATAGGATCAGATAATAACAATGCCATATCTGTTGTTTCAATTACTTGGATATTTTTTTGATATGCTACTCTAGCCAATATGCCGTAATGGACATATTGGGTATGAGTGACTATTATAATTTTATAAATGCTAGGATCTATTATTTTATTATAAAAATTTATTAAATAAATAGATTCAAAAATTAATTTAAATATTTTTGAATCTTTGTATGTAGAAGAATAATCTATACCATAAGATTTTAAGTAAGAGTCTATTATAAAGTCTCCCATTTTTACATCAGTATATTTTAAATTCTTTAAGTCCATGTCACTACACATATATTTATAATAAACAAAGACTGATTTAAAATAAGACAACAATAATAATCTTATTGAAAAAATATTTTTTGTAAAGATAAAATTTGACAATCCAAGTTTTTTACATAAGCATATTTCTTTTAAAGAATTATTTTTATAACCATTAAATACAATATCTATTGATAGATTATATTTTTTATTAAATAAATTTGCTAACGATAATAATCTAAAAAAATAATTAGGGCCTGCTTTTATTAAACCGCCCTCTATTAAAATTCTATTTTTGCCAATGTTTTCAAAAACATATTCTTTTTTTAATAAATCAATAAAATTTTTCTCATTTGTGCTCAAATTTAATTCCGTTTTTCTATTAAAAATATTTAATAAATACTGCTTTATTAAAGACAATAATACTCTAACTATAATCACAAACTAAACCCATCATCAACTACAATATTTTGACCATTTACATATCTACTCATATCGCTCAGCAGATACACCAAGGTGCCTTTTAAGTCACTATTGTTTAACATACCCTTGTTCAGACACTGATCTTTATATTTTTCCAAAAACGGCTCTGGCTGGTTATCAAATATACCGCCAGGACTTAGTGCATTTACCTTTATATTCATCCCTTTAAAATACTTTGCCATATATTTAGTAAGGTGTATAAGTCCTGATTTTATGGCAGCATATTCAACCGGCATAGTCATTGTTGTGTTGTTATATATTTCAAATTTTGGAGCAACCACGCCATAGATCGAGCATATATTTATGATATTTCCATATCCTTGCTCTTTAAAATATCTTGCAAACTGCTGAGATGCGGCAAAATAACCGCCCAAATTTAGTCCCAAATTTTCTATAAAGTCACTATACTCAACATCAAAAAAATGCCTTCCATAGTGCTTATTCCGAGGGTATGCATTATTTACTAGTGCATCTATCCTTTTATACTTATCATGTAAATATTTTATGCAAGTATCCAAAGAGTCTTTAGACGTGATGTCAAGCTTTACGAAGTCTATATTTTTTGAATTTAGCTCTTTAGATAGTGCCTCTTTTGCCTCTTGTCCTATTTTTTCATTTATATCCGCGATAATAGCTATGCCATTGTTTTCAAGAATAGCTTTTATAAATTCCTTACCAATAAGTCCAGCTCCACCAGTTATAACTACAACTTTATTTTTAAGCAAAATAAATAATCCCCTTATAATAACTCTCTTTTAAATCACTTGCCATAACTCTGTTATACAATTTTATATAGACTGTATGTGAAAATCCACTCTTATTTTTCTAAACTGATTAAAATTGTTATACCTTACTCTCACCTATTATCTATTCTGTAAAATTATTTTTATGGCTTTCTTTTGTAAATACCATTTATGTCCTTTTCTACTACATCCAAATTAGCGTGTTTGTCAACAATTTTATTAAAAAACTCTTCGCTAATTCCAATAGTTTTGCATAAATCCCTCTTTGCCTTGGGGTCTAAAATATGGTCTCTTTCGTTAATATATAAAATTGCCTGTTCTCTTGATATTTTACCCTCCCTTGCCAATCTAGATGCTATATCTGCACATCTTTGAGCCCCAAATTTTACAAATTTACACCATTGATGTGCAATATATCCAACACTATCTAATTGGGTATAGTTTTCAATTGTACCCTGTCGATCCCACTCCTCAAAGTCATCTAGGTCTTTAAAGCCAACCTCCTTTGCTTCGTTCAATGAATCCATAATCGAGTAAGGATATATTGCACCCAAATATATATATTTTATATCATCATTACTCATAGGATGAAAAATGTTAAGTTCTGTGCTATTACCATACTCAAATTCACTGTTTTCTCCATAAAATACTAAATTTATATTATATAACTTAGCAAAATTTGTGACAATTCCATCAAATCCAACCATTCTTTCATCATGTTTCTTTAACGGATTTAGTTCATTAACAAAACAATCATACATTTCTTTTTTCGCTGTTTTTGGTTTATATCTAAATAATATATGATCTAAATCAAAATACTCTGAAATATTTTTTATATTACTCATTCCAGCTTGTGTTTGTGTAAATTCATCTAGTAAAGTAATAAGCAAAGGATTTGTAACACCGTGATTTTGAATTAATCTCTTGACTATCATATGAGAATCTTTGCCACCAGATACCCCTATTATACAATCATATTTACTATTTGGGTTTTTATTTTTAGCTATATATTCAGTTAGCCATTTTTGCCTTTCCTTAAAATTTATACTATTTTTGATTGAAATATTCAAACAAGCAAAACAAGTAGCTCCATTATCTTTTAAGCCAGGTCTCGAACCCAATGGAAATCCACAGCAACTACATCTTTTCATTATATTTCTCCTTGTACTCTTTATTTAAAAGTCCATACAAAACACCATCTTGATAAATACCATTGATATAGATACTTTCTCTTTGTCTACCTTCTTCTTTAAAATTAAATTTCTTAAAAAGTTTTTGCATACCAATATTATTTGCAACGCAGCCACCCCATACCCTATGTAGACCAAGTATCCTAAAAGCATAATCTAAAATTAAATCCATTGAAAATGTTCCTATGTTTTGACGTTTAAAGTTCTGTTCACCAATCATTATGCCAAATTCGCCAGATTGCCTAAAAAAATCAATTTTGTCTAGTTTTACTGTACCAAGAAATTTTTTGCTACCTTTATGATAAACAAAAAAGCCCTGAGAATTTTTTGATGTGAATCTGCTAAAACTATTTTCTACAAAATCTAAACTATCATTCATTAGCAATGATATCGAATTGATATATTCTATATTATTGTAATCTTGTATCCATTCTAGATATTGCCCTCTTAGGATCAAATTATCTTTTTCTAAAATATATGGTCTTAGCTGTATTGTTTCATTTTCTAATATCATTTATTTTCTCCTTAATTAAATTTTCTAAACACTGGCTTGATAGGATTGCCTACTAAATATTTTTCATAACCCTCATCAACTGCTTTTTTGTAAACTTCAAAAGTTTTTTCTAGTGCGTTTTTTGTCTTTGTAAGTTCATTTTCTCCATGAGCATAAGAAAGTGCCACCCAAGGAATAAGCACGCCATTTTTGACCATTTCTTGAGAAAAAAGAGTTCTTAACCCTAAAGAATTTTGACCATTTTTATCAAAGGTCAAATAGTACGGACTACACTCTATCCCACCTACTACGAAATTTCTTTCAATTTCATATTTTTTTGCAAGCTCATTTATCATTGAGATTAGTTTTGTACCATAACTCCAAATATACTCAACCACATTATTCTCTTTCATAAATTTCATAGCCGCAACAAATGCGCCTAAGCCACTCATCTCTGCACCATGTGTTGTTGATAGTAAAAAAACTCTTTCTTTTCCTTCAAATTCTATACTGCCAAGCTGCATTATCTCTCTTTTTCCAGCTATAGCCGCAACTGAAAATCCGTTTGCCATTGCCTTTCCAAAAGTACATAAATCAGGTTTAATGTCGTAATAATATTGAGCCCCTTTTAGATGCCATCTAAAGCCAGTTATCATCTCATCAAGTATAAATACTGCTCCATTTCTATGGCACAGATCTCTTACTTTATGTAAAAAATTATCTTTTGGGTGCTCTGTTGTAGCCGGCTCTAAAATCACACAAGCTATTTGATTAGGAAATTCATCAAAAAGCCTCTCTAAGCCCTCAATGTTGTTGTAACCAAATATCTTTGTGCCCTCAGTATCCTTTTGAGGTATACCCTTGGTAAGTTGAGTAGAGCCAATAAACCAGTCATCATAGCTAAAAAATGGGTGCTCTGCACATCTTGCAACCAGCTCCCTTCCAGTATATGCTCTACTAAGTTTGATAGCTGCTGTTGTTGCGGTTGAGCCATTTTTAGTAAATTTAACCATGTCAACACTATCTATCATATCTATTAATAATTCAGCAGCCTCTAGCTCTATCATGCTAGGCTTAGTTAGATTGTTTCCAAATTCTATTTGCTCGATCGCTGCTTTGTTTATTTCTTCATTTGCGTAGCCTAAATTTACAGCCCTAAGTGCCATTCCATAGTCCAAAAATTCTCTACCATTTTCATCATATACATATGCGCCTTTCCCTCTTTTTAAAATTTGTGGGGCATTGGCTGGATACTGGTCAAATCCTCTACTGTAAGTATGGGCACCGCCCGGTATTGCTTTTAATAATCTATCTTGATAAGTCATGTCTTCCCTCACTTATTTCTTCTAGCTTATATAAGTTCTGCAATACCCTGTAATCATCCTCTAGTCTATTTGGGTATGTCGGCACCTCTCCGTTTTTGACCTCTTTTATACTATTTATATAATCTTTTAACTCATTAATATATGGCTCCTCCGGATTAATATATCCACTTTCTACTGTTCCTGTGCCAAATTTTATCCTATTCCAATCATTCATATTAGTATTTATGTATCTGAGTTCATTATTATCTGCACTATAAACTATTTCACCTTCTGAACCCAATATTCTCATTTCCCTAGTAGCTCTAGGTTTTGATATTACTTCTATAGTTAAATTTCCCAATACATTATTTGAATGTTCTAAAATACAATGATATATATCATCTATATTAGCATTAATATCTGTTATTTTTTTTCTCACGCACGCCAGTGGTCTAGAGTCACCGAAAATATCATTTAACCATGTTAACTCAAATGGAACTATTTCCCTACAACCACCAGTATCAGGATTTGAAACATAAAAGTCTTCTATTTTTTCCCAAGGGTGCCAATCTGGCAAATACTGACCAGTTTGATAGTTATAATTAAGGATTTTACCTATTGCTTTTTTATTAATCAGTTCTTTTATCTTTATAGAAATAGGATAATATTTCATTGTGCAAGATGGTGCTATCAAAATTTTTTTATTTTTTATTCTCTTTGATAATTCTAAAATTTTTTCAGCCTCAACAACAGAAGCCTCTATAAAACAGTTGATATTGTTTTTTTCAGCCAAATATGCGTAATGCATATGTACGTTTGGAGGAGTGGATATTATAAATACATCCGGATTAAATTCGCTCATTGCTTTTTCAAGGCTATCATAAGTTTTAATACTATATTTTCTTTCAGCTTCACACCTTCTATCCTCTCTTGGCTCAAAACCAGCAATACTATCTTTATAGCCAAGCGCAATTAAATTTCTAACTCTTCTTTTACCCATTGAGCCCAGACCGATTACTAGAAAATTCATTTCAATCTCCATTCGTATTTCATTATATTTTCGATTGCCAAAAAATCATATAGATCATCTATTTCGTAACATTGATATCGCTTTATCTCATAAAAAGTATTTCTTTGCGTATAAAATGTTTTTTCTTCTAGAAAATTTTTTATTTTAACTATATAAGCAACTCCATAAGGAAAATATGCCTTTTCATTATCCTGTCGCCTTGTAGTAAATTTGAGCTCTTTACAAAATGGAACGATATGACCATTATTTAAAATTTTCTTCATGATAGATGGATGCTCATGCACTTCCCCTATGCTAGATATTGAGTCAAATTTTTCTTGATTATCTACTATTTTTTCTATCATTGTATCTACATCATCATTTTCTCTCAAAGGCGATGTGGGCTCTAATAAAACTATATAGTCAAACTCTTTTTTTAATTCATTTTTATAATAATCTATAGTATGTTTTACGGTATCAAAGGTTGTAGCTGTGTCACTTGCCAACTCGCTTGGTCTTAAAAAAGGGACATTTGCATCATATTTTTTTGAAATTTCTGCAATTTTCTCATCGTCAGTGCTAACCATGACTTCATCTAAATATTTACTATTCAGCCCAGCCTCTATACTCCATACTACAAGTGGTTTTCCACATAATTCTTTAATATTTTTTCCAGGTAGCCCTTTGCTGCCACCTCTTGCCGGTATAATCGCTAAAAAACTATTATTTTTATACATTAAAAAACTTCTTTATATTCTTCATTTGCTTTTTGGTATTCTTCAATACGTCCGATATCAAGCCAATATTCTCTGATCGGAAATGATATAACATTTTTACTTAATTTTATTAGCTTTTCAAACAGCGTAGGCATATCATAAAACTCATTTTTTGGTATTAGATCTAAAATTTCAGGTGAAAGCATATATATCCCAGCACTTACGAAAAATTTCTGCACTGGTTTCTCTGAGATCTCTACTATCTTGTTGTCATTCATTTTTACAACGCCATAAGGCACTTCGTAGTCATACTCTCTTACACACATTGTAGCCGTCGCTTTATTTAGCGTGTGGTAGTTAAAAATATGCTCGAAATTTACATTTGTAAGAAGATCGCCATTCATTACAAAAAATGGTTCGTTTGGTCGCTCTTTAAGTAGGCTTAATGCACCTGCTGTACCCATTCTTTTTTGCTCTAAAATGTAGTCGATGTTTACTCCAAATTCTTTGCCGTCACCAAAATAGTCCTTGATGATGCCTGCATTAAAATTTACACACATAGTAATATTTACAAAGCCATACTCTGCAAATTTCTCAACTATCGTTTGAAGTATCGGCTTGTTTCCGACCTTTAACATTGGCTTTGGAGTATCTTGCGTAAGTGGTCTAAGTCTAGTACCAAGACCTCCTACCATTAAAATGACTTTGTTTGTCTTGATCTTTGGCTCAACAAGCTCTTCTATCTCTTTTAAGTCTAATACTATTCCGTTATCATCTACTATTGGTATCTGGTGAAGTTTTTTGGATAATGCTATCTTTAAAATTTCTTCTTTTGTATTAGAAATTTTTGCAACAGCTGGCTCTTTATAAATGATCGTCTCTATAGAGCTGTCAAGGTCTAGCCCTCTTAATATGCCTCTTCTTATATCGCCGTCAGTCAGTGTTCCAAGAAGCTTATCATTATCATCAACAACTAAAGCTATCTGCATAGCTCCGATATCTATAATTCCCAAGGCTTCCTTTATAGTGGCATTTTGTTTTAGCTTTATGTTTTCTATGTTTTTCATAAAATTTCCTTTAAAAGCATAAAACTTTCAGCATATTCACACCCACAAGTTGCCCCCCTTAAGACAGCTAAAGCTCTTATATTCTTTTCACTTCTTGGAAATGGATGCTCAGCAACTTCGCTCTTAAAAATTTTCATAATTTCTATTTTTTTTTCAAAATATTCGCTTATATCAACAAATGAATTCGGTATAAAAGAATCTTCTTTTGTGCTAGGCGCAAATTCAGTTTCACTTAATGTCTCCATCATATATATCTTTTTGATAAATGGATATCTAAACACTTTTGTACAGCTATAGCTCGCCTCAAAAATTTTCCTATGGTCACTATGCACGTCACCTTTAAATGGAAGGTATATAATGCTTGGCCTTACCTCATTTATTACCTTTGAGACTTTGCCTATAAGCTCGCTCATACTATACTCATCTACTCGCATTGTCTTAAGCCCCAAACTAAAAACACCATCAAATTTATAAACGTCTGAAGCTTGTTTTATCTCATTTTCCCTAGTAGTATAATAATCGCTACCCTCGTCTATTTTTGTACAAATAAGCCAATAAATTTTATCTCCATTATGCTTGTGCTTAAGTAGCGTACCACCACAACCCAATGTCTCATCGTCTGGATGAACGGCCACCACAAGAATTTTGCTTTTCATAAATATTCTCCAACTTTAGGCAATTCTTTGAAACCATGATCTATAATTTTGATTGCCTTATCATATGTTTTTACCATAATACTCTTGCCATCATTCTCTAGAACTTTACCAAATTCAATATTATTTTGGTCAAATTCCACTTCCTCTACCTTCCATATAGATATATCTTGCCCATTATATTCCACATGAGCTCCAACGTAAGGTTTTGTTAACGCCCGAACAAGATTATATATCGCCCTAGATGTCATTCTAAAGTCAATTTTTCCATCTACCTTACCTCTTTTTCTCCATACATTAGCCAAATCATTATTTTGTTTGATTGTTTTAAAACTATTGTTTTGTAGCTTTGGCAAAAAGGTTTCTATTTGCTTTAGTGCAACATTTGAAACTTTATTATATAGGCTTTTTGCATCATCTTCGTATAAAATTTCGATCTTTTCTTGAGACAATATATCCCCATCATCTGTACCTTCTGTCATGAAAAAGAATGTAGAGCCACTGTCATTAAGTCCAAGAGCCAAAGCCCAAATAAGCGGGTGTCTACCTCTATTTTTTGGCAGCAAAGCTGGATGATATCCAACAACTCCCATTTTTGGTAAACCGAGTAAATCCTTTTTTATTAAATTTGACCAGCCAAAGCAAAATATAATATCCGGACTTAAACTTCTTATCCAAGCAATATTTTCATTAGAATTTATATCATCTATATATTTAAATGGAATATCTGCCTTCTTGCAAAGTGGAGTTAAATCCTTAAAATCAGAGTTAAAATCAGATTTTTTTTTGGTGCAAATTCCAACTATTTCCGCGTTTAGTTCGATAAGCTTTTTTAAGGCTTTATATGAAAACTCGACAGTACCTATAAATAAAATTTTCATAAATCAACCTTTAAATCATAAAATGATTTCTTCAAAATATTTGTTAAATCCACTTTTTTTATAACTTCTATTATTTTTTTACTAGCACACCCATTGCCATACGGATTTACTACACTTTTTAAAACATATTGAAATTCGCAAGAATATACCTTATTAAAAGCTTCTAAAATAGAATTTTTATCGGGCTTGCAGTCAATTACGCTAGACGCCTTTATGCGTCCCTTTTGTCTATCTCCGATATTTACGGTAGCTATCTTAAAGCTAGGAGCTTCCGCAAGCCCGCTAGAGCTATTTCCAACCACTGCATCTACATACTGAAGAGCACTCAAGTATCTTAATTGTCCAAGAGAAGTGAAACAAACTGATTTATCTTGGTTATTAGATACATATCTGTCAATCATTAAATTTATAATTCTTCCATCTGTGTCACTATTTGCCTTCGTAAATATAATATTTGTATTTTCTAGCTCATCTATAGCATTTAATAACGCTTGAAATTGCTCTTCTGCAGTATTATTTTCCAAAGTAACAGGATGAAAAGTAACTAATAAATTTTTTTTATTTAACTTAAAATTTATTGACTCCTCAAACTCTTTTTTATTTAAGAGTTTTAGTCTTTTTATATTTTCTACTCCCATGCCACCTACGTTATAAACTCTATCTGGATGCTCGCCAAGCTGAATCACCCTATTTTTATATTCATTAGTTGCAGTAAAATGCAAATGGCTCATTTTGGTAATACTATGCCTTATTGCTTCGTCTATTAATCCTTCGGTTGCTTCTCCGCCGTGGATATGGGCGATCGGAATTCGAGCTATCATTGCAGCACTAGCTGCACTAAATATTTCATATCTATCACCAAGTACAACAACAATATCTGGGTTGAGCTCTTCATAAGCCTCACTAAAAGATATCTGAGCCAGCCCCATTGATTTTGAAATTCCTATAGATGTATCTGACGATAAAAGAATTTCTATCTTTTTA
Organism: Campylobacter concisus; assembly: GCF_002092855.1. Classification (NCBI taxonomy): domain Bacteria; kingdom Pseudomonadati; phylum Campylobacterota; class Epsilonproteobacteria; order Campylobacterales; family Campylobacteraceae; genus Campylobacter; species Campylobacter concisus. The sequence goes on from NZ_LVLC01000023.1 coordinate 115,302, forward strand.
TCTATCTTAAATTCTTTTTCTATCTCTTTATATGTGAGCCCAAATTCAGGACTTAAGTGCATGCCAGTAACAATAAGCTGAAGCTTAAGCTCACTATCTGCCTCGATCTCTTTTAAGAGCCAGTAAAGCAGGCCATATTCAGCTCTAGTGCTTGTCACTACACAAATTTTTCTCATATCAACTCATCTTGTTTATAGTCTTTTTGTGAAATTTGCCCGATCACCTCATCCCACCTCATAGGATTTATGCCGTCTCCTGGGCGTTTTACGCAGATATTTTGCTCGCTAAAAATTTCACCTTTTTTTATATCACACCTAGCCATTATCGATTTTCTAACTATTTTTATGTTTTCACGCTCGCTATCACTAAAATGTTTTAGTCCATTTCCAAGTGCTAGCTCGATATTTCTAATGGCTTTAACCATCGCCACTAGCTCATCTGGCTCAAGACTAGCCTTATGATCAGGTCCAGGAAGACTCTTATCAAGCGTAAAGTGCTTTTCTATGATCTTTGCACCCATGGCAACCGCTGCGATATCAACCTCGATGCCAAGAGTATGATCGCTATATCCGACCTCAAGACCAAAGGCATTTTTAAGAGTTATCATCGCCTTTAAATTTACATCCTCCATTGGCGTTGGATACTGCGTATTTGCATGAAGAAGACTTATGTTTTCACGTTTCGTGCCACTTTTTACAAGTGTTTCTATCGCGGCTTCCACCTCGCCTAAATTTGCCATGCCAGTTGAGAGAATGATCTTTTTATTAAGCCCACCTATCTGCCTAAGATAAGGTAAATTTGTTATCTCGCCACTTGGGATCTTAAATGTACTAAGCCCAAGCTCATCAAGAAGCTTTATACTGTCGCTATCAAAAGGTGTTGAGAGAAACGTGATATTTTTTTCTTTGCAGTAGGCTATGAGCTCTTTATGCATATCCTCATTTAATTCAAGCTTTTTTATCATCTCAAACTGACTCTCGTTTTTATCGGTAGTTTGTTTTTGATAGTTAGCCTTTTGTGCGTTTTTTGAAACTAGGTTTTGAGCTTTAAAGGTTTGAAATTTTACCGCGTTAGCGCCAGCTCTGGCTGCTACATCGATCAGTTTTTTGGCTAAATTTATATCGCCATTGTGATTAACCCCAGCCTCAGCTATGATAAAAACCCTATTTGACATCAAATCTATCTCCTACTTTTATCTTTCCAGCATACTCATACTCTACAACTTTTATAAAGCTATCTCGTGTTTTAACCAAAAAAGAATCTCCATCTTTACACAAGATCGCGCCAGGTATGCATTTGTATAGCGGTGCATCCTTTATAAGCTCTACTTTATTTATTTTCATCTCTTTACCATTTAAAAACGCCCTTGCTACTATAGCCGGATAACAAATGGCACGTACAAAATTAAATACCTCTCTGCTTGTTTGGTTAAAATTTAAATTTTCATCGCCTTCTATACGTCTTGAGCAGTAAAACCCAACACCCTCTTGTTTTTTGGACTCTGCTTTACCGTTTTTAAATAGACATATCGCCTGATATAGTATGTTCGCACACTCGCTATGCGCTTTTGTTAGTATGCTTTTGTAGTCATCGTTGTCTGTTATGTCAAAACATTTTTGTAAGATTATGTCACCGGTATCTATACCAGTATCCATATAATGTATAGTTATTCCAAATTCTTTTTCGTCATTTATCAAAGCCCAGTTTAGGATATTTCTGCCTCGATAAAACGGTAATTTACCTGCGTGACAATTTATAGTTTTATATTTTGGCAAATTTATGATCTTGGGTTTAAAAATTTGATTAAAAGACATTGATACAAACAAATCACAATCATATTGTTTAATTCTGTCAATAAACTCATCAGAATTTATATCTTTATGCTTTAAATAGTCAATTTTAAATTCGTTTGTATAATTTAGAAGTTTTTCATCATTTGAATCATACCTGGCACAGATGAATTTTATCTCTATATCTTTGTCTTGAATGAGTTTGTCAAATGCATTGTGGCTCCAAACTCCATCTGCAAAATACCCTATTTTAAGCTTCATACCACTATCCTTATTATTTTGCGTATATGGCTAAACTCTTGCGCTGCTTGGGATATTTACTATCCTATCGCTTAGAAATTTAGCATTTTTTAGCTCATCTCTTTGGCAGTCCTTAAACATATCAAGCTCATTCATAAGCTGCCAGATAGGTCGTGTAAAAACGCCATTTTCATTACTAAATTTCAAAAACTCATCTCTTTTTTCGCGACTATCAAATAGCACCGCATTTAGCCAAAAATTTGACCTAGCGTCCGCTGGCTCATCTATAAATTTCACATCATCAAATTTAGAAAAATACTCTTTATAGATCATCGCAAGCTCGCGTTTGCTCTTTAAAAATAGCTCTAAATTTTCAAGCTGCGCCACAAGTAAGGCTGCATTTAAATTTGGTAGGCGGTAGTTGTAGCCTATCTCGCTGTGGCGGTATTCAAAAGGATGTGGCACCTTGGCCGTTGTGGTGATAAATTTAGCGTGCTTTGCTATCTCCTCGTCGTTTGTGATGATAGCTCCGCCTCCTCCGCTTGTGACGATCTTATTGCCATTAAAGCTCATCGCTGCAAGCTTACCAAAATTCCCTGTATGAGTGCCCTTGTAGTAGCTGCCAAGGCTCTCGGCGCTATCTTCTACCAAAGCGATGTTCCAACGCTTGCAAATTTCAGCTATCTCAACTATCTTGCAAGGTAGCCCGAAAGTATGCATAGGCACGCAGGCACGCACTATCCTGCCGCTAGTTTTATTTACGCAGTTGCCGTCTTTTAGCTTGCAGTTTTTCTCTAAAAACTCGCTAAGCGCTGCTGGCGACATACCAAGCGTGTCAAGGTCAACGTCCACAAAAACTGGCTTTGCAAAAAGGTAGCTAATGGCATTGCAAGTGGCTATAAAAGTAACTGGCTGGGTGATCACTTCGTCATTTTGCTCTACGCCGGCTAACTTTAGGCAGATGTGAAGCGCAGAGGTGCCATTTGTCGTAGCAACTGCAAATTTTGCTCCTACCATTTGAGCTAGCTTGCTCTCAAACTCATCTACAAATTTACCAACACTTGAGACAAAGCTAGAGTCGATGCATTCAAGCAGATATTTTTTCTCGTTGCCTATAAATTTAGGCTCGTGAAGTGGGACTTTGTCCTTACCAAAGGTACTTTTTATAAATTTCAAAACCTCGTCAAAATCACATTTTTTCATCGAGATATTTTCCTGTTTCTTTATGCATAAAATTTGGTATGAGCTCGAAAACTTCGCGCAAAACGTCCTCTTTGCTCCATGTCAAGCTTGATTTTAAATTTAAGATGTTGTTTTTGAAAATTTCCAGCTTTTTGCTGTCAAAATTTGCATCATTTTTGACTATGCCGATGTTTTGAAGTCTTTGCATGTCAAGCTTCTCGCCATCAACGAAAAACTCCTCATAGTCCTTCTCTCCAGTCGTATCGCTAGGCGCAAAAAGACAAGGGTAAAAGCCATCTTTTGGAAGCACTTTTGCAAGCTTTCTAGCCTCCTCCTCATTTTCACACAAAAATGGCTCGTAGCCTAAATTTGCTAAGTACCGCTTGGCTATCTCACTAAATGTTATGAGGTCTAAATTTTTATCTAGTTTTGGGAAAAATATATCTCTATTTTTCCCAAAAATGGTGCTTAAAAGGCAGAGCTCGCCGCTCTCTTTTGGTGTTAAAAAGTAGCGTCTGACATCATTTGGAGCGACTATGGGCTGGGACTTTTCTATGCGTTTTTGAAAACCAAAAAGAAGCGAGCCGTCGCTAAATGCCACGTTTGCAAACCTGGCCATCGAGACGTCGATCTCTAAAGAGTGCCTAAACGCAAACATCTCCATGATGCGCTTGCTAGCTCCCATTAAATTTACAGGGTTTGCGGCCTTATCGGTGCTGACGCAGAAATATTTTTTTGACTTCATACCAAAGGCTTGTGCTAGTGTTTTGTCGGTGTTAAAGATATTTGTTTCAAGCATTCTCATGAGTGTAAACGGATCTTTTTCGCTTCTAACGTGCTTTAGCGCTGATAAATTTAACACGTAGTCAAATCTACCACTTTGCGCCAAAAGTGCGTCAAATTCGGCACTTGCAACATCTATGGCAAAAGTTTTAAAGTCGCCATTTATATATCCAAACTCGCTTCTTATGTCACGCACTAGCTCGACAAGGTTGTTTTCAGAGATATCAACGACGTATAGTTTTTTTGGATCTCTTATAAAAATTTCTTTTGTCACGGCTGAACCGATAGAACCGGCACCACCAATAACTAGAAAGCTCGAACTTGAAACTATCTCTTTTAAATTTTTCCCAAGCGCATTTATATCATCTTCAAAAAGATTTTTCGTGCGTCCTATTAAACTTAAGATATTGTTCATATTATTTTTCCATTAGATAGCATTATCTTCCTATTACATCTTTCAATTGTACTTAATCTGTGTGCGATTATTAATAATGTCTTATCTTGACTTATTTCATATATCTCGTCCATTATTTTTGCTTCTGTTTCGTTATCTAAAGCACTTGTTGCTTCATCTAATACTAAAATTTCGGGGTCACTATATAGAGCTCTAGCTATTCCTATTCTTTGTTTTTGTCCGCCACTCAACTGAATTCCACCATCTCCAACCAGTGTGTCTATCCCTTCTTTTGAGGATAAGAAATCATATATATTAGCCTTCTTTAAGACTTCTATTATTCTTTCTTTATCATATTCATAGCCAAAAGCCACATTTTCTCCGACTGTACCATCAAAAAGATATATCGATTGTGGTATATAGCCTACTTTTGATCTATAAGATTTTATATTATCAGAAGTTAATTTCTTTCCATCTATGATTATTTCGCCACTAAGAGGTTTATATAATCCGATAATTAAGTCAACTAGTGTGGACTTTCCACTCCCACTCTCTCCTACAAAAGCAATTTTATCACCTTTATTTATAGTTATATTGATATTTTTAAGAACCTTTTTATTTTTATTATATTCAAAACTTACATTTATTAGCTCTATTTTGTTTTTAAAATCCATAAAATCTTTACCTTCTGTTTGCGGAGTATAGCTAAGATCGCTATATACAATATCAAGAGAGCTAGATAAAAACAAAAGAGTATTATAGTTAGAAAGTATTCTATTTAAAGCAGGAAGAATTCTATATAAAGCTAGAGCATACATAGAAATGATTGGCAAAACAAAGTTTGCATCATTATATTTAAAAAGAACGTAGACAACAATTCCTATAAGAACACCAAAACCAATCGTTTCTAACGAGAGTCTAGGTAGTTGGCTTAAAGTATTACTTACAACATTAGCCTTTGCATAGCCATAGCTTATACTAGAAAATTCACTATAAAGTTTTTGTTCATTCTGTATAAGTTTTATAATTTTAAAATTTCCAAATGTTTCATTTAAAATTTTATAAAATCTTGATTGCATTATTGATCTTCTTGTGCCTTCTTTTTCTATTCTTTTTTTTAGAAAAAACAATAGAAATAATACTTTTGCCCCCAAAAGAATAGTTAAAACTAGAGTCATTTTCCAATTCATTAAAAGCAATAAGGTATACAGCAATACTATAGTAAAAAATTCCGAGAATATCAAAAGTAGGCTTTGCATATAAAAAGAAAGGTTTGAAGCTTCATTTACAATAGTCTTTATTAGTTCCGAACTATTTCTTTTTACAAATCTTTTATACGGTAAATTTGTATAGTTTTTAAAAAGTCTAAATGCAAAAGAGTGAAATCTTCCAAATGCAAATTTGTTAAGCAAATAATTATAAAATATCGAGTAAAAAGCTCTAAAAATATAAAAGCCTATTAAAAAAAGACCAAAAAAAATCATAAAATTAGTAGTAGTAGAAAAGTCAAAAAAGTTATAAATTTTTTTTGAATATTCGTTACTAACTATTTTTGATGGATCTGATGCTAAGGTAATAAACGGCATAATAGCAGATATTCCAACAGTTTCAATAACCGACAAAAAAATACTCATAAAAATCAAAATAATAAAATTTTTCTTTTCTTGTCTTGTTGTTATTGCTAATAGCTTTTTTAAATTAGTCATTTAAATACCACTCATAAAGCGTCTTTATTCCATCTTCAAGCTCTACTTTATGCTTCCAACCAAGAGAGTGGAGCTTTGAGGGATCCGTTAGTTTTAGCATCGTGCCATCAGGCTTGCTATCATTAAAGTATGGCTCGCCTTTAAAGCCAACTATATTTTTAACCAAATTTGCTAGCTCTTTTATAGATATATCTTTGCCAGTTCCTATATTTATATGCGTATTTCTTATCTCTTTGCTATTTTTGTCATAAGTATCTTTAAAGTCTCTATTTTTCAGTAAAAATACACAAGCATCGGCCATATCTTCTGAGTGTAGAAACTCTCGTCTAGGCTCTCCTGTACCCCAAATTTCTACTCTATCTTTTGAAATGCCAAATTTACCAAGATAAGCCATAGCTTCATTTATATCTCTTGCTTTTAGATCTTTTACCACTTCGTCAAATTTTTCTTCGCTTAAAAGCTTTGCTAGGTGTATCTTTCTTATAAGTGCTGGCAATACATGCGAAGTTTCTAGATCAAAGTTGTCGTTTGGACCATATAAATTTGTAGGCATAACAGATATAAAATTTGTGCCGTACTGTAAATTATAGCTCTCACACATCTTCATGCCGGCTATTTTAGCGATCGCATATGGCTCATTTGTGTATTCAAGTGGAGATGTCAAAAGCACCTCCTCCCTCATTGGTTGCGGAGCATTTTTAGGATATATACAAGTACTTCCCAGAAATAGTAGTTTTTTTACCTTATGCACATAGCTTTGATGGATCACATTATTTTGAATTTGCAAATTTTCATAGATAAAATCAGCTCTATACGTGCTATTAGCCACTATTCCGCCGACCTTTGCAGCAGCTAGCACCACATACTCAGGCTTTTCTTTTTCAAAAAACTCATAAACTGCTTTTTGATCCATTAGATCAAGCTCATTATGAGTTCTTGTGATTATGTTTTCATAGCCTTTTGATTTTAAATTTTTCACTATAGCAGAGCCTACCAGTCCTCTGTGTCCTGCTATATAAATTTTACTATTTTTATCCATTTCTTACTCGAAATAGCTCATTATCTCATATCCGCCATCTTTTAGATAGACATCTTTTGTCATGAGTTTTAAGTCTGACTTCATCATATCATTTACTAAATCTTGAAGCTTAAATTCTCTCTTCCAGCCTAGTTTTTTCTCTGCTTTACTCGGATCTCCAAGTAGCAAATCAACCTCCGTTGGCCTAAAATATCTTGGATCCACACAAACCACAGTTTGTCCGATACTTAAATGTAATATATCTAAATTTAACTCTTTTGCTTTTTCAAAATTTAGTGAGTCCACGACTCCTACCTCATCTACACCAGCCCCTTCAAATCTCAAATTTATGCCAGCATAAGCAAATGCAAATTTTACAAAATCTCTAACCGCTGTTGTTTGTCCAGTTGCTATCACCCAGTCTTCTGGCTCTGGGGCTTGTAGTATCATCCACATCATCTTTACATAGTCTTTTGCATGGCCCCAGTCTCTTTTGGCATCTAAATTTCCAAGATAAAGCTTGTCTTGAAGCCCAAGCGCTATCTTACTAGCTGCTCTTGTGATCTTTCTGGTTACGAATGTCTCGCCTCTAACTGGTGATTCGTGATTAAACAATATGCCATTACAAGCAAAAATGCCATAAGCCTCTCTATAATTAACCGTTATCCAGTACGCATACATCTTTGCGACTGCATAAGGACTTCTTGGATAAAATGGAGTCGTTTCGCTTTGCGGCGTCTCTTGTACTTTTCCGTAAAGCTCAGATGTAGAGGCTTGATAAATTTTAGTCTTTTTCTCAAGCCCTAGTATCCTTATAGCTTCAAGAAGCCTAAGAGTACCTGTACCATCAGCATTTGCGACATATTCTGGTGTCTCAAAGCTAACATGTACATGGCTCATGGCAGCTAGGTTATAAATTTCATCTGGCTGTACTTCTTGAATGATCCTTGTTAAATTCATAGAGTCCGTCATATCGCCATAGTGCAAGAAAAAATTTCTATTATCAACATGAGGATCTTGGTAAAGATGATCTATCCTATCTGTATTAAAAAGACTCGTTCGCCTTTTTACACCATGGACTATATAACCTTTTTTTAGTAAAAATTCCGCCAAATACGATCCGTCTTGACCAGTTATACCAGTTATTAACGCTACTTTTTTATCCATAAATCACCTTTTAAAATCATCGTCTAGGCGAATTATATCATCTTCACCTGTATATTCACCGACCTGAGCTTCTATCAAAACCACAGGAATTTTTCCTTCATTAGACAGCCTATGAACTTCGCCCATTTTTATATAGATAGACTCATTAGGACAAACGAGTCTAGTTGTCTCACCTATCGTAACGGTGGCACTACCTGATAGTACTATCCAGTGCTCATTTCTATGAAAATGCTTTTGCAAAGATAGCCTTTTGCCAGGTTTTACCTCTATTATCTTTATCTTATAACCATCTTGATTTTCAAGGACAGTGTAGTTTCCCCAAGGCCTATTTGTCGTAATATGGGCATTACAAAGCTCAGAGCTCTCCTCTTTTAAAATTTCCACCACATTTTTTACTTTTTGGCTAGAGGATTTTTTAGATATTAAAAGAGCATCTTTTGTATCAACTATAGTTAGATCATCAACATCTATCAAAGCTATTTTTTTACCACTAGATAGGACTAGATTATTGTGAGAATTTATCTGCACCAGATCGCTATTTATTGTGTTTCCATTGATATCTTTTTGTAGCTGCTCATCCAAACTATCAAAACTTCCAAGATCACTCCAAGATGCATCTAGGGCTACCATTTTTACGATATCAGACTTTTCCATCACAGCATAATCTATGCTATTTTGCGGAATATTTTGCATGTCAATAACATCTATCTTGATATCAATTTCGTCTTTTTTTGCGTTATCAAAAGCTAATTTACATGCTTCAAGTATCTCAGGAGCAAAAGTTTTCATCTGATCCAAGAAAACGCCTGCCTTAAAGACAAACATACCTGAATTCCAGTAGAAATTTTGATCTTTTAGAAATTTCACTGCCCTTTCATAGTCTGGCTTTTCATAAAAAGCCTTCACATCACCATTATAGCTCTCTATATATCCAAATCCTGTCTCAGGCGACCTTGGCTTTATGCCAAAAGTAACCAAAAAATTTTGCTCTGCCAGCTCCTTTGCGGATTTTACGCTTATGTGGTATGCTTTAATCTCTTTTATCAAATGATCCGATGGCGTTACTAAAACAATCTCATTTGGATCAAGTGCGAGGCAAGCTAATGTGATCGCTGGTGCAGTATTTCTACCGACTGGCTCAAGTAGATATTTAAAATTTGTGATATTTAAATTCTCTATCTGATCCATCGCCAAGTAGTAGTGATCGATATTTGTAATCATAAATGTATTGTCACAAATTTCACTATTTCGTAGTGCAGTTAGCTGAAAAAGTGACCTGTCATCAAATAATTTAATAAATTGTTTTGGCATCAAAGTCCTGCTAATAGGCCACAACCTCGTACCAGAACCACCACATAATAATATATTTGTCATAAATTTTATCTACTTTAAAATGAGCTTAAAAATCTTATATAATTAAAGCTAAAAAAGACTAAGAACTTACTAAAATCATCTAAAATATAAGTTTTGATAGCTTTTAAACTATCAAAACACCTCTTTCATCTTATGTGTTAGCTCCAAGCTCGCTTCTATCTCAGCTCTTTTTGCCATTACACTTTCTATATTTATGCTTAAATTTAACCCATTTTCGTCGCCAAATTTCTTTAGCTCGCACCAAATTTCTTTGATGATATCACAGCTACTAGCTAGGTAGTCAGAGCTTAAACTTAGCCTCTCTTCGACAGAGCTTGGCACGCTCACTCCAAGCCATTTGATAAATTCAAGCGTTTTTGCATTGCCAGCTGTGCTAAATGTCAGAAATATCGGCTCACTTATCTTTGCAGCCGCGCAATCCTCTAAAAATTTACGCGCTAGCTGTGAGTCAAAGATTGCTTGCGATATGAAAAATTTAGCCCCAGCTGCGATCTTTTCACGCATCCTTTGTGGCTCATCGCCCTTTTTGCCGTGACGCTCTGCGATACAGACACCGCCTACTGCTAACTCTTTAAATTCGCTAGCGATCTCGTAGGCGCGAGCTAAATTTAGCCTCACTTTTTGCGTGCTAGAAGTTGCCCCCACTAGAACGTTTAAATTTGAGCTTTGAGCCTTAAGTGCTGCGCGAAATTCATCCTCGCCGTATCCGCTAGCCACGCGGTAAAATATACTAGGTGTTGCGACGTTTAGGTACTTTTTGTAGTAAATTTCTGAGCTTAGCGTCCCACTAAACTCAAATGTCCTCTCGCTATCATTTCTCTCGCTCTCGTCTTGTACCTCATAAAGCACAAGCCCGTCGGCCTTGATATCATTTATCCGCCTCGTCCAGCGCTCTGAGATCTCACACAGCTTTGCCTCTTCAAATTCAGCCTTTGGCGGTGTGAGACCATAGAGCACGAGCCCTTTTTCTTTATTTAAAATTTTTTCTTTTAGCATTTTCTCACTTTTGAACTAGATCAGCCCTCATCACCACGCCAACAGAACTTTTTGACGACATGCAGACAAACTCGTCTTTTAGGTATTTTGCATCGGCTCGCCAAAAGCTCACGATATTTGCCACGTCGGCATTTTGCTTTTTAGCAGCTATCATATATCTTTTTATGACGGCGACAAAAGCCTCTTGGCAATAGCCCTTTATATCTCCGCTATCAGTGATAAATCTTTGAACCTTTACATTTGCCTTGATGACGCTTTTATTTTGGTCGTTTGAGCCAAATTCAAGCCTCACATTTTCAAATCCTGCTAGCTCTTTTTTGGCAGCTTCTAAATTTAAAGCCTCGCTGATACTATAGATATTTGTTTGCTTGTACGCACCTTTGTTGAGTGGTATAGAGTGGCGTCTAGAACTACATCCGGACGCAAATATAACTAATATTACAAATAGAAAAATCCTTTTCATTTTTCAAATCCTTTTTAATTAAATTTTATAGACCTCTTACGATCTTGACAGCTTCTACCATGTTTTTAAGGCTTGGCTCGACCTCTTCCCATTTTCTGGTTTTTAGGCCGCAGTCTGGGTTGATCCAGAGTTGCTCTTTTGGTAAGACTTCAAGCAGAGCTTTGATCTGAGCGACGATCTCCTCGACACTTGGCACGCGTGGACTGTGGATGTCGTAAACGCCAGGTCCGACCTCTTGTTTGTAGCCAACGGCTTTGAAAATTTTAAGTAGCTCGTTGCCACTTCTTGCAGTCTCGATACTAATAACATCAGCATCCATAGCTTCGATAGTCTTAATAATATCGTTAAATTCAGAGTAGCACATATGCGTGTGGATCTGGGTTTTTGCCTCAGCTGAGCTTACTGAAAGCTTGAAGCAATCAACCGCAAATTTCTCATAAGCTGGTATATTTTCAGCTCTTAGCGGATAGCCCTCTTTAAACGCTGCCTCATCGACTTGGATCACTCTGATGCCTGCGTTTTGAAGGTCTGCGATCTCGTCATAGATACAAAGTGCGAGCTGTTTTGCTACCTCGCTTCTTGGCAGATCATCACGCACAAAGCTCCAGTTTAGCATGGTCACAGGACCTGTTAGCATGCCCTTCATTACGTGTTTTGTGATACTTTGAGCATATTTCATCCATTTAACAGTCATCGGCTCTGGGCGGCTTACGTCACCAAAGAGAAGTGGTGGCTTGACGCAGCGGCTGCCGTAGCTTTGTACCCAGCCATTTTGGCTAAATGCGTATCCGCTGATCTGCTCGCCAAAGTACTCAACCATGTCGTTTCTCTCTGGCTCACCATGTACTAGCACGTCTAGGCCGATATCTTCTTGGAATTTCACGCAGTGATCGATATATTTTTTGATACCTGCTTCATAAGCAGCCGCGTCGATCTCGCCTTTTTTGAAATTTTGGCGAAGTACGCGAAGATCAACCGTTTGAGGGAAGCTACCTATCGTTGTTGTTGGTAAGATGCCGTATTTTAGTGTTTCGCGTTGAATTTTGATGCGATCTTCAAATTTCTCATCACGCTCAAATTTGCTTAAATTTTTAATGCGGTTTTGAACACTTTCAGAGTGGATGAGCTTTGAAGTGGCGCGAGTTTTAACGGCATTTTTATTTTCTTCATAAATTTTTGCCTCAGCATCGTTTAGATTCTCGCCGTTTGCTAGTTTTGTGATGATCTTGATCTCATCAAGCTTCTCAACCGCAAAGCTTAGCCAGCTTTTGATCTCAGGGTTTAAATTCTCTTCATATTTTAGCGTGTATGGTACGTGAAGAAGCGAGCACGAAGTACCGATGTAAAAGTCTTTGCCTCCTATTTTCTCTGAAATTTCACGAACAAGTTTTACTTTTTCATCGATGTTGCTTTTCCAGATATTTCTGCCGTCGATCACGCCAGCAAATAGCGTCAAATGGCTGTTTTTGATAGTCTCAAGTACTTCGAAATTTCTCTTGCCATGGATGAAGTCAAGTGCGATGCCGTAAATTTTAGTTTTAGCCACTTCGCTAACTGCTTTAATCGCATGCTCAAAATATGTCGCAAACACGATCTTGATGTTGCTAACAACGCCTGTTAGCTCGTTATAAACCTTTGTGATAAGTGGCAAAAGATCGCTTTCATTTTTGTCAGTTACAAAGATCGGCTCGTCAAACTGCACTAAAATTTCATCATCAAGCTTAGAAATTTGCTCAAGTAGCTTTTTATACTCGCCTACAAGCGCGTCAAGGTGCTTAAATGGGCAACTGCCGTCAGTCGTCTTTGAAAGGGCCAAAAATGTGATAGGACCGATCAAATTTACCTTGCCTTTTACGCCGTTAGCCTTCGCCTCTTTGTATTCATTTAAAATTTTGTCCGCTTTTAGGCTAAATTTACTCTCGCTGCTAAGCTCTGGCACGATGTAGTGGTAGTTTGTGTTAAACCACTTTGTCATCTCCATCGCAACACCATTTTTGTTGCCTCTTGAGCAAGCAAAATATTGCTCTAAGCCGCTTAAATTTGCAAATCTTGGAGGTGTCGCGCCAAAAGCGATGATGTTATCAAGCATTAGGTCGTAAAACGAAAAATCATTAACGCTAATAGCCGAAATACCAGCGTCTTGTTGATATTTCCAGTGTCTTTGGCGAAGTGTCTTTGCAGTCTCTTGCAAATTTTCTTCACTAAAGCCCTCTTTACCAGCCCAAAAGCCCTCTAACGCGCGCTTTAACTCTCTTTTCTCTCCGATTCTTGGAAAACCTAAAACATAACTTTTTATCATTTTTATCCTTTTTAAATTTCTATTTTTAATTAAAACTGTGCAAAGCACAGCAACTTTGAATATTTTTATGCAGGTGCAAGGGGGCTAGAATTACGAAACCGCCCCCTTATCCCTGCGACCCAAACCCCAGCACGTTCAATGTTGTTGCGCTGCGCACAAGTCTGTGTCACCTCACATGCGGTGGATGACACCCACTTCTTCTTAAACTAAAGTAAAATTTATAAAAAACCCTACTGAAAAGATCCTTGCCAAATTTCAGGCATTGCTTAGCTTTGCTATTAAAAATGCAGTTACAATGCAGCGGACCTGCTAGTAAAAATGGATTTATATCAATGTGAAAAAATGTAAAATCATTTAAAAATTTGCGTGTTTTTTGAAAATCGCTGATATGTTTTTTGCCGAGATTAATGAGCTTTATGCATGGGACAAGGCATCAGCGTTTTTCCTTTGTAGTGAATTTTTGTCGCATTATAAACGCTCTTTGCCAAATTTTTGTTTAAAGTTTGGGCGCTACTAAATTTCACGCCCAGAGTTTTTAGTCTTTTTTGCCTTTATTTAGAGATTTTAGCTTAGCGTCCATATCAGCTGTAAGCATAGTAAAGACTTTGTTTGTAAGCTCCTGAGTTAGATCCTTTGCCTCTTGCATTGTCTTTTGGCTAAATTCATTTAGGAGTTTGTCCGCTTTTTTCTTATCTTTTTTATAAAGCTTTACGTACTCATCTTCAAATTTAGCCTGCTTTACCGCCAACTCTTTTTCAAATTTGGCGTAAGCCTCTTTAACCACTGGCGAATACTTCTCATAATCGGTCATCACAAGTGTTTGAAGCTTTCTATAAACCCAGTATATCGAAGTATCATCAGCGTCATAAGAGCCATCTGAGTAGCCTTTTATAAAGCCATCAAGCCCCTCATAATACGGCAAATAAACGCTAAGATCAGCCATGCCAAGAGCTACGTAAGTCACACGGCCGATCTCTTTTGGTAGCCATGGGCGCACCTGCATGACGTGAGACTCGTATGTTCTAAAGACACTTATAGCGCGGTAGACGTTTTTCTTATCTTCATCTTTGCTGGCGTAGTTATCAAACGCAGTGCCGTTGTAGTGGGCTCTCATCGCAGCTTTTAGGTCTTCAACACTTAGTTTTTTCTCTGGTTTTAAAAATACTGGAAATTTCTGACCATCGGCGAAGTCTTGTTTTAGACTTGGGTTAAACATGCTTTGAACCCAGCAAACGCGTGGGTAGTTGTAGGTCACATCCCTCTCATCGTCCCTTGTATAGGCCTTTGTAAAGTTAAATTCGCCATCTTTTGCAGGGTCGTAAGTTTTGTTGTCAATCGCAAATTTGATAACATCTTTTGCGCCCATGAAATTTGGATCATTCTCTTTATAAGCGTGAAGTCTGCCTTGGTTTGCAGTGACAAAGTACTCATCTTGTGGGATCTTTGAAGCGATCCATTTATGGCCTGTACCTGTCTCAAAGTACCAAAGCTCGTTTGCATCGATAAATACCACGCCAAAGCCCTCTCCAGCGCCTTTTGTCTCAACTATCTCGCCAAGGAGCTTAACGCCCTCTTTTGCACTCTTCATACGTGGCAAAAGCACGTCTGGGATGTCATCTTCTGTGATGCCACTCTCTTCGTTATATGGGTCGATCTTTAAAAGCTCATCTTTTGCGTAAATGGTCTCAGTGCCGCTTAGTCCAACCCCTGCCTCGTTGTAGCCAACTGCTCCATGAAGTTTTGTGTGCGAATTTGCAACAGTTGTATATCTCATGCCATCTTTTGGAAGCGGATATGTAAAGTCATTTGCGCCGTCATGGGCTTTTGAGCTATGCATGCCAGTTTGGTTTTTCTTTGCTGGATGGATCAAAAAGACTTGCGCCTTTACAGCCTTGCTGTCTGCGCTCCTGGCGACTAACATAGAGCCATCGTTTGAAGCTTTATCTCCTACTAAAATAGTAGTGCATGCCAAGCTACTTGTGCCTAAAATCGCACTCATAGCGACGATTGATGCAATAATTTTGCCTTTCATTTTTACTCCTTTAGTAAAATAAAATTTCTTCATGTGATTATACGCCAAATTTAATAAATTAGTTCCATATTTTAAAACTTTTTTAAGTTAAATGTAAATTTATTGCAAATTTTGTCTAAGTGAAATTTAAATTTTCTAAAGGATTTTTCGCTATAATCCAAAACTTACGCAATTGCGTATAAAATTTCAAAAAGGATTAGCATGCCAAAGATGAAAACCGTTCGCGGTGCTGCTAAGCGCTTTAAAGTAGGTAAAAATAAGATAAAAAGGGGCTCTGCTTTTAGAAGCCATATCTTAACAAAAAAACCTAGTAAGCGTATGAGAGATTTGCGTGGCCCACAATACGTGGACAGCACAAATGTCCCAGCCGTTCGCAAAATGCTCGGCGTATAAGCAGCTGTAGATTTAAGTTTTTGACAAAAAGTCATTCAAACTCCCCCAAATTTAGGGGCAAGACTCACTTCGTGAGCGCCAATTTGTAAAAGGATAAATATGGCAAGAGTAAAAACAGGCGTAGTTAGAAGAAGACGCCATAAGAAAGTTTTAAAGCTAGCACGTGGTTTTTTCAGTGCTAGACATAAACACTTTAGAAAAGCTAAAGAGCAACTAGAGAGAAGTTTAGTTTATGCATACCGTGACAGACGCCAGAAAAAACGTGATTTCAGACGTTTATGGATCGTTCGTATCAACGCAGCTTGCAGACTAAACGACATTAGCTATTCAAGATTTATCAACGGCTTAAACAAAGCTAACATAGAACTTGATAGAAAAATTTTAGCTGATCTAGCTATGAATGACGCGAAGGCATTTGCGGCACTTGCAAAACAAGCAAAAGATGCTTTAAAATAACACCTTTTCTCCGCTTCGGCGGAGATCTTCTTTTTTTAAATTTCTATCAAATTTTTATTAAAATTTATTTTTCGAAATTTTTTTTAATTAGTTATTTTGTATTCAAATTTTAAATTAATACCACTATAAAATTTTACTTCATCAGCTAGGTGCAAATTTAGTAATATAAATTTGAAAAATTTGCTTACCATTACTAGCCAAACTAGCCAAGAGCAAGTATAAAACTCGCTCTAAATAGCTAAATTTCAATACTCGTATCAAAGCAGTGTTTCACCGCTCCACTAAATAAAATTTTGCCGTTTTCAAGCCTAAGTCCAAGCTCCTCGCCGCTTTTTGGATAGACTTTTAGGCATTGCGCTGCATTTAAATTTAAAGTAGCGCCGTAAAAGCAAGCCGCCATACCAGTGCCACAAGCTAGCGTCTCGTCCTCTACGCCCCTTTCGTAGGTTCTCACCTTTAAAGCTCCACCCTCAAATTTGGCCAAATTTACATTTGCATTGTATTTTTGACGAAGCGCCCTGCACTCTTTGACGTCAAATTCCTCTAAATTTTGTGTAAAATTTACAAGGTGAGGCACGCCAGTATCATAAAAATACCAAGTTTTGCCGTTTTCATTTAGCGGCTCGCTTAAAATCTTTGGACTTGTTAGTACAACCTCGACACACTCGTTTTTCACACTTGCCATAACCTCGCCACTACCAGTTAGCAAGACAAAATCGTTTGAACTAACAAGACCATTTAGATAGGCATATCTAGCAGCCGCGCGCGAGCCGTTGCCACACATCGCAGCGTAGCTTCCGTCGCTGTTGTAAAACTCCCATTTCACGCCCTTTTCGTAAGGCAAAAGCACGATGAGCCCATCAGCTCCCACACCGTTCGTTCTGCTGCAAATTTGCCTTGCTAGCTCACTTCTATCTTTACTCAAAAATGTATGAAATATTACAAAATCGTTGCCACTAGCGTTGTACTTTGAAACTTGCATTATTTTTCCTTTAACATTACTCTACTTATTTTTGCCAAATTTATATAAAACTAGCCGCAAATTTGCCTTAGAAATTTCTCTAGTTCTTGCTCTAAATTTTTTTTATCATCACTATTATCTATGATAAAATTTGCCCTTTTTCGCTTTTGCTCGATATCCATCTGAAGCTCCACTCTTGCTTTTGCGTCCTCTAAACTTAGACCATTTCGGCTCATTAAGCGGCTTAGCAAAAGCTCTTTTGGCGCATAGATCACAGCTATATTTTTAAACTCAGCGTATCGATCCTCTTTTTCAAAAAACAAAGGAATATCGACAAAATAAACCTGCCCCAAGCACTCAAGATTCGTAGCACGAGATAAAATTTCTTCCTTTATCTTTGGATGCAAAATTTGCTCTAAAATTTTTAATTTTTTTGGATCATTAAAAACAATGGCACCAAGTTTTTGACGATCGATCTTGCCAACTTCGTCTAAAATTTGCTCGCCAAAAAATTCTACTATCTCACATTTACAAATTTCAAGCTGTTCATGAGCGATCACGTCCGCATCAATCACACTAAAGCCTCGTTTTTTTAGCAAATTTATAGCCGTGCTTTTACCGCTAGCGATCGAGCCTGTGACGACATAAGCGTTTGGAAATTTCTGCAAACTCGCTCCATTTTTGAAAATTGATGACAATTTTAGCAACTTTTGGCTAAAGTTTTAAAAAATTACAAAAAAGGGTAAAGATGATAAGCTATAAAGATGCTGGAGTGGATATAGATGCTGGAAATAGCTTTGTTGAGGCGATAAAGCCTTTCGTAAAATCTACACAAACACCAAACGTTATAGGTGGCATTGGGTCATTTTCAGGAGCGGTCAGACTACCAAGCGGGTATAAAAATCCAGCCATTCTAGGCGCGACTGACGGTGTCGGCACAAAGCTTCGCCTAGCTATCGACGCTAAGAAATTTGACAGCGTGGGCGAGGATCTAGTCGCAATGTGCGTAAACGACCTCATCTGTAACTTCGCCACACCACTCTTTTTTCTCGATTACTACGCAACGGCAAAGCTTGAGATAGAGAGTGCCAAAGAGGTTGTAAAAAGCATCGCAAATGGCTGCAAAAAGGCGCAATGCGCACTTATCGGCGGCGAGACAGCGGAGATGCCGTCGATGTATGAAAAAGGCGACTTCGATCTTGCTGGATTTGCCGTTGGTATCGCTGAGGCTGATGAGATCGACAGAAGCAAATTTGTAAAAGCTGGTGACGTTTTAGTCGCACTTCCTAGTAGTGGCCTGCACTCAAATGGCTTCTCTCTTGCAAGAAAAGTAGTTAGCGAGCTTGGACTAAAATTTGATGAAAAAGTAGGCGATAAAAAGCTCATCGACGTACTTCTTGAGCCAACTAGAATTTACGTGAGCGACTTTTTAAGATTAAAGGATAAGATTACGGCAATGGCTCACATCACCGGTGGTGGCATAGTTGAAAACTTGCCTCGCGTCTTCCCTGCTGGACTTGGCGCAAAGGTGCAAAAAAGCGCTATAAAAACGCCTGAAATTTTTAAAATCATCGCTCAAAAAGTAGAAGATAGCGAGATGATGAGAACCTTTAACATGGGCGTTGGCATGATATTAGTTGTGTCAAAAGAAAACGTTGACGCTGTCCTAGCTAGCAGCGATGGCTACGTGATCGGTGAAGTAGTAAATGGCAAAGGCGTAGAGCTAGTTTAATGCAAGAAAATAGCAAAAAACGCTTACTAAAAACCGAAAATAAGAGCTTTTTTGATCTTAGCATTTATGAGTATATAGGCTGTTCTGGTGTACTAGAAAGCGATATCAAAAAACTTGATCTCTATAATCACTGGTGCAAGATCTCACGCGCCTCTACTATGCTCTGCGTCACGCATGATAGCGGCGAGAGTGACAACCTAGTCTATCTATATGACTGGGAGAAATTTAGCCGTATCTACATAAATACAGGAAATTGAGTTGGCAAAGCAAAAGGCAAAAATCGCACCTATTTGGGCTAGAGCAAAGGCCTTCGTTATCGATCTTTTTATCATCGGTATGCCGATATTTTATGCGATAACATATCTTGTACTTGATGGCAAAGAGGCGTTTTTGCATAACCAAATTGCTATTTTTAGTGCAAATAGCTTGATCTCACTTATAATGTGCCTTTTTTTTAGCATAAAAGCACAAACTCCAGGCTACAAAGCACAAGAAATTTATCTAATAAACCTAAAAACCGGTAGAAAACTAAGCTTTTTTCACACCATCTTGCGCCAAATTTGCTTTGCCTTTGCTGGCTTTAGCATACTTGGACTTTGCCTTTGTTTCTTTAGAAAAGATAAACTAAATCTGCACGACATCATCACTCACTCAGCTGCCGTGCAAAGATCAGAGGGGTAAATTTTACTTCGCTCCATGCCAAAGTAGGCGATTTTTACCAAGTTTTGTATCTATGCTCTCTTTTATGATAGAGCAAACATACTCTTTTGAAAGTTGTATAGACTCCTCTAAGCTCTTGCCCTTTGCTAAAAAGCAAGCAAGTGCAGTTGAGAAGCTACAACCAGTTCCACTCATTACAAGCGGATTAACAAGTGGGGTTTTAAAATTTCTTAGTGAGCCATCTTTTTTATAAAGTGTGTCTATACTGCTATCTTCACTGATATGTTTTTTTACGATGACGTCACAAGGCAGATCTTTATAATTATCACCAAAAAGCAAATTTGCCTCATCTAAATTTGGAGTAGTTACCGTAGCTAAACTCATTAGCTCTTTTAGCTTTGTCACCGCACTATCTTTTATAAGCTTGTGTCCACTTTTTGAGACGCAAACTGGATCAAGCACTACTACTTTGGTATTTTGAGTTAGTAAAAACTCACGCACTACTTCCATGATCTCTTCACTAAATAGCATGCCTATCTTAATCGCATCAAAGCTAAATTCTTCCGCAAGCGTATTTAGCTGATCTTTGACAAAGCTAGGTTCTAAGCAAACTACACTCTTTACAGCATCCGTAGTCTCAGCGACCAAAGAAGTTACTGCTGTTGCACTATAACAATTAAGCCTAGCACATGTTTTTATATCTGCTTGAAGCCCGGCTGTGCCACTATTACAAGAGCCTGCGATGATTAGAATTTTTTTCATCGTTTTCCTTTAAAATTTTTGGCTTATTATAGAGGATATTATATAAATTTGAGTTTTTTGAAAACAGAAGAAATTTGAGCAAAAAGCTCAAATTTATGAAAGTTTATTTAAGTCGTTATCGATATCTATATATATCGTAGTTGCATTAAGATTTGTATGCTCAAAGCTAGGATCTATCTGCTTATCGCCCTCTTTATGTTCGTTTATTTTAGCTAAAAGATCATCTTCTCTTAATCCATGCTCATTTGCTAAATTTGGATCTATTTCATTAAAACTAATATTTACGCTAGCCTCATCATTTGGCTCTTCTTGCTCTAAATTGGTTGCGCTAAGGATATCATCTACTTTTTCATTTATATGATCTAAAATCGATACATAATCATTGCCAAGAAGTGCTTTAAACAATGCGTCAGTATCTATACTAGACTCGCCAATATCATCGCTTACTACGCTACTGTCTAGCCAAAGAGTATCGTATCCGTTTATTGATATATCTTGTCCATCATTTGCAGTGATTGTAATACTTGAGCTTTCGCTCTCGCCCTTTATAGCCTCTCCGATATATACTTTATCATTTACGTCTAAAACTCTTACATGATCATTTTGGTCTATCGCTATAACATCAGATGAAACACTTTTAACTATACCAGCTACTGCTGCCATCTTTATTCCTTATTTTTATTTGTCGGTATTTTAGTATATTTAATTACTTTTGTATATTGTACTATGGTACAAGGTGGCGATAATTCCAAATCATTCAGATTTTGTGATTAAAATATATCCGCTCTCGCTGATATTTTTAAATTTCACACCAAGCTCACGCTTTAGACGAAGTATCACATTTTGGATAGCCGCCTTGCTAACATCGCTTTCATAGACAAATTCTTCTATCATCTCATAAGTAACTAGCTTATTTAGATTATAAGCAAAGAGCCAAAATATCTTATTTTGTAAAAAGCTAAGATAAATTTCAATGCCGTTTTTATAAATTTTCTCTCTTTTTAAATTTATACTCACCTCATCGCTTAAATAAACTAGCTTTTCATCTCGTTCAAAACTTAAACTAATAAGCATTGATCTAAGATCCTTCATATCAATAGGCTTTTTTAAAAAAAGCATCGCCCCTTCCTCCATGCTTTTTATCAAATTTTCATCGCTATCATAAGAGGTAAAGACGATAAATTTTTGGTGCGGTTTTGTGCGCTTCATCTCATTCATCATTTCAAAGCCATTAAGCACTGGCATGTGAATATCGCTCATCACGATATCAAAGCCTTGCTTTTTAAATTTCTCCACGCCATCTTGTCCATTGCAAGCACCAATTACCTGCTCGCAATAAGGCTTAAGCCCGCTAATAATAAGCTCTCTTGCCATATCGTCATCTTCGACTACCAAGACGGATGTCTTTTTTAAAATTTCTAAGACTTCTTGCATTTTAGTCCTTTAAATTTATATCAAAACTTAGTTCAAACACCGTTGGCTTTGCGTTATTTACGAGTCTTACGTCACCATTTAGCTTTTCTTGTGCTAGCTTTTTAGCAAAATAAAGTCCTATGCCATTTCCTTGCTTTTTGGTGGTATTTAGCCAAGTAAAAATTTTCTCGCTCATTTGCTCGTTTACGCCATTTCCATTGTCATAAACTCCGATGTAGCACTTATCTTCAAAGCTTCTAAATTTTATCTCGATGATACGCTTTAGTGGCTCATCTTTGTAGCTTTCGACAAGTGAGTCTTTTGCGTTATGTATTAGGATTAGTAAAATTTGTTGGATTATATTTTCTATCTGACGAACTTTTTGTTTATTAAAACCACTAAATTTTACACTAACATTTGCACGGCTTAGCTCTGTGTGCATGAGAGTTATTAGGTTTTTAACGCTTGTTTGCACCTCAAATTCGCTCACATTTTCAGCACTTTTGTAAAAATTTCTAAAAATTTCAATAGTACTTGAAAGAAGTTTGACCGAGCTTTGTCCTTTTTCAAGCAAATTTATTAGCTCCTCATCGCTTAATTTACCTTCTTTTTTTAGCATTATGCACGAGCTTAGCATTAGTTTTAGCGAATTTACTGGCTGAATAAACTGATGATTGATACCACTTATTAGCTCGCCAGCCTCACTCATTTTGGCTCTATGAGTTAGCAATGTTTCATACTCATCTTGTATCTTTTTTATCTTGTTATACATAAAATTATGAAGGATGTTTGCCAAAAATGTGAGCGCAACGAAGGCAAAGAGCAAGCTTAGAGCATTTTTTAAAGCTTCTTTTGTTAAAGCTGAAATTTCTTCTTCGTTATTTGTGCCAGCTCCTATGAACCAATTTATCGTTGGTATCTCAGCTACTTGGATTAAATTTTGTCCTATTTTTAAGCTTGTAATGTCTTCATCTTTTAAAAACAACTCTTTAAATTTCTCCTCGATCTCTTTTTTTAAAGCAAGATCAGGTATCGATGTTAAAATTTCACCGCTATGAGTCACCAAAAATGAGTAAGAATTTGGCGCAAGGCTAAAATTTTTAATGCTGTTAAAGATATTTTCTATACGCACGACGCCACAAAGTGCTGCTTTAAATTTCGCTTGTTTTGTGACTGGAACGCATAAATTTAGAGTTGAGCCTTTTAAAATTTTATGTTTTTGCATGAAATTTACGCTTGGGGCATTTGTATTTTTTGTCTCAACATACCAGATAAGCCCTGCTCTTTCACTCTTTGGCATAACTTCTTCTAAAATTTTCTCTCCGTCTACAAAAATTTCTCCATCATCCCTTAAAAGCTGCATTAGATCAAATTCTTTTGCGTTTTGTTTAAAGAGCTTTATAAAGCCAGCTATCTTTTCATCGTCATCTACGATGTCTGCATTTTGTATAAATTTTGACGCACGAATGAGTGAATTTATACGTTCATCAAGCCAAATTTGAAAGTTATTTACGATATTTTTGCTAACTGCTATGTTATTTTTATCAGATAGCTCTATAATTTTCTCTTTTGCATTGCTGTAAATATTTAGCCCAAGAAGTATTACAAAAAGGCTAGCAAGCAAGATGATGACGTAGATTTTAATATTTTGTGATTTTAAATTAATACCCATACGCGCAGTATATCCTAAGTTAGCCCAAATTTGGGCTAACTAAATTCATTTTAAAAAGGATAAAAGCTTTGAAACGAGCATAAGTGCAAGCACTACAAAACAAACACCAAATCCAAGCAGCGTGCAATCAGCCATCGACATAAATTTAGAGGACGGCACAAGATACCAGCCGTCTGCGTAAAGATCAACTATGTTCTTTTGCAAATCACTTAGCACCACGCCATCAGGCACCATAGGGCTGTCATATCCGCAGTCCCCCGTTGGCATAAACCAGTCAGGTGCCCACTTCTCAAGCGGCAAGCCAAATGGATAGTGTGGCTCAGTAGAGCAGCCCTGCACGCCAAAAGGATCATCGCCATGCACCGCATCATGGATTTTAGCTAGCTTTACGCTATACATTATGCCCTGCACCGCTCCCCAAAAGGCAAAGACGTAGCCAATTAGAGCAAATAGCAAATTTTTTGGGTTTATCATAGCGATCACGCCGCCAAGTGCCATACATAAAAATGCAAAACGTATATAGACGCACTGCTCGCAAGGAGGCATATAGGCGTAGTTTTGAAAGAGCGAGTGCGCGATAACGACAAGTGCGACGCTTACAAAGACTAAGATCGCCCAAGAGATGCGTGAGTCTTGAAATTTGGCCATTTTTTTAAAAAAGCTCATGTGGTGCCTTATTTTTTAAGAAGCTCTTCGATGAGTGCTGCCATGCCATCAAGCGAGCTGATTGATTTTGTCATGATGAGATATTTGCCATTTACGACAAATGCTGGCACGCCTTGAATTTTAGCCACATCATAGCTCTCATCCCACTTTTTAAGCAGCTCGGTCACTTTTGGATTAGCTAGCTCTTTTTCGTAGTCTGCCTTACTAACGCCAGCAGCCTCAAGTCCGGTCTTTAAAAAGCCCTCGGCGTCTTTGCCATCGCTCCAGCGCTCTTTTTTGTCGTGATAAGCCTTGTAGTAGGCAAATTTAGCCTTTTTAAATAGCGAATTTTCATCAAATAAGCTGACACCTTTTGCCTCGTCCATGACGATAAGCACAGCAAAAACCTTGCTCGCAACCTCGCCATAATCGCCCTTTGTCTTTAGATGAAATGGCTCGTATTTTAGTCCAGGGATTTTCTCAACTACCTTTGGAGTGACGCTCTTGTCGTACTTGTAGCAAAATGGGCAAGCATAGCTAAAAATTTTAACTAACGTATTTTGTCCGACACTTAGTGGCTTTTCAAGCTTGACGTAGTCCTCGCCCTCACTAAATGCACTAGCACTAATCGCACCAGCTACCGCAACGGCAAAGATAGCCTTGCTAAATTTAGATAGAAAACTCATAATAATCTCCTTTAGATGATTTATTTTGAGTTATTCTACAACCAAGCTCAACCGCAAATTTAACGCTAGAATAAATTTTGGCTGAAATTTCCAAGATATTGCATTAATTAAAAAATTTAATTTTTACTAGAACTTATCTCATTTATTGCTGATAATGCATTTAAAGCACTTGGATAGCCTATAAATGGTATAAGAGTTGTAACAACGCTTATTAGTTTAGCTCTATCGTTGCCGATACCAAAATTTGCAGCAATGTGCCCTAAAAGCTGTGGCTTTGCAAAGCCAAGAGTCGTGATGTAGACAAATGTCAAAAGCTCCCTAAGCTCTAAACTAAGCCCATCTCTTGCATAAAAATCACCAAAGCAGTTTTGTGATAAAAAATCCATTATATGTTTTTGATCATTTGGCATTGATGCGATAAATTTATCAACCGCTGGGAAGAGTTTTCTTTGTATCTCAAGACCTCTCTCGCCTCTGCCTTCTCTTGATTTTTTAGGCATATTTTCAGGCTCTATATAGCGCTCATTAAAAATTTCATCAGCTAAAAATATATAATCTTCTACCTTGCCAAGCCCAGCATAAGGCACTGCTTGATATAAAATTTCTCTTATCTCTTTTGCTGATATGCCTGCATTTAAAGCAGCCCTCACGAAGCTTTTAAATGAGCTTTTTGCACCTTTACTCACGCAAAGAGAGGCGATGATAACCGAAAGTCTTGTTTTTTCATCAATATTTATCACTTCACTAATATCGCCTAAAAAATTTAAATAATCCTCTAAAAAGCTAGCATTGCTCTCTTCAAGCTCACTTTTTGATTCAAACCAAATTTCATAAATTTTCTTTGCATTGTAAGTTAGTGTCATAAGTTTTACTCCATTGTTTGGGGCTGATTATAAGTGCTAAAGCGTAAATGCCAGCTTAAGGTCCAAAAAGGCAAAAATTTTTAATATAAATTTAGATTTTAAGCCATTATAAAGTTTATCGTGATTTTTATGTTATAAGGTTTTATTACAATTACGAAGGACGCAATATTTTTTATTACTCCTTTTACCTATTTTAAGCCTTGGGCGTTCCAAGGCTTTTTCTAAATTTTATAAGCTTTATGAGTAGAGTTTATAAAATTTATCCAAAGGAGATGTTATGAAAAAGACTTTGAGTTGTGTTGCGCTAGCTTCTGTGCTTTGCTCAAGCGCTTTTGCGATAGGCGGTCCAAGCGGAGCTAAACTTGACTACGCTATCACTGGGCAAATAGGCGAAGTAGTGGTAAATCCATACGACACTGCCCCACTTACAGCAGTCATCAAAAATGGCGGCTACACACTAAGCAATGCCAAAGTAACCATTGTGCCAAAACAAGGTGGTCAGGTGATAAGCTACAAAGTGGCTGACAAGCATCTTCGCACACATGGCGGCATCCCAGTTTTTGGCATGTATCCTGACTATCAAAACACCGTTGAGGTCGAATACGACAAGAGCTACAAAGGTAAGACCGAGCACATAAAAGAGAGCTATAAAATTTACGCCCCAGCTATCTACCTAGAGAGCGCTGGCACGCCAAATCAAAAGGGCGCGCTATTTGACAAGATCGAGGTTACTAAGCCAGCGAGCGCTAAATTTGCAAACCGCCTCTACTATGTAAATAACTTTGTAAATAAAACAGGCAAGGGCACAAAAGTAGTTTGGAACAACCCAGCTGGCGGTGCGATCGAGTGGAACTATAGCCCAAATAACTTCATCCTTGATACAAAAGGCGAGGTTAGATGGTACCTTGAGCCAAGCAAAATTTATGATCTTAAACAGCCATTTCACGCTGGCGTTATGATGGGCTTTAAGCAAAATGACGACGGCGCGATGACTTGGGGATATGGCCAAAGATACGCAAAATACGACATCATGGGTAGAGAAATTTTCAACCGTGAGCTACCAGCTAGCTACAACGACTTCTCTCACTCAATGGACGTAGCACAAAACGGACACTACTTCTTGCGCGTGGCAAATGCTGATTATAAAAGAGCTGATGGCAAAAACGTAAGAACCGTGCGCGACGTGATCGTCGAGCTTGACCGAGATGGCAACGTAGTTGATGACTTTAGGCTTTATGAAATTCTTGATCCTTACCGCGATATCGTGCTAAAAACGCTTGATCAAGGCGCAGTTTGCTTAAACATAGATGCTAAAAAAGCAGGCCACACAGCAAGCTCTGATGAGCTTCAGTCTATGGATACACACGATAAATGGGGCGATATAGTTGGAGCAGGTCCTGGACGTAACTGGGCTCACGTAAATAGCGTGGATTATGACCCAAGTGACGATAGCATCATCATCTCAAGCCGCCACCAAGACGCAGTCATCAAGATCGGCCGCGATAAACAAGTAAAATGGATCATGGGTGCTCACAAGGGTTGGAGCGATAAATTTAAAGATAAACTCCTCCAGCCAGTTGATAGCAAAGGCAACAAAATAGTCTGCGAAGATGAATACTCAAAATGCCCAGGATACGAGAGCGACAAAGGTGGCTTTGACTGGCAATGGACGCAACACACAGCATTTAGGATAGATAGCAAGTCTAAAAAAGGCGAAATTTACCTAAGTGTCTTTGACAACGGCGACACAAGGGGCATGGAGCAACCAGCCATCGCTGGCATGAAGTACTCTCGCGCGGTCGTTTATAAGATCGATGAAAAGAAAAAGACTGTTGAGCAAATTTGGGAGTACGGCAAAGAGCGTGGCAAAGAGTGGTATAGCTCGGTTACTAGCCTTACGCAGTATCAAGATGACCTTGATAGCGTGATGGTCTATTCAGCCGTTGCTGGCATGCAGTTTGACATCGCAAAAGGTCGCCCAGTAGGACTTCCTAGCCCACACATCGATGAGTTTGAGTGGGGCGCAAAAGAGCCTAGCATCGAGATAAAGATGACAAATGCTATGGGCTATCAGGCGTTTCCATTTAGCTTGCAAAAAGCTTTTGAGAAATAATCTCTCTTTTCTTCCCTTTTTGCCAAGTGCAAGAAGGGGAGTCTTTGCTATAAATTTAATCTATCAATAATAGATACAAATTCACATTCACTCATAAATTTTAAAGCTCTAAATTAGAAATCTATATTGTAAGGATATTGTTTATTAAGGCGATAACGTATAGGATTAGCACTTATATATAAAAATATATATTTAACATAAGGAGAAAAAATGAAAAAATTTTCATGGCTTTAATGGTGCTGTTTACAGGCCTTTTGCTTAATGCGGCTTAGTTTAGAGAGATTAAAGACATATCTGGCGACATCGTCAAAGTCCCTGTAAATGTAGAAAAGATCGCTACGCTTTGGTATGCAAATAACCAAATCGTCTTGATGCTAGGTGGTGCTGACAAAATAGTCGCAACAACCGATCTCATAAAAAACAACAAATGGTTCGCACATATATACCCTAGAATTTCAAGCATTCCAAATGGCGTAAACGGCAAGAGCCTGCAAGTAGAAGAGCTGGTCAAACTAAGCCCTGATATAGTCATAGCCGCAGACAAAAAGAACAAAGAGGAACTAACAAAAAATGGCTTTAACGTCCTTTATCCGTCATTTACGAATCATGCGGATATGAAAAGAAGCGTATCTATAATGGCAGAAGCCATAGGAGGCGACGCGCCGAAGATCGCGGAGAAATTTAATAAGTATTTTGACGGCAACCTAAAAAAGTGCTAAGTAAAACGGATAAGATCACTGCGTCAGATAGACCAAAAGTGCTTCACATAGCAGATGGCAAGAATTTATTTAAGGTTGACGGCGCAAATACGATCATAGACGAGTGGATAAGTGTCGCAGGCGGCCAAAACGCGGTTCAAAAAGCTGGAAATATGCTTGAAATCAATGCTGAAGAGATACCAAATATGAACCCTGATGTGATCATCATAGGCAGAGCTAAAGCTCCAGAAATTTTGAAAAAAATATATGAAAACCCTATCTACGCAGACACTAACGCTGTAAAAAAATAAAAGAGTTTACGTAAATCCTACCGGCGTTTTTAGCTGGGATAGATACGGCGCCGAGGGGGCATTGCAAATTTTATGGGCAGCTAAGATATTACATCCTGAAATTTTTAAAGATATAGATATAGCAGCCGAAACGAAGAAATTTTATAAGAATTTTTACACTACGAGCTAAGCGATGATGAAGTAAATTACATCTTAAATGGCTTAGACCCAACTGGAAAATAGTTTATCCTTACGGCGGTAAATTTATCTACATTTGCCACTAAATTTATCCATTTTCAGCCTTTACTTGTCTATTAGAACTTACTAATTTGATATATGCTAACTACTACTTAAATGACTAAAAATTTGTGGATTTGGTGCTAATTAAAAAGATAAACAATTATAAAAATTTAATGATAGAAGAAATTATCCCAAAGGAAAATCCTTTGGGATTAAAGTGGCTTGGTTAAATTTTAAAGATCAACTTGTACATCGTTTTTAACTTCGATTGTAGTTGTGCCATTGCTATAAAGAGTATAGCCATCATTAGAGCTTGGATGACCACTGCCCCAACCACCATCGGTAAGTTTTAGCTTATCACCTTTGTCGCCATCTATTCTTAGTGTACTCTCACTACTATCACGTAGTATATCTTGAACATTGCTAGCTGTAAGAGTTAAGTTTGTGTTTTCTCCATTAGTCATATCTAGTCTTTCGATATTTTTAACATGACTAAAATCAATACTGCTATCAGCAACTTTTAATGTATCATATCCGGTTCCACCGTCTATTGTTGCACCAGATATGTTAGTACCTTTTCCGATGACAATTGTGTCATCACCAGCATCGCCTCTAATGTTAGCATTATTTAAAATAGTGTCTTTTTTGATCTCTATTGTATCGTTACCAGCTCCACCTTCTATGTTGGCATCATTAAACGTTCCAGAGTTAACAAAAATTTTATCATCTCCCGCTTCACCATCAACACCGCCATGTCCATATTTGCCATTAAATTCGGCGCCATTTACATGTATTTCATCGCCTCCATCGCCACCAAATACCTTAGAATAATTAAATGTAGAGCCACTATTTAAATATATTTTATCTTTACCATCTCCAGCTTGTATAAAAGACATATCTTGGAATACAGTTCCATCTTTTACTGTAATCTCATCATCTCCACCGCCAGTCTGTACGCTAGATAATCTACCGTCATCGCTTTTCATAAAGGTAGTATTTGATATCGTTACATGATCTATATCATTAGCAGTGTATCCTGCATCATCGGTATACAAAGTAGATCCCTTAAATGTTATACGATCAGTAGCACTATTTCCGCTAATTTCTATAGTATCCTCTCCGGCACCCATATCTATAACTGTACGAGTAAGCGTTACTCCGCTATCTATATTTATGGTATCAGAGCCGGCACCAGTTATGATATTTGACTGAGTAGTTGCAGTTATATTGCCCTTAATATTTACTTCGTCATCATCTGCACCTGTATTTATAGCACCATCAAGCGTTACTTCATCTTCGATATCCACAGTATCTACTCCAGTACCTGTATTAATCTCCGCATGCTTTAAAGTAGAATTTCTGATAACTACGTGGTCTCCATCCGCACCGGTATCTATCTTCGTTTTTGCGCTAGCTGTACCGTTAAGCTTAGAATCCGTAATATATACTTCGTCTACGCCCGCACCGGTTTCTATATTGTTTCTACCTTCCATTAAAGAGTCGCCTTGTATTTGTACCAAATCGTCTTTGCTACCGGTAGTTATATTAGTAGTTTCTACTTTTCCTCTGTTTATCTGCACATGCTTGGTATCTCCGTCACCCATATTTATATTTACTTGTTGGAAGTCTGATACTCTGCCCGCATAGTTGCCGCTATTACCCATGCCAGTTAGCACTACGGTATCCTTGCCGTCGCCCATATTTATCTCAGTTTCCGTTGCTGCAGAGTAGCTGTAACCTTGAAACGGACTTGTAGTTAGGTGTTCAAATCTTATTATGTCGTTGCCTCCGCCGGTATTTACTTCCGCGAAATTTAACAATGCCCCATCGTATACATTGACTTGGTCGACGCCATCTCCAGTGCTTATATAAGCATCACTAAATACCGCATTATTGGTTAATGTTATTTCGTTACCACCATCGCCATTTTCTATACTACCACCGTTCATAGTAGCATCGTCTATAGTTACTTTGTTTAGACCCCCTCCTAAAGTCATTTCAACATTATTTAGTGTAGCTTTATCACTTACGTTAACAATGTCGTCTCCTTCTCCGGTTCTAATCTTAGAGTGCTTACCTTCCAGAGATGTTTCTAGATCGCTCTTAATATTGATCGTGCTTTTTGTACCAGTATCTTTCGCTATGATTCTAACACCAGTAGTAGTAGCTCCTTTTTCAAAATTTATCGTATTTTCTTTGGCTTCCGTTTTTATTATGGTATTAGATACAGATGCTCCGTTTTTCACGTTTAGCTCAGAAGTATTACCTTGTTCTCCTTTATCTAAAGGACTAGCAGACTTACCCATATGTATAAGAGCTTCTTCTGTGGTGCCGTTAATATTTGCTCCAGATTTTACGTTTACAGTGTCATTACCGCTTCCGCTTCTGATCATGGTGCCTTTTTTTAACTCGGCTCCAGAATTTACGTTTATAATGTCATTGCCGCTTCCACCGTCTATCACACTAACTCTCTCATCGGTTACATCAAACGAAGCGTTCTCGATATTTATTACATCATCATCAGCACCGGTCATTAAGATAGATCCTTTAAAATTAATCTTATCTGCAGCAGTTCCTTTTAAATTTACGATTTCACTTCCAGCGCCCATATTTATTATAGTATTAGTTAAAGTGACGCCAGGAGCTATATTTAAGTTGTCCGAACTTGAACCGGTGCTTATATAAGATTGACCGCCTGTGTATTCGTGAGTAAGTGGATCTACTTCACTTGTACCAGTACCTGTTACGTCAGAAGTTATATTGATCTCGTCACCCTTTACGCTACTATAAATTTTAGTATCTATATTGGTACCATCTGAAGTAATCTTGCTTCCATTATCTCCGCCAAATACGCTAAGATCACTTGAAGGATCTACTATTTTGGCCACATCTCCAGTATGATTTGCCGAATTAGCACTACTTGTTAGCACTAAGTCTTTAGCATTATCTTGACCAATAGCTAGCTTGCCGTCGTTACTTTTAAACCAGCCGTCTTGAAGGGTAAATGTATTTACTCCAGCGTTAGGAACTAGATAATCCCTACCGTCTATCCATCTAACTATACTATAGCCATTCAAAGTAGATCCGGCATTAGACATGTCATTTACTAGACTTCGCATATGAAAAACGAATCCGTCGTTTATATTTTCGTTTAGATACGCCGACAATGGA
>NZ_LVLC01000024.1 GCF_002092855.1 Campylobacter concisus
GGGATCTGAACATATCTATTCGAAGGAAACGTCAGATGTCTATGAGGGGCAGTTCGTATTGAGCCTGAAAGTGGTCAAACTCACCGGCTACAATCCCCAATTCAGTCATTGCTTGATCAGCGGCCATGAGAAAAGTCTTCTGCGCTTGGGCAGGACTAAATGGTTGTGCTTTACAGACATCTCCGTGCCCAGGCGATCTGGCATGACTGGGAATGCCCACTTTTGCGTGAAAAAAATATCAAATGAAATCGATAAAGAGACTGGCGAAATACCAGAACAAGCTGAATGATGTGATGAAAGGACGGATAACTGAGATCCGTTCTTTCTTGTTGTCGTCTTGCCGACTTCT
>NZ_LVLC01000025.1 GCF_002092855.1 Campylobacter concisus
TATTTGATCGCCTAATTTCACGTTTTGTACGCTATCTGGCTCATTTATAAGCGTACCATATATCGTTTCGCCGTCAAATTCCACATCGTCTATCCACATGTGCTCGCCGACTTCTTCGCCATTTACGACATCTAAGAAGCAAATTTTTACCATCGCATAATCAAGCATAGGTACGATCCTGTGGCGCTCCCAGTAAACCTCACGCCAAAAATATCTAAAGCTCTCTCTGGCCTGCTCAAACGCACGCTGCATATAGTCTTCGTCGCTACTTACAAAATAGATTGGCATTTGCTTACCA
>NZ_LVLC01000026.1 GCF_002092855.1 Campylobacter concisus
AACGTTGATAAGGTTCATTTCGAGCAGCAAGAAAGATATTTTGAGAGAAATTTAAACCTAAAAACCATCTCTTCTTTTTCAAATTTATACGGTGTTTTAGATTTAGAAATTTCAAGCGATCTTTTGCTTCAAGGCAAAATAGGGCTAACTAAAATTTCTTGTAGATCTCAAGATGGCACAATTTTTAACGCGCCAGATCAAGATGAATTACCAGAACCGCTTGAGATAAGCCCAAGTGAACTAAACTCAGCCATTATAGTGTTAAAACTACCTATTAGCTCAGGTTTGGTCGATATTAGCTTGCAAAATAATTTACCAAATTTAAAATTTACAGCCAAGCAAGCACTTATTAGCTCAAGAGTGCATGATGAAGCTAGCAATGATATATTAAACGAGCTAGACGATAAAGATGATTTTGAACTATCTTCGGCCTTTACACAAGATAAAGAAAATCTAATCCTAGCAAGCCAAAGATCGTCTCTTGGGGTATTTGGCTCAAAGATGCCTTACGAGCTTAGCATACCAATT
>NZ_LVLC01000027.1 GCF_002092855.1 Campylobacter concisus
GATCTTGAGATAAATAGAGAATTTCTAAACTACATTTTTCAAAGCTACGAGGATCATTTTGGCGAGCTTGGAGTGGTCAGTTTTGCTCCAAAAAATAGCAAAGAGCTACCTTTTATCATCGAAAATTTATCAAAAAATTACGACTTTGTAAGCATTTTTGGCTCGGATGAAAATTTTGCCATCGCTGCAAAGATAGTAGCGACGCTAACTGGGGGCTCGCTCGAGCTAAAAGATAGCACGACACTTGCGCTTAAAGATAGCTTAGACTACTCTAAAAATAGCTTTTTAGCCAGTCTAAATAACGCCCAGATAAATCTTATAAATGCTAATCCAAATGAATAGCTAGGCGAGTTTCTAACC
>NZ_LVLC01000028.1 GCF_002092855.1 Campylobacter concisus
GTCAAATAGCACCTCAACTTGGTTGTCACTATCTTTTATCTCGATGATCGGGTCAAGCAGCCCGGTAGGACGCAAAATTTGCTCATAGACGTGCCCCTGGCTGATACCAAGCTCGTACTCGTTTGGCGTAGCTGAGACAAAAAGAAATTTCGCCTTTTTACTTATAAATTCATCAAATTTAAGTGGCCTGTTATCAAGCGCTGATGGCAAACGAAATCCATACTCCACAAGCACCTCTTTGCGGCTCCTATCGCCCGCATACATGCCCCTAAACTGTGGCAAACTCACATGACTCTCATCGA
Organism: Campylobacter concisus; assembly: GCF_002092855.1. NCBI lineage: Bacteria > Pseudomonadati > Campylobacterota > Epsilonproteobacteria > Campylobacterales > Campylobacteraceae > Campylobacter > Campylobacter concisus. Next base: position 303 of record NZ_LVLC01000028.1, read on the forward strand.
CGATAACCAGATAGTCTTTGCCACTTATCTCAAAGTAGTCAAACATCGAGTACGGTGTCTCTCCGGGCTTTTGTCCGGTTAGGTGG
>NZ_LVLC01000029.1 GCF_002092855.1 Campylobacter concisus
AGCATTTACTTCATCATAAATTTCAGCATATTCAGGCTTTGTTAGTTTGCCTTTGCTATCTACTCTACCTATTGCATCTTCAGGGATATCTATCATAGTGCATTTTAGATTACTTCTTTTTACTAGATAGATATATCTATCTCTTTTATCTTTTAAGCTTTCATAGTAAGCTTTTTCTGATTTAGTCCAAGGTGATAGTTTGGTTGAGCTTGGTTTATAGCTAATATCTAGCCAAGGTTTAAATGATAGATAGTCTGTTTGACCTAAAGAGTTTGGTTTAGGGTTATAGTATAGTGGTTTATAGTTTTTATATGGAGATGAGTCTAGGATGGAGCGAGCTTGAATAACTAACTCAGAAGCTTCTTTGTTTGCGATCCTGTTTTTAGCATCTATTTTACTATCTGGCTTTGCTACTATTAAATTTGTATTTTTATCAAGCCAGACCTCCTTTTCATTCGGAGCTATTACTATATATGTATTATTGTTATCCATTAAATTTCCTTTATTCATTCTTTTACTTACTACTATTAGTGATATAGCTATTACTAAGATAGCTAAAGCTGTAAATATAATCTTTTTCATCTTTTATCCTATGTAAAGACCATCTTCCATAACTATGGTGGTGGCTAGACGACCGATTAGACGAGGAGGGATTGTACGATCACTATCGGTATTCGCCTTTTTACACCCCACATACACGCCCTTAATGTTATTATTTCCTATGGTATCTAATGCTTTTATTAGATCTCTTGAGAGATTAAAGTGGTTGTTTTCATCGCTGGTGTTAAAGATTCCTTTTTTAAATAAATTTATGATTTTTACTACTTCTTGATAAGAGTCTATTGCGTATTTTGGTTTACCTACTACTAAGTTAGCAAGTGAATTTTGCTTATACACATCATAAATTTCTTTCTCCTCTTTCACATCCAAATTTAATCCTCTTATCTCTACATCAGAGTTAATATATCTACTTCTTGCATAATTAAAGTAGTTTGCATCTATCTCATTACCAGCTCCTCTTAGTTCATCTAAACATAGATAAGCACTAAGGTTATTTAGTGCTAGCTTTGAAGCAAGGTTATGTGAGAGTTTGCTTTGTTTATTGTTTATATCATAGTAGATAAATGAGTTATACTCTAATCCTCCACTACTTATATTAGCTCCTAGAAATAGTCTATTTAAATTTAGACTTATATAGTTTTGATAGATCATCACTGGATAGTAGCAATAGCTATTTGTACTATTTTTATCATAAGCTTCTTTTATAGACATAGGTTTATATGAGATATTATTTAGTGCGTAAGCTTCATTAAATTTATATGTGTATCTTGTGTGCATTATTTCGTTGTAGTTCTCTTCTAGTTTTTCATAGGATGTTTTATAAAGTTCTACCATACCTTTAAGAAAAGCTACTCCTACATCTTTGCCTAGTGATTTGCCATATCCTTTTAGCATATTTCTCATAGATTCGACATCTTTTGGGTTAAACATATAAGTTTGTTTCATAAAAGCAAAGCTTCTCATGCTATTCCAGATAATACTTATGTTATAGCGACCTATTAGGAGACGAAGTTT